>DASRZA010000373.1:0-13144 GCA_035686845.1 Armatimonadota bacterium | reverse complement strand
CCGCCTCGCGGGCGGCGGCTTCGCGGCGGAGGCGCGCGAGCATCCTGGCCTTTTTGACGGCGGCTTCGAGACACTCGAGGCGTTTAAGGATGACTGTGGTGGTCGGAGCTGGGAGGGTGAGTGTTTGAATGAACATGGGATGGGTGATGGATGATGGGAGAGGAGTCAGGATTGATATTCGAGATTCTCGATGGCGGTTTCGGCGACATCGAGCCGACGGCAGAGAGTGAGATGGAGGGTGGCCTTCTCGGACTGCCGAAGGAGGATGAGAGCGGCGCGGAGCTGAAGCGCCGGATCCTCGGCGTGGAGATGCTGCTCGAGAACGTCGATGGCTGAGGACGCCGAGGATTGGAGGCGTTCGAGGACACCGGCGAAAGAACTGGTGCGGCGAGCATCGAGGGCCTTCTGGAAAGATGGATCGGCAAGATAGCGCCAGAGAGTGGCGCGGGAGAGGCCGGAGGCGCGAGCGGCGGCTTCGACGGAGGGATGAGACAGAAGGGCTTCGAGAGCCTTCTCTTTGCGATGGTTGAGCGATTTCGGCGTGCTTGACATGAGAGAGACTCCAGAGTTTTGAAAGGGTCCGGTGTGCTTAACTGAGACGGTATGAGACGGCTTTTTTTCAACGCAGAGGCACAGAGGGCACGGAGAGGAGCGAGAGAGAGAAAAGACAGAAAGAAAGAGAAAGTAAGAGAAAGTAAGAGAGAAAAGAGCAAGAAACCTTTACATCCGCTGTTGAGGGCCTGGTTGGGCGTGAAGGTGGGGACTGTGACCATTTTTTGCGGTGTGCCTGGCCCCTCCTAATTGTAAGCGGCGGGAGGGGTGGTTTTGTGAGGAGGAAGAAGTTTATTGTGTGGGAAATGGGCGCGAATTGAGTGCGGAGTTCGTGGACGCGGTGGCGGCGCCGGTGGCTGGAGCCGTGGATGCGTTCGGGCTCTCGGGTTGAGGTTGTGCCGACGCGATGGGGCCGCCGGCCGCGGGCCTGCAGATCTTCCGACCATGAGGAAGCGAAATGGGTCCGCTACGGTAAGCCGCGTCCTTCCAAGCGGCGATACTGGCGCCCGGAGCGGCGCACGGAGATCGACCGCGGGAGTTCGGGACGGAAACGGGGCGATACGGTTCCTCGCTGAGGCTGTGGTCCCATCCGGTCGCGACCAGAGCGGTTAGTATAGACAGGGTATAATGCAGTTGATCCCCTTGAACTTCATCTGACCATGTATATCTCCTCCATCCAGATCCACAACTATAAATGCTTTCACGAGCCTGAGAGGTTGGAGCTGAAGCCCGGCGTCAACGTTGTCACCGGCCAGAACAACGCCGGCAAGTCCGCGCTCCTGGAAGCGCTCAGTCTGGCTTTCGCGAATTCGCCGCATCGGAGTCTTGCCACGGTGCCGCGTGAGGGCGATGCACCGGGCGGGATCTGCTGGGTGGAGTTCACCGTGGTGGTGGGCCGTGAGGAACTGCACGAGCTGCTCCTGACCCCCGGAAGACGATTCCTTTTGGCCGTTCCACGGATCGGTACGCCGGAGATGATCGCCGGTGGCGTCCCCGACGATAAACCCGAAAGCATGAACAGGTTCGCGGCGTGGTTCCTTGACCACGAACTACACTCGTTTGAATTGTGGTTCACTCCTGGCGGATTAGGCTGCGCCCGTCTCCCGTCCTTCGGCACGTATGCCGCTAAGCAGGCAGCCCCGCAGTTGCCTACCTCGGCTGGTGTTGCCGATGGCTTGGCGGCCAGTTATGTCGTCGGTGAGAACCGGTTTCCCAGCTTCCGGGATGCCGCTCAGAGTAGGTTCGGCAGCGAGGTGGGGACGATTATCGGGGCGGAGCTTAGAGGGCAAGTGTACCTGTTTCGGGCCGAGCGGTTCAACATGGGGGCCTGCGCTGTCGGCGCAAGCGACGTGCTAAAGCCCAATTGCGGCAACCTGCCGGAGGTCCTCGGCAAGCTGCAGGGCAACCCCGGCCGGTTCGCCCGGTTCACCGCTGCGGTGCGGCAGGTCCTTCCACAGATAAAGCTGGTCTCTGTCCGTACGGTCCGGACGAGTGAAGAACCTCTTCATGAGATCCTCGTCTGGACGGAGGACCCGGCTCAGGAACGGGAGGACCTGACGGTTCCGCTCAACAAGAGCGGGACGGGTGTCGGACAGGTGCTGGCGATTCTATATGTCGTGATGAACTCCCCCTCATCCCGGACTATTCTCATTGATGAACCGCAGAGCTTCCTACATCCCGGCGCGGTCCGCCGCCTTCTCAGCGTTTTGCGGGAGCATCCGCAGCACCAATACGTCCTGGCCAGCCACTCGCCGCTTGTGGTCACGGCAGCAGAACCGGCGACGCTTACGCAGGTCCGACAGAATGGCGCCCAGAGCACGTTCCGAAGTATCGACCCCAAGAAGAACGAGGAACTGCGAGAGCTGCTGGCAGACGTTGGCGCGCGCCTTTCGGACGTTTTCGGGGCTGACGCGATTCTCTGGGTTGAAGGAGCGACGGAAGAGCTTTGCTTCCCTCTCATCCTGGAAAAGACTGCAAATTTTCCACTGCGCGGCACGGCGATCATTGGTGTTCGCAGCACCGGGGAACTGGAGGGCAGGCAGGCCAGGGCTGCCTACGAAATCTACGAGAGGCTTTCCCAGGCTGGCGCCACCCTGCTTCCCCCGGCGGTTGGCTTTGTCTTCGACCGGGAGCGGCGATCTGACGCTAAGCTGGCGGCCGTCGAAAACACGGGCCATGGGCGGGTCAAATTCCTCCCTCGTCGAATGTACGAGAATTATCTGCTCATGGCGGACGCTATTGCCGCGGTTGGGAACACAACCGAGGGATTCCGCGATGAACCGTTGACGGCCGACGAGGTCGAACGGTGGATCGACAAACTGCGGACCGAAGAAGCGTTCGGAGGGTCGGCTCAGAAAACGAATAGCGCGTGCTGGCGGATCGACATTGATGGCGCGAGGCTCTTAGAGCGCCTGTTCACCGACCTCTCCGAAGCGCGGGTCAGTTTCTCGAAGACGACCCACTCCGTCGAACTTACTCGCTGGATTATCGCGAATGCTCCGGGGGAACTTGCGGAGCTGGCGCAATTTCTCAAGGAAATACTATCCCGGCCCGTGATCGGCGACGAGCCACAGGGCGCTCCCGTGGCACAGCCGGCAATTTGCTCTCACGAGTGGTGAGCAATTACCCTATATCATCGGTCTGACTCGGCCAACTTGCCGGCGGCGCGTCATGTCGGTTTTGCAGCACTTGCTCCGAGATTCCATTTGGCGGCGAAGGCTTCGAGATCGGGGCGAGCAATCTGACGCATTTGGGTGAGCCCGATATCGTGCGGATTTCCCTCCATCGCTTTCGCGGGGAGCACACCCGCGTTCATAAACTGAGTGATGCTCTCGGGTGATACACCCAGGATCTTCGCCGCTTCGGCGGCGCTTACGCAATCTTCATCCATCTATTCGGCGCCTCTTGAAGTTTCAGCCTCGTTCGCTCACGCGGTTCACGATCTAATTCAACTATCCAAGTATTTCAACTTACGCCAGTTACGAACGCGCGTCAGAGCCAGGTCCGCCCGCTCCGCTACCAGATTAGCGTCGTATTCCGATGGCTGTCCCAACCGCTCTCACACCGCGACTCCTTCAAATCGTCCGCTACGCGACAGATGGTCCCGCAGCCGTTCACATTTGATGAGAACCTTCAGTACGTGCTCCCTTTCTCACCTGCCAGCAGGCGCTTATCCGCGGGGCTGCTAGCGCTCGCTGCTGGCCGGATAGACAAACGTCTCTCGCAAACTATGAGCAGTTACGGACGGAGGACCCCAAAAGGATGAGGGACGAATCAAGACCGCCCGGCGAGCACCGGGCCCGTTGCACCAGCGAAATCCCTTCGGTGGGCGCCTTTCTTCTTTCCTACGTTCTTGATGACTCAGGCGCCCTCACCAGCACGACCTGTTTGTCATCGCTGCCCGGTTGTTCCTCCCATTCGAACTCGCCGGGATGAGTGGCCTCGAAGAGCCGTCGGACCGGGTCCAGCGTGCCCGGAATGCCCCAGACTTCTACGGCATGACCTGGGGGAAGCTGTTCAAACATGGCAACTGCTCGCGGCGGACCTTCTGCAGCCGGAAGATGACGCAAATCCACCATCACGGTTTCATTCGGATCGGCGGGCGGGAACGCGGCCGGTTTATGAACAAAGACATTCCACTCATCCGGCGCCGCCTCACGCGAGTACCACTCGATACCCATCTTTACCCAGAGATCATAGAGCGGCTGTGGCTCCCAACGATGTCGGATGGCAAGCGCTGAACCCGGCGGCATCCGCCTCACTGCCGTGCTGATGGGTGGAATCGGGTCACCGAGCACGTCATCAATGGGGAGCAGATTCACCCAATGGATGGAATCCTCATCGACATCCTTCATCCAGAGAGGCGGCGCCTCCGGTGAACGGGGCGCCGGGACGGCTTCCATGCCCGCAGGCGCTTCCACCGAGTCGCCGCCGAGCGCCGCCATTTTCTCAATGATCGCCTCGACGGGAACCCCTGCCATAGCGGCCACACGATTCAGCTTGATACGGGGCGACATATACTTGCGCATCATGGGATTATTCAGCCGCTGAAAATCATGCGGCCGCAGTGAAACCACATACTCCAGCGCGCCCGGGATCGCCTCTAAAACATGGCTCAGTCGAGTTTCCCCCGTGACTCGTATCAGTCTTTTTGGCGGCAGCTCACTCTGCATTCCGCCCTCCATCCGGTTTTACCAGGCCATGCCGGGCAGCCCAGACAGCCGCCTGCACCCGGTCGGAGACCCCGAGCTTGCGCATGATATGCTCCACGTGCGTCTTCACGGTGCTCTCTGCGACGAACAGCACTGTCGCGATGTCGCGGTTCTTAAGCCCGGTGGAGAGCAGTCGAAGCACCTCCAACTCACGCTCCGTGAGCGGTTCATAGAGATCTTTGGAGGTTGACGCGCTTTCGCTGACACCCCGCAGCGAGGCGACCAGCTCCTCCGGCGCGATTAGCAATTCGCCGCCGGCCACCGCGCGAAGCGCGGCGACCAGCTCGTCCCGATCCACGCCCTTCAAAAGATACCCCGCTGCGCCGCCGGCTACCGCACGAGCGAAATAGGTGGGATTGTCGTAGGTGGTCAGCATCACCACCGCCATCCCGGGGTTCTCTTCCTTCAGCATGTGAAGCGCTTCCAGACCGTCACCGCCTGCCATGCGGATGTCCAGCAGCACGAGGCGCGGCTTGAGTCGTCGCGCCGCTTCGATCGCCTCATTTCTCGAAGAAGCCTCGCCTACCACCTCAAACTCGGTGTCCTCCAACATGCTGCGGACCCCGCCGCGCCAGATAGCGTGGTCGTCAACGAGGAGAACCCCCACCGGCCCGGGCTGTGGGGCTGCTGCGCTTTCCGTCTCAGTCACGTGACGCCTCCCCGCTCCCTTGCTTCCATCCGTCGTGCGATTTCGTATCCGAGATCATCCGTTTGATCGCTCCCGCATATTCGAGGTGGTCCAACCTGTCTCACCGAGAATCCGTCGTTTAGGGGATGTGCTCCGCCCGGTCCATATAGAGAATGATAGCACAGAAGTGAGCGCGTCCGGCGAGCTTCTCTCGAACCGGCGGCGCGTGCCAATTCGCAGCGCGAATGTCTCGCGGGATGACGCGCGGCATGGTAGATCGCCCGGAGGATGAGGCATGAACCCAATTGATCTCAATCTTACTGTAGGTCAGATAGTCGTGGAGAATCCCGCGCTCGCCTCAGTTTTTGAGAGGCATGGTATTGACTATTGTGACCATGGTCGAACGCCCCTGATCCGGGCCTGTTCCGAGCATTCACTCGATCCGCAGCGGCTGATTGCTGAACTTGAGGAGACGGATACCCCCCGGCAGCATGCCGGCGAGATCGCCTGGGCAGCCGGCGGCGTGGGTGAGCTGGCGGATCACATCGTGGCAACGCACCATCGATACCTCAAGGAGGAGCTGCCCCGGTTGGCGTACCTCGTGAAACGGGTGGAAGCCGCTCATGGAGATCGCCATCCCGAATTGCGGGAGCTCCACGCCACCTTCGAGAGCTTCCGGTCTGAAATGGAGAGTCACATGGTTAAGGAAGAGGCGATCCTCTTCCGGCTCTTCAAACGACTTGAAAACGCCGAGGAGCGACCTTCTGTCCATTATGGCGTGGTTAACCGGATCACACGCATGGAATGCGAACACACCAACCACGCGCAACTGCTGGCGCGGATGCGCGCGCTTACCAGCGATTATTCACTGCCCGGTGATGGCTGTAATACGTATCGAATCATGCTCCACCGGCTGGAGCGACTTGAGGTGGCTATCCACGAACAGATGCAGAGGGAGAACAGTATTCTGTTTGTCAGGGCGCTGGCGCTCAACAAGACGCTGGCAGAGGCGGAGAGCGGGGTGTCGGAGACGGCGCGGCTGAGGCAGCGGCCTGCCGAGCGATTCTCGGCGCCGGAGCATCAGATCGATCTCTGCGCTGTTGCCGATGAACTTCGCCAGGAAATTCATCCCGCAATCAGCGGCCGTCGTCAGGAGACGCTGTTCAAAAGGGGTTCTGTCACGGTGACACTCTTCGTTTTCGATCGCGGCGGGCGTCTGGATGAACACGTGGCGCCTTCAGGATCAGTCTCCATCCACGTGCTGAGCGGCAGTCTCAACGTTGAGACCGCAACGCAGACCCACGCGCTCCTCAGTGGAACAATGCTTCTCCTGGCGCCCGGCGTCCGGCACAGTCTTTACGCCGTGCAGGCAACGCAGATGCTGCTCACGGTCAGCCTTGAATAGGGCGCGGGTGTAGGTGTTAGGTCTTGGGTGTTGGGGCTTTGATTCATCCTTCATCCTTCCTACTTCATCCTTTGGCGGTCCTTCGTCCTCGGTCCTCGGTCCACGCTACGACACCGCCCGAGCGATGATGAAGGCGAACGCGGCGGCGAGTCCGCCGATGAATACGGTCTGCAATGCGCCCCGGATCGCGTTGGTACCGGTGGCGCGTCCCTTGGCGTAGCCAAATACCAGGAGAGCGATGAGTGTTGCCAGGACCGACCATTTCACGGCCGCGAGCGCCACTGGCATGAAGAAATAGGGCGCCAGCGGGATGAATCCGCCTGCGATGTAAGCGCCGGCGATGGTCGCGGCGCTGATAAGCGCCCGCTGCGGCGCCGGCTTCTCGAGCCCCAGCTCAAACCGCATCATGAATTCAATCCACGCCTCGGGCCGTTTCTGAAGCCCCGCTACGACCGCGCGACTCTCGTCTCCGGTGAGGCCGTAAGTCTCCAGAATCTCAGCGACCTCTTTCGCCTCCAGATCCGGGACCGCCTCAATCTCGCGCTCCTCCCGATGGCGTTCGCTGGTATAATGCTCGGCGTCGCCTCGCGCGGCGAGATACCCTCCCAGGCCCATTGCGATGGAGCCGGCCACGATCTCCGCAAGTCCAGCGGTGACCACGATTCGCGAACTGCTGACTGCGCCGGTAAGACCGGCCGCAAGCGCAAAGGGAACGGTCAAACCATCGGACATCCCGATGACGATATCGCGCACCGTTTCGGTCGACGTAAAATGCTTTTCAACATGAGGTGGCCGGGGCATAGGGTCTCTTTCTTCTTCATCCTCCCGCAGGAAGCCGGGATCCAAGGGCCGAACAGGGTACCATCCCAAAATTACTTTAGCTATTTTGGGGAGGGTGATCCCAGAATCGACTCTTGCATAATATCCATGTCATCTTCGAGGTGCTGTCGAAACGTTGAAACAGGTCATTCTCGCGTCCACTTTGGGGAGAACAGGATGCCAACCGCCCCTGACATCGCGCTGGAACGTATTATTCGGGAACTCTCGAATTCCTCTGCGTATCCGCACGCGGTAGAAGAGATCCGCGTCGTCCAGACGCATGTCTCCTGTGTCTTTCTGACCGGCGCTTTGGTTTACAAGGTGAAAAAGCCGGTTCAGTTCGACTTCCTGGATTATCGCGAGCGGGACCACCGGCGTGAGCTGTGTCTCAAAGAAGTGGCTCTCAACCGACGTCTCTGTCCGGATGTTTACCTCGACGTGGTTCCCATTGTGGATCCGGACGGCCGGCTGCGGATGAACATGCCCGGCGATCCGGTGGAGTGGGCGGTACGCATGCGCCAGCTCCGCGCCGAGGATATGCTGCCCGCCCGGATCGCCGCACGAAAGATCGACCAGGACGACATCCGTACGATTGCCGGCGCGATCGCCCGGTTTCACTTGAACGCCGCGACCGGACCGGCCATCCGCGCGTTTGGTGATGAAAGCGTTATAGCGGCGAATGTCGCCGGCGCTCTTCGCGAGGGCGGCCCCGTAAACCGTGACGCGTGCCGGGATCATGACGCTCCGGACATAGTAGCTTTTCCCGATGAGATGCGGACGGTCATCTCCGCCTACCTGGAGCGATTTATGGCCGAACACGCGGACCGGTTCTCCGAGCGGGCGCGGGAAGACCGTATCCGAGATTGTCACGGGGATCTGCGTGCGCAGAATATCTGTCGCGACCCTCGTTACGAGGACGGCGTTCAGATCTTCGACTGCATCGAGTTTAACGATCAGTTTCGGTATATCGATACGGCGTCGGATCTGGCTTACCTGGCGATGGACCTGGATCTCGCCGGTCGGCCCGAATTACGACAGGCGCTCATCGACGGTTACCAGCAACAGGCGCAGGACCCCGGGCTTCTCGAGATGCTGCGCTTCTACCAGTGCTTTCGCGCCGTGGTGAGGGGCCAGATCGCGCGGCTCGCGGCCGCCGAAGCTGAGATACCTCCGCCGGATAGAGACGCGCACGAGAGCATGGCGGCCGCCGCGTACGATTTGAGCTTAACATACGCTGCCGGGCCGGCGGTCCCAACGCTCATGATTATGGTGGGCTTCTCCGGATCCGGCAAGTCGGCGCTGGCGCAGGAGCTCTGCCGGCGGCTCCCGGCCGTACTGCTTTCGTCCGACGATATGCGCAGGGAGTTGGCCGGCGCGGACGGTTTCCGAGCGCTTGGTTCTGATCATTACACGGCCGCCGCGCGCGCGGCGGTCTACCGCGAACTCCGGCGCCGCGGGGATGGCTGGCTGCGGCAGGGGCTCAACGTCTTACTCGACGCGACGTTTCTGGCAGTCGGTGAGAGGGATGCGGCCGCGAAGCTGGCGCAGGACGCGGGCGCAGGATTCTGGGTGGTGGAGATCGCCTGTCCCGACCCCGAGATCCGCCGTCGTCTCCGGCAGCGTGCCGCGGCCGGATCCGTTTCGGACGCCGATGTCCGGGTCTACGAAGAGCAGCTTAAGTCGTTCGATCCGGTCCGGATTTCTGCCGGCGCCCCGATCCAGCATATCATCATTAAGGAGAGTTCAGATCCGATGGCCGCGGCCCGGACGGTGATCCGGCGATTCACCGGTATCAGCTCCCAGGCCGCTGACCTGATATGACCTCAGCTCCCCTTGACGGTGGCGTGATACGTGCTCATGCCCTTCGCCGAATCCACGACCTGCGCAAGCTGGGTGGGTGTGGTTTTCTTTGGGTCGTATTTCACCGTAGCGGAGTTGGTGCTCTGCGAGACATTCGCAGATGAAACTCCTTTGGCCTTGACCAAGGCCTGCTGAACGGTTTCAGCGCAGGAGCCTCAAGTCATTCCGGTGATGCTGAGGTTGGCAGTCTTCATCCCGGCTGTGGCGCTCATCGCGCCGCCGGTTTTCGCGGTAGACGGCGGAGTCTTCGCCATCTTGGCCCCGTAGTTTATGGGAGCAGTCGGCGTAGTAGTGGTCGCAGGCTGGTTCGAGCCGCCGCATCCGGCAGCCATTAGCGCGGCCGCGCAGATCAGCGCGGCTGATGATGGAATCCATCTCATGGTAGTATCCTCCGGATCCATGATTCGCCGGCGTGCGGCGGATTCCTCCTTCAAAACGCCGCCGCCAGGTTAACCGCTCAAGCCCGCGCGTCGCTCGACGCAGGACCGCTCGAGGCTTGTGTCGGACTTCGGCGCGGTGCCGGCCGTAAGTAGAAAGGCGTTGTTGATTCTTTTTCAGATGGTTCGCGTGTCATTCCGCGCGGATTTCAAATGCACGTGGACGGGCCGCCACCGCTATCGCCGCGGTCTGGGCGAAGGGGAGCCGCCTTGGATGGAAAGTATCGAGAAGATGAAATGGCCCTGTCCCACTGATGGGTGCTTCCTTTACGGGTCCCAACCGCCCCTTTCCCTAAACCGCCTCGATCCGGCGCGCTACGCAACTCGGCGACACGGGATTGTGAGGGGGGTATCTTATCACCGAGGTGACACAGGCGCCGTCCTTCCCCCGGGGAAGCAGAGCCTCCAAATTACCGTCCGCCTCGCCCGACGGCGCTCTGTGTTTCATGTAGACGAGAACTTATCCCTGAACGCCCGGACTGGATCTCGCGAACCCTTGGCAATAGTGGTTTGCCCTCCCGGTAAAGGAGCGGCGGGAACTGCGTCCGATCGTCCCTCACCCTGTTCAGGCAGTCGAGCACCAGGTCGAAGCAATTATCCGCGATTTCGAAGGATTCGTTTCCGTCGCTATAATGTCGGTAATCGATCAGTGTAGCGCGGCACTCGTCTCCAACAGTCATTGGATAGACGATGGTTCTGCCGCGACGATCCGTGATATCGGCGACGACGCAGTAATACGAGGAACGGAGCGATAGATGGCTCGGGTACTGAGCGGGTCCCGTATCCTCATCAACGGGCGAAACAGGAAACAGGAGCTCCCGATGGGTCCTGTCATCATTGCTCACACAGCACAAAATGCTCGCCGCGCCGTCCTGGTAGTCTATCTTCAACACCCGGCGTTCCCGTTTTTCATCCACCATCCCATCTACTTCGGTTGTACGGACGAAGGCAAAGGTAACGCTGGGCACAACCTGGAACCTCCCGTCCCGGTGATGGATCAGTTCAATTCCACCGCCGAAGCGATCCCACAGGTTCGTGCGGTGAAGGACTTCGTGGCCCAGAAGCTTACCGACCATCACGAGAACGCGGTTGACCGTGGGCTGCTCACCGCGCCAGCGATGGGTCGGATTTAGGACGTGGGAGAAGCTTTCGGCTCCCGAGCCCGCTACCGCTGATTCTACCTCCGCGAGGACTGAGGACTTCGCGCTGGACCACTCGAAGCATCGTGCTCGCGTCCCTTCCAGTACCCATCCGACCAATTCGAGGTTACCGATCTCGTCGGCGGTGAAGGGAGCCAGAGCTTTTCTCAATGGCCTGAAGGGTTTTTTTAATTCGCGTAGAGTGCTTCGCAGCCGCCTTATCACTGTTGCTGCGCCGATTCTGGACCCCGCCCATCCCACCGCAACCCGGTCGCTGATAACATAAACCTTCTGAACGAGATCCGTTATTACAAAATCGGAGGGTGGCGTGAGCAGGACGCTTACGTCGTCCTGGGTGGGCAAGCACGCGTGCTGTTCAGGCTCACATTGAGCCCGTTTACGGCTTACGAGAAAGTCACCCAGGAGGAACGGGGTTCCCTCCTCTTTCCATGCAGCTACCAGTGTCATATCTGTGTTGATTCCTTCCGGTGCAATATCACCGCTTCAGCCACCTGCGGGACCTGGTGAGGCGCCCTGGGCGCTAAAAATTGGACGCACATCCGGAGGGGCTGTCCGACATCGCGGCGAGCGCGGACGCGCCCGCCCGCACGAGATGGTCCCATATATATAATACGTAACGAGTGTCCCTGCTGTCTCGTAGCCCCCATGCGCCGTGCCAGAAGCGCCTGCGAGGCTCCGCTGGAGCTCGGGTGGATCCACGAGCGGTGTCGTCTACAACGTCGAAAACCGAGTTATCGCGGCCTTGTGTGATCCACGTCCGCTGGATCCATTCCATGGAACTCTGAGCCAATCGGTCGTGCGGGTACACGGCAATACGATGCCAGCTCGATTGCCTAAAGCTGGCCCGACCCCCAGGAGCGCAGATCGTTTCCTGATCTGCCACAGGCATTGATGGAGTCCCATTTACCGCCTGTAGTGGCTTCGCTCACGTGGGACTCTTCTCAGGGGTATAATAGCCGCGAGATACCGGCTCTCAAGTCATCAGATGGGAGGTCTAACGGTTGCAAACTTTATCGCAGGTCCTGCTCAAGAACCAGGCTCTTCTAGCTGTGATCATCGGCGGTGCGCTCACCCTGTTGGCGACTTTTTTGACTGCAGTTTCGGGCGCATTAACTGAACGGCGCCGGTGGAATCGGGAGGATCGGCTTGCTAGGAAAAAAATGGTCGAAGAGAACCGCAGGGCAGACGCTCAGGCCTGGCAGGAGGCGCTGACGAATTCCGCGAGTGCATTGGCTGCTCTGGCGTCTTATCGACCTCGAACAAGCGGGGGCCATATCGTCGGAGATCCAACAGAGGCAACCGATGAACAAAGAGGTCTTATAAAGGAGGCCAGCCGTTGGTTGATCCTCTTACCGAAATACCAGAAGCTTGACCGCGAATTCGCGTCCCAATTCAGGGAGAATTACACTCGCTTCCTCATCAACCCGCTGGAGTACGCGCATGGCCTCCACCATTTTTTGACCACGGTTTTAGCGCCCGAGAGCGCGGCGGCCCAAACCCGAACCTCATTTAGGTCGGGGAAGAGGTCCTTTTCGATATCTGTCGACTACGAATATCGCAAACTCGCCATCGCTGCGGGGAAGGAAGTGCCGCCGAGCTACGGTTTCGAGCTGACCATTGAGGAACTGACAGCGAGCCAGCGTGAGAAGCTCGCAGACCAATTGTTATCTGGTTTCGGTGTGCGGCTTCCTCCGGCAGGCAACCCAAAAGGGACATGGTTGGCGAAGCTCGATCCAGTCGGATCTAACCCAGTGGAGCTATTGGCGGCCTGGGAGAAAGACTACGATGCGGCCGGAGCCGTATCAGCGACGCCGTCCCCCGACAACAGCTCAAAGGAGCCGGAGGGCACCGTCAACGCTGGGGGCGCCGTGGCGCCGCCCTGTCGCGCCCCCGCTCAGGACAAGTAGCTGCCGAGTGGTTCCAATCCCGTCCCTTGGCCCCCGCGGGCGTAGCCGCTCAAGCCTCACGGGAGTCATCGATCTGGCCGGCTGCTCATGCCGGATGAATTCCGGCCTCTGGTACATAAGCCCCGGGGTTGATGTTGTGCGGCTTATGCCCGCTGCTAACCGGCC
>DASRZA010000372.1:0-6539 GCA_035686845.1 Armatimonadota bacterium | reverse complement strand
AAACCCTTGCTTTCCAGAAGGAGCACACAATCGTCCACATTTGGTTGACCACCTGGATCACGCTGGTATGGCCTGGAGAAGCAGGCAACATCGACGCGGCCCTGGGGAACCCCCAGTTCGATTTTGACTTGCTGTTCGGCCCATCCCAGCGCCAGCAGCAGCGGCATGATCAGGAACGTGCGCGTTTCGTGTTCTCGTACGTCTTCCCATGCGCAATTGTTGTAGTAATAGCTGGCGAGCAGCCGGATACG
Source organism: Armatimonadota bacterium (assembly GCA_035686845.1). Taxonomy (GTDB): domain Bacteria; phylum Armatimonadota; class DASRZA01; order DASRZA01; family DASRZA01; genus DASRZA01. Next base: position 6,288 of record DASRZA010000372.1, on the reverse strand, counting down.
GCGGAACGCTGTCGTCAGATCCTCGGCCAGAGCGGGCCGGAGTCCCTCGCGAATCAGGAACTCCAGGATCTGTTGGTCCGAGACCGGATTGGTCGGCGAGGGATCGGGCGCAATCGGGGTGCTGACAGGTACAGACGCGAGTACAGTGTCGGCGAGATGTACGTGCTCAGGCTGATAAACCTGTTGGATGGTCGCGCGAGTGAGTCCGCTGGTGAACACCGGATACTTGGGAACGTGCCATTCTACGTGGCAATAGCCTGGCAGGTCCCAACCATCAAAGTCGCGGAGCCACGGCTTGTCGCCGAAGTGGACGCACGCTCCATCCCACTCCAACGCGCGGCCAACCGCCATCACTTTCGACAGCCCCCGTTTGAGCAGGAGAATATCCCCCGCTTTAACCTGTTCCATCGTCGGGTACTGCGGTATCCCAACGAATGCGAGACCATATCGGATGAATTGATCGCTGAACTCGCGTCCAACACCGCCCGCAGCAATTTGCCAGTATGTTGGCATCGATCCTCGATTCATTCAGACTCTGGCGCTCTTTTCAGTTCGTTCCACGACCTCAAGCGTAATTATACTGGTGGTTCCAGGCGCCGCTCAGCGGCAGCCACCCTTGTGCTAGACCATTTATCCCCTTACAATCGCATTATGGAGACATCCAGCCGATCCAGAGGAGGTCCCGGCGGCAACGACGGTGGAGGCGTGAAAAGTATCCACCTCCCGCCAAGCGCCGCCGAATAGCTTCGTGCGCTGGCGAAGGAGCGGGGGGGATTCTACTTCGGAGTTATGCGGATTTTACCATCGGCGTTGACAACTACTCTCTTCGTAGGCTCCCCATAATTGGTCAAAGCATATGTCATCACATACGGTGTAATCTGTCAAAGCATATGTCATTAGATACGCTGTAATCTGTCAAAGCATATGTCATTGGGCCTGTAAAGCCATGAAAGCATACGCCATTGGGTTCTGGTGCGAGGTGATGTGTATCCACTCAGAGAGCCAGACCGGTGGAGCAGGTAGCAGGCATGCCGAGTGACACCCGTCATCATCCAGCGCCCTCCATTCGAGGAGTGGAGACAACCGGCAAGACAGTTCTATACGCTTGTTCCGGATGCCGGGGGCTGCCAGGAACGGTCAGTTCCAATTTCTTCTCTCGGACGAGCGGACTCAGGTAACGGCGCCGCATGTGTTCCGGGGTCCGTTTGAAGAGCCTTCCGAGTTCACTGACCATCATGGGCCTGATAGAGCAAACGCGTAAAGTGAGTGCTGAAATCTGGCGCGCGGGACACTTCAAGCCCAATCGATCGATCTCTTCCTTTAGGGCAGTCGGTATTCCGGTGGCATTAGCAGCAACCGGCGTTAAGACAGTATCGGATTCTCCCTCAAGGAATCTTCGCAACCGGGGACCTGGCAAGTAGTAGGCAGCCTGGCCCTGCCCCTTTAGCTCCAACAACTCCAGATCCCGCAAACGCTGTAAGTGGCGGCTTGCAGTGAGAGTGTCAACCCGGTTGATATCTCGGTAGGCGGCGTTGTGGATAGCCCCTACCTCTCTCACAATCAGGAGGGCTTTCTGATCTTCCGACGCAAGCCTGAGCGCCTGAAAGTTGTCCAACCACGCCACTGCTTCTGAATCCAGTAGGTGCCGGAATAGCACGGTGACCTTAAAGGTGTCCTTTTCACGATCTGATTCGAACACAGGTGGATCGAGATGATGCTCCCGCACCAGTTCCCGTACGGCCCGGATTCCGGTGCCCTTGGTCTCTGCGTATGGAGTGTCATGAAGAATACCTGCGATAGCCTCGTTACGTGTTACCGATCCGGGCTCCCCCAATCGATCGTCAGCGACGAGTGAAATGCCAGGGTTACGAAACTCAACCCGGTTCGAGTACCGGATAATCTGGATAGCTCCCCGGGTGCGGTAGTCTCGGTGCATTACGGAATTGACAACAAGCTCTTCCAAGGCCCTCCGAGGCAGCAGCGGGACCTCCTGCCGAAGATCCTGATCCCGGGGCAGCCGGAACGCGCGAGGTAAATCCTCTATAATCTGGCTAATAATCCGGGGAATGGCGCGCAGGAGCGGATCCATTATCTCCACATGCTCTCCCCGGTTCTCCGGATCCCGAACCCATTCGCGACCTTCCAACCTGATGTAATCAATTCGTAAAAGCGGGAAGTGCCGGCGGATGGCGGAGCGTTTGCCAAAGATGAGTATTCCCGCCATTGTTGGCGCCAGAGAAGACCCCCGGCGTACTGCAGCGTTGAGCGCATAGAGCAATTCCTCGTCCGGGAACTGCAATTCAGGAGCAGAGGGGGCAATCTCCGACCGTAACTTACGGTAAACCGCGATAACCTCAGGATCAAAATCTTCCATCGCAGCGTCAGGCAGCGGTGTCTTATCGTAGCTCCGATGCATACGCTCCTGGTAGAATCGTTCGATATCACTATCCGAACAGACGATGTCACCTGAACCACACCTCCGATATGCGCCCCTAAGGCCGTGTTTCTTGATATACACGGGCTTTAAATGGGGCGCGGCCTCTGGCACAAAAGCGATGACAACCCGAAGCCCACGATGCTGGTGGACCCATAAGATTGGCCGCACCGGGTAGTTGAACTCGGTATTACACCGGGTGGACATCTCGTTTTGAAGACGATCTGGATCGGCAACTCCAACTATCTGATACCGATCCGCAGATGCTTCCTCGGCCTGCTTGATGCCAAACACGACGTATCCACCGTTCAGCCCAGGTTCGTTAGAAAAAGCTGACACGGTTTCCAGCACCGAATCGCCCATTTGGCGCCCGAGTTTTGCTTCAATGTCCGTGCTTTCATCGTTGGCGTTCAGTCGCTCCCACAAATCATCGAAAGATAGTAACACCGTCGCCATTCTCCAGGAAAGCGTAGGTCCGCTGCAAGCTATCACAGCTCCAGGTCTTCGAAGTATTCATCCCAGGCTGACTGGTCCGGGCAGCGACTGCGCGCTTCTTGCATGAGCTGTTCGGAGACCGCCCCTGGCTCACCCATCCCGTTCTCGGCCGTCCCTGCCGCGCAGATGGCATGGAGCGCAAGCGATCTCCAGTCGGTCGGCCGCGTAAAGGGCTGCGCCATGGTCAGTTGCAGCTTTGCGTCTTCGAACTCACCGTTCCGGATAAGCTTCACGGCTTCATAGAGATACTGGTCGAACGTGGTCCGGACCATCCTGTCATCATCCGCAGCGCCGCGCAAGGTGTCCACGGCCCGCCGGGCCATGGCCCGGACGACCTTGCTGCGGTCAGAGGCGGCAGCGGCTTCGAGAGCGGGTATAGCTGCCTGATCTCGTATAAGAGCCAGAGCCTTCGCGGCGGTCGTCCGCACATCCGCCTTCGGATGATTGAGTTTTCCCACAAGGATGGGGAACGCCGGGCGCCCACAGGCAGCCAGCGCCTCACCCGCCGTATCAAGTCCGTACCGGTCATCCAGCAGGGGGGCCAGCGCCAGCGCACAGCCGGGCGACGCCAGGTACTTCAGGCCCAGGATGCAAGCGGTGATGGTCTGTTTCCGGTCGGAAATCAAGGCACAGCGCCCCAGAGGAGCCGCCACAGCCTCGCCGAACTGCGGCAGGTATTCGGCGAGTTCCATCGCCTCTGCCCACGTCATCTGTCCCAGACTCGCAAGGACGCTCGCGATGTGACGGGGATCTCCTCGTTTACACAGGATGCGGGCCGCCCGGCACCGCTCGGCCCGGTTCCCAAGCAGGGATACCGCCCGCTGTGTTAACGCTGCTCCTTCATCTTCAAGCTTCTTTCCGGTCTGTTCAATCGCCGCGCACTGGATCGCCAGCCTGTTCTGCACAACCTGGAGGTGCAGCGGGGAGGTTTCCCGCCCGATCCGTGACGAAATGGCCTTCCGGACCACCGTGGCCATATGGCGAATTTCTGCATCTGTCTTCTGATCAAACGGCAGGGCCAGAGCCTCGTAGAGCCCGCACACAACTGGTGAGGCATCCACGTCGAGATGCGCGGCCATCGCCGCCATCCAGCAGGACTTCTCGTGCAGGTACCGGCGGACTTCGCCAACATCCACACACACCTGGCCGCCACTAAACTCCACGCTAAGCGCGCAGGCAGAAAATGGAACGTAGCACTCGGGATCCAGGAACCAAAATATGTACCCGCATTCCTCCTCCAGCAGCGACCACCACTCCCTGACCTCCGGGATTTCAGAAATCTCGCGATGGTCATCATCATAGCCATGGATCGAAAGGGTACAGACCGCTCGTGAGCTCTGAGCCCACTCTGGATTCTGTGTCCAGAGATCGAGCATTGTCCGAATGTCGCAGAGGTCCCTGTTTTCGATGCTTTCCCGGGAGATCACCACAATTAGGGGAGTCCCGGGCTCGATGACGGCCGCCGTAGGATCATCGGTCAGTATGACGTCCATTCGCCCCAAGACGGATTTCAACAAATCAGAGGCGGCCGTATATGCGGGATCGATCCGGATCGCGGTGCTGAGCAGGCTGGATGCTTCCTGCAGGTTTCCCTGGCGTTCGCAGCAGAGGGCCAGATTGTAGTAGGCCCTGGTCGACCCGGGGCTGTGCTCCAGGGCGCGGCGAAAGGCATCCTCGGCGGCCGGCCAGGCCATTTGCTGGGCACAGGCCGCGCCAATCCTGGTCCAGCACTGCGCCGGATCCTGTCCTGCCTCCAGAGCCAGCATGAAACAGCGCACCGCATCCATGTACCGGCCCGCTTGGAATGCCTCTATCCCACTCTGCATCGGGTCCATAGTGAAGTTCTCCGCATTTCAAGAGAAGCGACCACTGAAGGTGATCGACCCCAAACCGAACCATGCTGGCTTATTCTCATGGATCTCGCAGCTTCTACTCGGACAGTGCCTCGATCGCCCGATGTTCCAGTCACAACTTGAGGAGCTTACACGTCGGCTATGCGAAATCCGGCGCGGGGACGCCCCGCTCGACCAGGACCACCTCATGCGCCTTACGCAGCGCGGGCTCCTCGATCGGACGCGCGGGGAAAAGACAACCTTCGTACTACCGCCGTCTTAAAAATCGATGTCCGCGGCCTCCATCCGCGGTGCGCGACCCGCCCACTTAAGTGCTGAATGTTTGGGGTCTGCCATTCGATCCGCGATCTCCATAGTATCATCATCGTATGGGTAGAGTTCTTGAGGCCGATTGATGTATGGTGAGCACTCATTCTGCTTCCCCTTATCGATCAGAATTCGGCACAGCCAGTACAACGCGTATTTGTGATCATGGAGAAGGTCGTCGACTACGTGTCGAAAACCTTTCTCCGATTCAACATCGTCCCCAAGCTTGTGATGCATGTACGCGATGCCAGCAACCGTAGACGGGTCAGACGGCTTCAGCGCCAAAGCCTTCTCAAACAGCGCCTGCGCTTCGTCGTACGCCGCAAGATCATCCTCAGCACGATGGGTGGCTACCAACACACGGGCATAGTCGCGGAGCACGAACCATTCGTCCTTAGATCCCTGCACCATTCTGTACAACTCCTGGTATTGTGCGTTAGCAGCATTGCGATGTTTAAGAGCCTCCGCTGCTCGTTCCTCCCGGTCAAGTCCACTCTCCCTGTCAAGATACTGTATTGAATATGCGGCTCGATGGTAGCACTTCGCCAGATAAGCCAGAATCTCGATGTCCCTGGACTGCATAGAGTAAAGCGCCTCATACCACCTCAGTGCTTCCGGGTAGTCACGGTCGCGGTAAATATGCCTGGCTGCCCGTTTCAACTCCTCGACGTAACTCTTGTTCAATTTTAACACCCCCGCCAGGTCCCCGGCGGAAGCGGTGTGGAAGCACAAATCTGCAATGGTCGCAACGTCAAGACGACCAAGCGTCGATAGGCGCTCAGATAAGGCGCGAAAGTAGGACGCCGCCCGGCCGTGCGCAAACCGCAGCTCATCCTTGCTCATGAGACGCCGGTAATACTGCCTTACGCTGGGGTGCATGTCATAGTCGCTGCCCACCAGGGAGACGATGAACACATCGGCGAGCGCCCGAAGAGCGCTCGCTCCAGCCTCACCGCCCCAATGTTCAACAGCCGTTATCTCAACGGGCGAGCGGAATACCGATACATATTTTGCGCAATCTATCGCATCAGTATCGAGCGTAATACTCCCTAGAAGTGAGGCCGAGAATAGGGTATTTTAGCAGACGAGCAGTGCATGTGCTTCGTTCCGGTCTGCCCATGTCCAACTGTTCTTCGCGTTGCCCGCTCGCGTAAGACTTGCCGGGATGTCCAAAAAATGCCCGCGCAGAGAGCCGATTCG
>DASRZA010000371.1:0-7650 GCA_035686845.1 Armatimonadota bacterium | reverse complement strand
CCAGGCGCCGTGCTCGTTGGACAGCCTGAAGCGGCCAACGTCGCCATCGATCTGCGGTTCGCCGATCTTGACGATTTTACCGCTGTTGGTCACGACATTTTGAAAGAAGGGCCCCGCCTTTTCGAGAGGGAGCGCGTCGCGCATCCCCGGGTCGAACATCTTCTCGATCACGCGCGGCTTGTTTGCGTTGATCGCGGCGACAAGCTTATTTACCACGCGAAGAAACCGGGCCGAATCAGGATTGGCCGGCGCCGCGATGACCGAACGGATTGCGGGAGCTAAGAGGAACAGGCAGAGTAGAAAGCTGAGACCGCATCGCAAAGCTCGTGAACGCCGCACTGTCCGTCTCCAGTCGTGAATCGTCTGTCGAGCCCGCCGGGCTATCGCTGCACTCTACCGGAAGCGTCGCCCTTCATGAGAGCCTCGACTTCGGCGATCGACGCCAGATTAGCGTCGCCGACGATGGTGTGCTTGAGGCAGGACGCCGCCACCGCGAATTCCAGCGCCTCTTGCGGGCCGCGACCATTCACCATGCCGTAAATGAGTCCGGCGGCGAATGCGTCGCCACCACCAACCCGATCAACAATATGCACGTCGTACCGGCGCGATTGATAGATTGCGCCTTCATGCAGCAGCAGGGCGGTCCAGCCATTATCGTCGGCCGAGCGGCTTTCCCGAAGGGTGATAGCCACGGTTTTCAGCCCGAACCGATCGGCAAGGGTCTTAGCGACCTTCTCATAACCCGCGTTGGATACGGCGCCCGCGCTTACGTCGGCGCCTTCGGCCCTGATTCCAAAAACCTTCTCCGCATCCTCCTCGTTTCCGATTGCGACCGTAACGTACTCCATGAGCCCGGTCATACAGGCCTGCGCCTGGGCGGGGGACCAGAGTTTTTTGCGATAGTTAAGGTCGCAGGAAACGGTAAGCCCGGCCGCCTGCGCGGTCCGGCAGGCTTCCAACGCGGCGGCCGCTGCGCCCGGACTTAGCGCCGGCGTAATACCGGTGACGTGAAACCACTGCGCGCCTCGAAATATGCTCTTCCAGTCGAAATCGTCCGGACTTACCTCTGAAATCGCAGAGCCGGCGCGGTCGTAAACAACCACCGATGGACGCTGGCTGGCGCCGACCTCCAGGAAGTAGATTCCGAGGCGGTCTCCGCCACGGGCGACGAACGAGGTATCGACGCCTCTCGCGCGAAGAGTTTGAACGACCGCGTCGCCGAATGGATTACGGGGCACCCTGGTCACGAAAACGGCGTCCTGCTCGAAATTCGCGAGCGAAATCGCGACGTTCGCCTCACCGCCGCCATAGGTTACTTCGAACGTGCTCACCTGCGAAAAGCGCAGCCTGCCCGGCGCCGCCAGCCGCATCATCATCTCACCGAATGTCACTATTCGCGCCAAGCCACCCCCCAATCTTTCGATTTACGCTATTCGGCAGCAGGCGCGCGAGGGTTTTGGAACAACCCGCGCCGACACCCGTGCTTTCGTTACATCCCCAGCGGCCGAGAGTTCGGCTCCTCCAGATGCGGTTCGGCGCGCATGTTATTGCCGCGGGAATCAAAAATCGTTGAATATCCGAGTGAGCCCCCGCCACGGATGCTTTTCACGGTGGTGGTCGCCTGGCCGGTATCCACTCCATCTCCGGCCGGGTCATACAGGTTGACAACCACCCAGGGAGCGGGGGCCGGCTCGCTGCCGTGGTTGACCACTATTCCCGTCCAGACCAACTTGCCCGTTTTTTTATTCAGGACTACGGCGCTGCGCGTGATAGCCAGATCGCGGTAGGACGTGCGCGATGGTTTTGCCTGGGAATGCCAGAGGAACAGCACGAACACCAGGCAGACGGCCACCAGCGCCATGACGATTCCCAGCGCCCTCTGCATTCCGGGGAGCCTCTCCGCAGCGGCTGCCTGATTCTGTTCTTTCATATCGAACCTCTCGTCGAACTTCTCGAACGCCCACCGCGCCCGCGGCGCCGGGATTGGCGCCTTCGAAATGGGGGGACGGCAAGATTTTAGCGGCCCCGTAGCGGGGCATGAGCCTGCCGTACTATGGACAGCCTACTATCAAGATGGTAACGTACTCCAGTGCGTTGGATCAAGCGCGATCAGCGCCGGCATGAAATGCCGGCGTCCCGGCGCGCTCATTGCCGGCGTCGCGCGGCCGCCGCCGGAATAGTGTTCCAGGTCTCGACCGGCGGCAGCCCGTAAGCTCGCCGGCATCCCCCGGCCGCCAATAACGGGGGAGTGTTGTGGACTGCAACCCATCTAGAATGGAGGATGGCGACTGCCGGCTTACCCGTAGGGCAGTGCGCGAGGCGGCTCCGGCGACCCCGCCATGCCACAATATTCGAGGATCGTCACTACTTCAGGGGAATAGAACAGTACATCTATGGCTGAATTCGTTCATCTCCATCTCCACAGCGAAGGCTCACTGCTCGACGGTATGTGCCGCACAAAAGCGCTTCTCCAACGCGCCACTCAGGAGAAGATGCCGGCAGTCGCCATCACCGATCACGGCGTGATGTACAAATGTATTGAATTCTACCGGGCAGCGCAAGAGAGCGGCGTAAAGCCGATACTCGGGTGCGAGATCTACGTCACTCCGGGGTCCCGATTCGATCGAACCGGCCGCGGCGGAGGCGGCTCGAACTACTATCATCTCATCCTGCTCGCGAAAAACTTCGAGGGATATAAGAACCTGATGCGGCTGGTGAGCCGCGGCCATCTTGAAGGCTTCTATTACAAGCCTCGAGTGGATCGGGAGACGCTCGCCGAGTTTTCGGAGGGCCTCGTCTGCCTGAGCGCGTGCCTGGGCGCCGAAGTGCCGCAGTTGATTGTCCATGAGAAACTGGAAGAGGCCCGCCGCGCCGCGGAAGAGCATCGTGAAATCTTCGGTAGGGAGAACTACTTCTTAGAGCTTCAGGATCATGGTATAGACGACCAGTACCGGGTGAATGAAGCGCTCCTTGACCTCTCGAAAAAGCTGGATATTCCGATGGTCGCCACCAACGACGTTCATTACGTCTGCCCCGAAGACCATCACGCCCACGATTTGCTCCTCTGCATCCAGACCGGCGCGGCCGTCACGGATCAGAAGCGGTTCAAGTTTGAGAGCAGCCAGTTTTATCTCGCCACCGCGGAGGAGATGGATCGAAAACTGGGACATATTCCTGGCGCGCTCACTAACACGCTGCGGATCGCGGAAATGTGTAACCTGGACCTGCAGTTCGACCAGGTTTCACTCCCCGAATTTCCCGTGCCTGAAGGGAGCACACCCGATTCGTATCTGAAGGACCTCTGTGTCAGCGCGCTGCCGACCCGGTTTAACCCGGTGAATGATGATCATATCCGCCGGCTGGACTATGAGCTTTCGGTGATCAATCCGAAGGGATTCGCCTCGTACTTCCTCATTGTGGCGGATTTTGTGCGCCACGCGCAGGAACGGGGGATCAGCTGCCGCGCCCGCGGATCGGCCGCCGGGAGCATTGTCGCCTATCTGCTCGGTATCACGTCGGTTGATCCACTGCGTTACAATTTGATGTTCGAGCGGTTTCTGAACCCGGACCGGGTGGAAATGCCGGACATCGACCTCGACTTCGCCGATATTCGCCGTGAAGAAATGATCGACTACGCGATCGAGCGCTATGGCAAGGATCACGTGGCGCAGATCGGCACACTCGGCACGCTCGGCGCCCGGGCCGCCATCCGGGACGCCGGCCGGGCGCTCAACGTGCCGCTGCCCGAAGTGGACCGGATCGCCAAGCTGATTTCGGGCCTGAGTCCCTCCATCGACGACTGCCTTCAGGGCATCCCGGAGATGCAGCAGCTTTATGATGGCAGCCCCGAGATAAAGACGCTGATTGACCGGGCGCGCACCGTGGAAGGCGTTGTGCGCACCTCCGGCATTCATGCTGCAGGCGTCGTCATTTCACGTGATCCGCTCACCGATTGTGTGCCGCTCCAGCGTGCGGGAGAGGTGAAAGTGATGCGGGATGGCGTGGAGGTGACCGAGACCCGGCCCTGCACGCAGTACGACATGGAATCGGTCTCGAAGATCGGTCTTCTCAAGGTCGATTTCCTGGGTCTTAGAAACCTCACCGTGGTGGATAACTGCCTGGAGCTTATCTCAAAGCGACGGGGCGAGGTCATCGATATTGACCGGATCCCTGAAGACGACACGGCGACTTTCGAGATGCTCAGCGAGGGTCACGGCGTGGGCGTCTTTCAACTGGAAAGCTCCGGGATGCGACAGATGGTGCGGCAGTTGAAGCCCCGTATCTTCGATGACCTCGTGCCTGTGGTGGCCCTTTACCGGCCCGGCCCACTGCAGAGCGGCATGGTGGACCAGTTCATCGAGTGCCGCCACGGACGGCGGTCTGTCACGTACCTGGACGATCAGCTTCAGCCTATCCTGAAGGACACTTATGGCGTGATGCTCTACCAGGAGCAGATCATGCAAATCTCGATGCAGGTGGGCGGTTTCCAACCGGGCGACGCCGAAAAGCTCCGCAAGGCAATGTCCAAAAAGATCCACGATCTGATGGCCAAGTTCCGTGACAAGTTTGTCGGGGGCGCCACGGAACGCGGAGTCAAGCGAGATATCGCGGGCACGATTTATGACCAGATGGCCGCGTTCGCGGCTTACGGGTTCAACAAGGCTCACAGCGCGGCGTACGGGGCGCTCTGCTACCAGACCGCCTATCTCAAGGCCAACTACTCAGTGGAGTATCTTTCGGCGCTCCTGACGAGCCTCATGGAGAATAAGGACCGGTTGGCGGCGACAATGGAGGAATGCCGCCGGATGAGCGTGGATGTGCGGCCGCCGGATATTAACCGGAGCGCCGTTAACTTTGAGCCGGAACCGGGAGCGGACCGCGCCATCCGGTTCGGACTGGCGGCCATTAAAGGCCTCAGCTCCACCGCCATCGACGGCATTCTGAAGGTGCGTGAGCAAGAGGGCCCGTTCGAGTCGATCTTCGACTTTTGCGAGCGGACTCACGAAGTCACGGCGGTCAATAAGGGCAGCTTAGAGGCGCTGATCAAGGCGGGAGCGTTCCAGGAGATCACTCCAAACCGCCGCCAGTTGATGGATAACCTGGACGTGGCGATGAGCCTCCGGCAGCAGGCCAGGCGCAACGCGCAATCGGGGCAGGTGACGCTGTTCGGCCTGCTGGGCGCTGCGGCCGACTCGGTGGCGCCGAAGGTGCAGTATCCGCAGCTTCGACCGGTCGAGGAATATAAGCCGCAGGAGCTCCTCGGCTTCGAGAAAGATCTGCTCGGTCTCTATGTCTCGAACCACCCGCTGCACGCCTACCGGAAGGCGTTCCGGAAAGCCGGCGCGGCCGCGACCAATGAGCTGAAGCAGTATTCGGAGAGGGACGCTGTCACGATTGGAGGGCTGGTTTGCGAGTTCCGCCGGCACCAGACCCGCAAGGGTGACCCGATGATGTTCGTGATGTTGGAGGATCTCACCGGCCGCATCGACGTCGTGGTCTTCAAAGAAGCCTTAGAGAAGCACGGCGAATTGATCGAGAAGGACCGGGTGATCCTGGTGCGGGGAAAGGTGAGCATCCGGGCCGGCGCCGGCGGACGCGGCCGTAAGTCTGGCAGCGATAAGGCGGCCGCCGAGTCGGAAGAGACCGACGACCGTGAGTTCAGCGTCCTCGCCGACGAGATTACCGCCGCCGACGCCACTCTTTCCGACCTGGATCCGTGGGCCGATATTCAGGATGATCCGGTGGAGTCGTGGGGGCTGAGTGACGGAAGTCTCGTCGAAATTGATCCCACACTCGATGGCGATGAAACGGTCGTTCCCGATCTCAACTGGTCTGCTCCGAGACTCTTCAATGATCCCCCCGCGGCAGCGAAGAAACCGGCAGCCCGGGAAAAATCTGCGCGGATAACTCCCGAACCGGGCGGGACTCCGAACGCCGCGGCCGAACCCGAGAAGCCATCGATCATCCCCGAAGCGCCTCCGATCCCCGAATCACCGGCTGCGGCGCCCTCCAAAGCGACCGCAGCGCCGGCGACTGGCGGCCATATCCGGCTCGACCTCCCGACAGAAGAGGTCCCCGGCTGGGAACCGGCCGCTTCCGCCCCACGCGCGCCAGCCCCAACCGCGTCAACCCCATCCGCGCCAGCGCCTCCCGCGCCAGAATCAGCCACCGGCGGCGGCGCGGCCCTGATCAGCGACGACGACGAGATCCCGGACGACGTCACAACCATCCGTGACATCTACGGCGCTCTTCCTAAGAAAGGTGAGAAGGTCGTTCTTTATCCCCCGGCCGGTGAATCCATCGTCGATTCCCCGGCGCCGCGTCATAAGGCCCCTCAAACCATCAACCCGACGCCGAACGGAAGCACGAATGGCAGCGGAGCAGCTCCGGCGATCATCAAGGTGCTGCGGGTCCGTCTCACGCCGGAGACGTCAACACGACCGGTGATGGAAGAGATCGCGGCCATTCTGAGCCGGTACGCCGGCGGCCCGCACCCGGTAGAGCTGACGGTGGAAACACCGGCCGGCCGGCGGAAACTCCGGTCCCACAACGGCGCCAGCGTCCAACGCAGCCCCGAACTCGTCCGCGCCCTGCGCGAACGGTGCGGCAGCCAGAACGTCGACGTGACCGCTTGAGCGTAACTACTCACACTGAGTGAGATCGGCGGTCGCGTCCCCGGACCGCCGCGCCTGTGAACAGCATCAACCCCGCAGGGATTTTGTATCACAGGCCCCGAAGTCATTCGGGGTGAGCGCCCGGCCAGACCGATGGCGCTTTTGAAATGTGGACCTGACCGCTTGAGTCTACCTGAAGGATTCCGACGGAGCCGGTCGAAACCCGGGGGCAGAGTTTCGCGTGGGCTGTTCTGACATGAACGTCCCACTCTGGCCGCGTTGATAATAGCGGGCCGCCAGCCGATCTGTTTGAACTCAGCGGGGAACGAATTATGACAGTCACCACAAAATGCGCCAGGGCCGCCGTTTTCGCAGCGGTTGCGATATTGCTGGCCGCACTCATCCTGCGAGGCGCTCGGACACCCCGGCGGGTACCGTTAGCGCCGGTAGCGCCACGATCACCGGGTCCCTCGATTCCGTCGTATCGCCGCCTGCTTTCGCTGTCCGACGCGGTTGATGAGATCGTGTTCTCACCATCTGGTGATCGTATGGCCGTTGTAATGGCGTTCGATGACGACTACGGCATGAGACTGCAGCTCTGGAATACGAGATCATGGACCCCTTTACCCGCGCAGAAGGCTGCGGCACAATTCGACGCGATCGGCTTTTCCCCCGATGGCTCGATGCTGGCCTCTGTCGACGGCGATTCGCTGGCCATCCGGGACCCTTTGAACGGCCGGCTTCGTCGCTCAATCCACCTACGAAAAGGCAGGATCGACTCACTGGCCTTCTCACCTAATGGCGACCGCATCGCCATCGGCTATGATGATGGCGGCGTTGAGGTTTTACGCACTCCGTCGATGCGAGTCGAGCGATCGTTCGGGAATGCGTCGGATTGCCAGGCACGAAGCGTGGTCTGCTTTTCGCCCGATGGGGGGCGACTTGCCATGTGCCGAACCGATGGATTCCGTATATATAACACCGCGACGTGGGCTGTGCAGCGCGAAGTGAAGATGGGCGCGTGGGTTGCGCAGAT
>DASRZA010000370.1:0-5438 GCA_035686845.1 Armatimonadota bacterium | reverse complement strand
AAGCAGGCACGCGGACCGTCGAGAAGAATGGGAGCGGGCAAACCATTACAGCGGAGCCGGCGATGGGACGAGTGGCCGCGGGAGCTCGGCATTCGAAACCGCGGAATGAGGGGCGCCGACGGTTAGGAGGCCGGTTTTACTGGTCGAACTCTTCGAAGAATTTTAACTGCTCGCGAGCCTTGCTGGCTTCGTCGCTGTCGGGCCAGGAGGAGATAATCAGCTCAAATTGCTCGCGGCCTTCCTCGTACATACCGAGCATGGTATGAGTCAGGCCCAGGCTCTCGTGGAACTTGGGAACGTCGGGAGAGAGGCGGACAGCTTCCTGAAGCTCGGTGACGGATTCGTCGTATTCGCCGGTGAATCCATAGACCAGGCCCAATTCGTGGTGCGCGCGAGCGTGCTCAGTATCGGAGGCGAGGACAAGTTTGAGTTCGCGGACGGCCTCGTCGTACTCACCGTTTATCTTGAACTGGATGCCCTGTTCAAGATGCTTTTCGAGGTCATCAGACACGGCTGTTGCACCCATGATACCGGCTTCCTGGCAGACTCGAGGGCGGCTGGCCACAGTCCCGCTGCAGCTTAAGCAACCCTCATCCGGAATATCCGAAAGAGACCATCCAGCCTCTAACGCTTTCCTCGATGCTCTCGGAGATGGGAGCGAAGAGGATAGATAGCTCGCGTTTGCTTCCTTCCAGTATATCACAATGCGTGCGGTGTCTGTCAAGCGAGTAAAGCGCCGGCTGTTCAGATGCTCAGTCCGCAGCTTTGCTTTACACGCCTTCACGGCGTCCCGAGCGGCGCGAGAGCGCGTTTCGCCTTTTCCAGGTGCTCAATAACGAGCCGCGCCGCTGGTTTTCCGTCTCCGCGCAGAACCGCTTCGGTGACGCGAGCGTGATCGGCATGACTCTCTGACATCGATGCGGGCGCGTGCCGGACCATCCGCAGAACCAAACGGTGGATTCGGTCTCGAAGCTGCCGCATCGTCCGAAGAATCTCATCGTTGGCCAAGAATTCGCAGAAGAGAAGATGGAAGGCGCTGTCTAGCTCGACGAACTTCGCAGCATCGCCCGCCCGGGCGCTCTGCTCCTGCTCCTTTAGATGGGCGCGAAGGCGCCGGCCCTGATCGGCCGTCAATTTGCCGGCGAGGCGCCGCAGGACGAACGGCTCGACGGCCTGCCGCATCTCGTATTGATCGGTGATCTCCTTCGCGGAGAGCTCCCGCATAATGATTCCCTGCTGCGGTGAGATAATGATCAGGCCCTCCACCGCCAATCGTTCGATGGCGGAACGGACGGGGGTATTGCTCATTCCAAGCTGCAGGGCGAGCTTTCGCTCGGAAAGAAACGGCTCGGGCGGATTGATGCTCAAAGCCAGGCGATTCTTGATTTCACGGTAAGCGCGCTCGCGGAGCAGCTCGGATGCCGCTTCGGCTTCAGGTGGATGCAATTCCATCAAGATACCTTCCGACCGGTCATAAAAGGCGGGCCAACTGTATGGATGAAGGCTGAAGACCGGCAAAGCATGGGACAAACCAACCTCAGGTCGAAGAGCGACATATTCTGAAGCCAGAATACGTCGGACCGGTCGCCCATTCCTCTCGAAATGCGCGCTGTTCCTTTACCCATCGGCGATTTCCCCGGATCGGGGCCGGGATTCTGCTTCGGGCGCTCCACATCCGATTCAGAACCGCGGAATAACACCTTTGTTGGCCAGATGGCTTTGCACTGCGAGCGGGGAGATTCCATAGTAGTAGCCCGCTTCGTCGAATGCCTCATCCGAGTAATCCCCACTCAGATGATCCACGAGGTCATCGATCGGCGCGAGCAGTTCAATAGCAAAGGCGCGTTGAAGCTTCTGGCGAGCGGTTCGGGCACTCGTGGCGGGCAGCCAGTGATCGGCAGGTGGCGCTGTCAGATTATCGGCCATGAATCGCGAGGCCTCAAACCGCCGCCCCGTCCGGCTCCGCCTTTGGAAAAGGAGTTTCAGTTTATCAGCCCGACCGTTTCGTATCGCTAGCCCTACCGGCGCCAGCGAGCGTTCGCTCTGATTTCTTAAAACTTCGTCTTGAATCGACAGCAGCTCGGATAACGTTTGATCGGTCACCGGGCCGCTCTCAAGCCCCCAGGCGGCGCGTGCCACATGCGCCAGCCGGAACCCTCGCGCTCCGGCTGTCTCCATAGGGCCAGAACGTGCGGAAGCGCGCTCGAGCTCGGGCGTTGGCTGCATTCTGGCTTCGATTCGAGACGCTGACGTCCGGTGAATGATCTCGCGTAGAACGCCAACCGGATTCTCGGAAACAGCGCACGCGGTGGCGATTTCATTGACGGCGTCGCCGCCAGCTTTGGCCGCGAGGCTCACCAGATCATTGACCGCGCCCTCTCGGGCATCGTCAGGATCGAATCCAAGGCGGGCTTCGATCTGACGGTAGCGCGCGGCGGCTTCAGTCCGCCGCTCTTCAGAAACCTCCCGCCACAGCGATCGAAGCGCGCGGCCTTCGATCCCCATCGCATCGAGGCGCGCCAGTGTCAGCTCGACGAAGGCATCTATCGCATCCTCGAAGACACCCAGAGGTACGGTATTATGGTGATTATCCAGGTAACGAACCGGTTCCGCAGGCGACAATTCTGTTGGATGCCAGGAAATATCCAACATCTCGCCATCCGACTCAAAGGTTATCGGAGGCCAGAGAAGTCCCTGACCAGCCGCCGCCATTTCGTGCGCCATGCGCCATGAGAGCGTCACAGGGCCCGGCGGCGGCGGCTCCCATTCGAGGCGCCACCAGGACGATGCAAACCAGAGAGCCAGCGGATATGCGGGCAGCCTGACCTCCGGTCGAACGGTCTTGGACCATTCATCCTCGACCCGGGTGACGATCCGGTGGTTAACGGCGATTGTTATAAGCGCCGAGGTGTGGCGCAATTCATCGGGTCCGAAATCATCCGATACCCAATCGACATGAATCGCGAATTCAGACGCCATCGTAGTCCCCGCGGGTCTGGCGCGAAAGATTCCAACGTTCGATGACATGGTCGCGCAGCGGTTCACTCGCCGCCATCGGATAACCGTGATAGCTGCCGACTTCTTGATTCTCCAACTGCGCCTCGAGTGGAATCCCGTCTGGTGTGACGGCCCACACGTTCTGTGGCCAGCCGTTGTGCTTCTGTACGCTGATGAGACCGCGCCAGATCCCCTCGCGCAGTAACGCCGCGGCACTGGCTCGAGTGAATATACTCGCGCCATCGCAGAGCGTGGCCGCCACCCGGGGTTGACTCGGCGGTGTCAATCCAAAATCACCGGGATTGCGCTTGTGGTGAGGATTACCGCCGTATCTCGCACGACTCGCCAGACTCTCCAGGCCCGCCATCTCTGCGTCCGCTGGCTCACTTTGTAGCTGTCGCTTTAGGGTTCTCCGCTTCATAGCCGCCTTGATGCTGCAATGGGCCCGATGATCGATGCGGCGTCGTGATTGCAAAAAGCCGCCTCAATCCTAATTGTATACGTTCGACGGAGTATTACCCCACCCCTCTTTTTTCTCGCCCATCAATGGATCCCGGTTCCCCCGATTTACGGCCGCTCTCTCCACGCTCTCCGATACGATTCGTACCACCCTGCCCTCAACCCCAATGGCGCCGCGCGGGCCTTAGACGTACGGCAAGCCGACCGGGCAATTCTCGGTGAATCGTCCGATTTATCGGAGACCGGGTGGAGGGGACTGGCCGCTCGCTCCGAACATAGAATCCGGTTTTCAAGAACATCTGAACCGG
Source organism: Armatimonadota bacterium (assembly GCA_035686845.1). GTDB lineage: Bacteria > Armatimonadota > DASRZA01 > DASRZA01 > DASRZA01 > DASRZA01. Next base: position 1,674 of record DASRZA010000370.1, on the reverse strand, counting down.
AGGATGAGCATTCAATGCGAGACGGAGCGTACGTAGACCGCAAGAAAGAGGGCCTCTGGGTGAGCTATCACGCCAATGGCACGAAAATGAGCGAAGGCCACTTTCGAAATGGACAGAAGCATGGGGCCTGGACATTATACTGGCCGAACGGTAACAAGAAGAGAGAAGGGACCTTCGTTAATGGCAAGTACACGGGATTGTACACCGAATATTACGAGAACGGAAACCGCCATCACCAGGGATACTACAATACGTGCCAGGGGAACTCCGCGGACGGAACCAAGGATGGTTCATGGCACTACTTCGAGCCAGACGGGGAGACGATCGCCAAGCGGATCACGTACCACCGGGGCAGCCGGGCAAAGCCCGATGAAGTCCCTCCGTTCAAGGATGAAGGGGGAAAGGTAAAGTATGAAGGATGAAGGATGAGGGATGAGTCAAGACGAAAGTCCCGGGGCGCGCACGGAGCACGATGGATGGAGGACGAAGGATGAACGCCTGCGCCACTGGGCGTACCCCTGCCCCCAAAAATGGGGGAAATGCTGAGCCGGCGTCCGCAGCACGGTCAGGGACGCCTGCGCCACCGGCCCGGGCCCCTGACCCCCGATAACGGGGGCGACCAACACCGGAACTGATCCTGCGGATTTGAGTTGAGTTGTACCGGGATACGCATTCACTAGTGTTTCGCGAGCGAGTGGCGTGATTTGGCCCGTATCTGGTATCGTGATGGCAGGGAAAGCGGTACGGGGTGGAACCGGCCGCGGCGTCATCGAAAGGCGAGGAACACGAATGGCCGAGACCATAACCATCCACTTCGCGGGAAACGAAGTCGGAGTCCAGTATCAACCCGGGTCACCCGAAGCCACATTCCGGGATGAGATGCGGGCCCGCGAGCTTGCGCTCAACGCGCTCGCGGCGCAGGCAATCGACCATCGGACGCGGCAAGGTATCCGGGTCCCCGCGATCCTGGCCTCGATCGTCGAAGCTCGTACGTTTCTAGAACTCCCGTGACTCACCCTCGCGGAGCTCCGGGTTCTTCTCAATAAGACGCGCTGGCTAACCTCCGACGGCAATGGCCTGCTCGTTGAAACGGACGAGCTGGGGCACGTCTATACTCACGCCTGGGACCAGGTCCATAACGACATCAGCCGGATTGACCCCAATGGCAATCTTCAGTATTTGAACACCTTCGATGGGCTCAACCGGCTGCTCTAAACCCAGAGCCAGCGGGCGTTCAACGCGAGCGTCGCCAGCCACTCTTTCGCCTACGACGAGGTCTCGAACCGCACGGCGGCTATCGATGCGCTGGGGCATATCGTCACCCTCCAGTATGATCTGCTGAACCGGGTGACGACTCTGATGAGGGCCGCGGCGGTGGGCGTGCTGCTGACGGAGAGCCAGGATTATGACTCGCGGGGCGCGGTGCCCTACCGGGTGGATGCGAGGGGGATGCGAACGACGCTCTTTTATGACCTGAACGAACGGTTGATCGCCAGGCTGGATCCGCTGCTCGCGTATACGACGTACAGCTACGATAAGACCGCCCGGCGCATCGCGGTGCAGTCGCCCACCACTGCGGCCGGCATTGCCATCACGTCATTCGGTTATGATCTGAGGGGGCTGCTGACCACGCTCACCTTTGCCGATAACAGCGCAGAGGTGTATGATCATGAC
>DASRZA010000369.1:0-8493 GCA_035686845.1 Armatimonadota bacterium | reverse complement strand
CGCTTTTCCATGCGCGTTATCGCACGAATCCGACGGCGCTCCGTAAATCCCAAACGCCCGCGCCGCAAACCGGGACGCTGGTGTGTGAGCTCTCGTTTCGCCCTCCGCTGAACTGGGATGCGATGCTGGATTTCCTTTCCGATCGGGCGCTGCCCGGTGTCGAGTCGGTGGATCGGAATAGCTACTACCGGACGGTGGCGCTGCGTGAGCATCGGGGTTGGATCGCCGTCAGCCGGTCTTTATCCCGGAATACGCTGCGAGTAGAGCTTTCGGCTTCTCTGGCGCCGGCGCTCCCGCCACTCCTGGCCAGGCTCCGGCGGCTGTTCGATCTCGGCGCAGACCCGGAGCTGATCGCGGAGCGTCTCGGCGGGCTGGCAATCGACGATCCGGGCATGCGACTCCCCGGCGCCTTTAGCGGCTTTGAGACCGCCGTCCGTGCGATCATCGGACAGCAGATCAGCGTTCGCGCCGCCAATACCCTGGCTGGCCGGCTCGTCGAATCGATGGGCGCCCCAATTGAATCGCCTTTTCCGGCGCTCACCCGTCTTTCGCCGACAGCGGAGCGGATCGCGCGGGCAACGCCCGGGGAGATTTCCGCCATTGGCATTGTTACCTCGCGGGCGAACGCGATTATTGCGCTGGCGAATGCGGTCATCGACCGATCTCTAAGTTTTGGTCCGGGGGTGAATATTGAGAGGACAATGGCGCGGCTCAAGCAGATTCCCGGCGTGGGAGATTGGACGGCGGAGTATATCGCCATGAGAGCGCTCTCGTGGCCGGACGCCTTCCCGCATACCGATCTCGGTATTCGCAAAGCGCTTGGAGAGACGAATCCGGCGCGGGTTCTGGAGATGGCGGAAGCCTGGCGGCCCTGGAGATCCTACGCCGTGATCCGTCTATGGCGATCGCTGAAGCCGCTCTCACCCGATACGGGATCGGCGATGTGAGATGCTCCCCTAAATTGGGATCGGCGATGTGAGATGCTCCCCGGTTATCGGAGGCCGGGGGGCCAACGGGAGCGTTCCGCGTAAAATGGACAGAAGTATTGTGAAAATAGGAGAAGGAGATAGTGATATACTACAGTTCAATGGACACGCCGATTCAGCGGCTCTTGTTGGTTTCCGACGGGGAGAATCTCACCGGGCTGCATATGCAAACGCGAAAGCATGGCGCGATAGTTGGTCCCGATTGGATCAGGAGTGATAGCCCGTTCGCCGAAGTGAAACGGCAGCTCGCGTCCTATTTCCGGGGGACGCTCAAGGAATTCGATATTCCGATTCTGTTGAATGGCACGCCATTTCAGCGCCGCGTCTGGGAAGCGCTTCAGCAGATCCCGTATGGCTCAACAACATCCTATGGCGAGATCGCGGTGGTTCTTGGCATTCCCGGCGCCGCTCGAGCTGTGGGATTCGCGAACAGTCGGAATCCTGTTGGAATTGTTGTTCCATGCCACCGTGTCCTCGGCAAAAATGGATTGCTCACCGGATACGATGGTGGATTGAGTGCGAAACAGGCGCTCTTAGATCTTGAGCGTGTGAGCGTGGCCGCGGATGCCGTGCGAGAAACAGATGCGGGTATACGAGAATAAATGCCCGTCTATTTCGGCGCCAACGCTATAGCTGGCGAGGGATCCGGGTAAACTTCCGGCTGGAGGTTACTTCATGACGGGGCAAGGCGATCGAATTGAAACGGCGTCACGGCTGCGCGCCCTCGCGCCGCTTGTGCTGAGACGCTGGGAAGACCGCATCCGGGACGAAATCGCGGCGGCGCGTCATGAGGATCCACTCATTCTCTTCAATGAGATCCCGCTCTTCTTAGCTCGTGTGGTCCAGGCGCTCTCGGCCGAGCTGGATGGAGAGGAGCGCTTCGCGAGGGAGCAGGTATGCATGGAGCATGGGGCGCAGCGCGCCGCGGAAACAGACTACCCGCTGAGCGCGGTGATGCAGGAGTATTTCCTGCTCAGAAAAACGATTTTTGAGACGTTGGAAGCCGAAGGGCCGGTCGGGCAGACGGCGCGGGAGATGATCACCGATTGCATCGAGATCGCCATGCGCGAGGCGGCGGAAAGGTTCGCTGAAATCCACCAGAAGACGCTGAAAGAGCGGGCCGACGCGCTGGCGAAAGCAGATCAGCATAAGAACGAGTTTGTGACCACCCTTGCCCATGAGCTTCGTACTCCACTTTCAGCCATCACGAACGCCCTCTATATCCTGGAGAACGTCACCCTTGATGATCGAGCGATCCGACATCTGAGCACGGTGCAGCGCCAGACTCGCAACCTGGCTCGGCTGGTGGACGATATGATGGATATTGCACGCATTGCCCAGGGGAAAGTGGATTTGCGCCGGGATATCTTCTGTGTTGCAGACGCGGCCCGAAGCGCTGCAGAGGCGATGCGACCGTTAATCGAAGCCCGTGGACAGGATCTTGAGATCTCCGTGCCCTCTGAGGCGGTGCTGATCGATGCCGATGCTACTCGAGTGGAGCAAATCTTGATGAATCTCCTCAACAACGCCATCAAGTACACCGAACCAGGCGGATCGATCTGGCTAACGATTGAGCGGGAAGACGGAAATGCGTTGATCCTGGTGAAAGATACCGGTATTGGTATCGACCCGATCGTACTTCCGCAGATATTCGACCTCTTTATGCAGGTGGATCCGTCGCAAATTGGCTCTCAAAACGGACTCGGCATCGGTCTTTCACTGGTTAAGCGTTTGGTAGAGATGCATGGAGGAACAATCGAAGCCGACAGCCGGGGCGACGGGCAGGGCGCCGAATTCCGGGTACGCCTGCCGCTGGCCCGCGGGGCGTAGGACGACGCGTAGGAGGCGGAGCCGGATGAGGCCGATCGGAGGTTTTAATCGATCCCCGCCGGCGCCTGGGCAGGCTAGCCGGGCCAGAATCAGGTCCGTTCATGCTGGTCGTACCCGAAACAGGAAACCCGCGCTACGATAAAAGGGTCGAATAAGCGGTGAAGCTTACAGATTGCTCTCGCTCGGTTCTCGATTTACTCGTGACGCGAGAATGTTGAAGACCCTGGGCATTTAAGACGGCGGAGGTGGTGTCGATGAATTCCAAATACAGTTACGCTGAATTGCTCTTCGCCCGGCCTTCGGCGCTGGAGGGCGCCGCATCTCCCATGGATCTAAGCGGCAGCCTGTTCTCGGAATATAATGATGCGCTTTCTGGAGAGCAAGCCGACACTTTGGCGCTCGCGTCTGATTGGCGCGCGGTGGGAGACGAGCTCCGGATTGTAATGCGCCAGTTCGCGGCGGAACATCGTCTATCCATCCCGGACGAACCCGCGAACAAGCAACTGTAGATGCCCAAACGTGCGCCGGCATCCGGCGATGATTCCCCGGAAGCTCCGTTGTCTCAGCCCGGGCCGTCTAAAGGTCCAGGGAACCGGGCAGTTGTGCAGTATACCGCGCAATAGACTGAGCAACATTCTGGACCCCTACCTACCCCGAAAGCACTCGCCCAGCACGAGGCGCTTCAACCTGGGTTCACGGAGTGGGCGATGGATCGTGCCGACCAGCAGATGAGTCATCGGCTCGCTCGAGAGTCCGAGGTGATTCGCGCTAATATCATCAGCCGCTACATCGCGCAAGCGTCGTCGACCTTATTGGGCTCGCCGGAATCCTCGGCGGCGTTGTATTGATGTACCACGGGGCCAATGGATACGGCATCGCGGCATTTCTCAGCGCGCTTGTGGCGCTCGTCGGAACACACCTGTATGCGACGGACAGCGGACGTAGGGAACGAATTGAAAAGAGCAGAATTCTTGCCGGCCAGCCACAGATAGAAGAGACGCCGGAGATAGAGCGCGGCGGCGCGGCGTCCTGACGCGATAAGTAGACCGCGGAAAAGTCTTCCAGCGTCACACGTCGTCCTGCGCTCTTGCGATCCTGTCCTTTCAAACACCCAGACGCTCCCCTGGCTGAGCCGGACGTCCTCGAAGATAATCGGCAGCGGGCATTGGTTTCTTACCGGCCGGTTGTACGACGAGAAGCTCGATAACGCCGGCGCCGCAGGCGACGAAGAGGCCGCGCCGGCCGTTCAGAATGCGGCCCGGTTCTTCGGTGGTTTCACCGGGGTGCGGCCGTGTCTGGTGGATGCGCAGGATGGTTCCCGCTCTAAGTGTGAAGGCGCCCGGACGGGGATTGACGCCGCGCACCCGGTTATGGATGCGGCTAACCGGCTGATTCCAGTCGATCTCACACTCTTCTTTTCTAACGGGCGGAGCGTAACTGGCCTCGGCGTTATCCTGCGGCTGACGCGGGCAGTCGCTCCGTTCTAACCGGGCGATAGTTTCAACCAGAAGCCGGGCGCCGATCTCGCTCAAACGATCATGCAGATCGCCATAGGTTTCATCCGGGCCAATCGCCGTCCGCTCTTCAAGCAGCTTATCTCCCGTATCAAGCCCTTCGTCCATCATCATGGTGGTAACGCCGGTGCTGGTCTCGCCAGCCATAATCGCCCGGTGAATCGGGGCGGCGCCGCGGTATTTGGGGAGGATCGACGCGTGAACGTTGACGGATCCCAGGCGGGCCGCGCTCAGCACGACGGGCGGAAGAATCAGGCCGTACGCGGCGACGCAGACGATGTCCGGTGAGATCGCAGTGACTTCCGCCGCATTTTCAGGTTTCTTCAGCGTGGTCGGCTGGTAAAGCGCGAGACCGGCGTCCAGCGCCGCGTGTTTGATAGGAGAAACATCGAGATGGTGGCCGCGGCCATGCGGCTTATCCGCGCGGGTCCAGACCCCGGCAATCTCATGGCCCGCTTCGAGAAGCGCTCGGAGTGAAGGAACAGCAAACTCCGAAGTGCCCATAAAGACGATACGCATGACGATCCTCCGTTTAGCCTCTGGCGCGCTGCTTCGATACGATCGTCGGAGGTGACCCTGTGGGTGGTACGCTCCGCTCTTCTTCGGTCGCGGCCCAGGCATCCATGAAATACGCCTTGGCTTTCGCTAACATCTCAAACTCAAGCTCAGGCAGCGGAGCAAGATGAAATCGTATCGAGCTCCACAAAGCCAAACCGGAATGCGGGTAGTATTTGAGTTGCCCACCAGAACTCTCGTACCACTCAAACACACAGCCTTCCCCGTCATCTCCGCGAAGACGACGGCCAGGCGTCACCACGCCCGACCGCGTGACAGAGGGGAAATACCAATGTAAGCTGGCCGGATCGGGCAGTTCCAATGGGAATTGGTGAAGCTGGTATAAGCCCGTAAGGTTCCATGAGAGCAGGAGAAATGAGCTGCGCGAGAGATCATAGTGCCCTCCGTGACTTAAGTCGGCCGCGCGGTGCCACCGTCTGACGACATCGACGAGGGCCTCGCCGACCTCCGCGGGCCGATCCCTATAAGTGCTGTCAATTCCTCGAGCGCGTAGTTCATCCCAGAATGCTCCTGCTGAATTTGAAAGCTCGATCGTCGCCCTGCCGTCCCTCCTCAGGATGCGGTCCAGCTCCCTCCTCATTTTGCATGATAAGCCGTATCGGACCCGTGGCAATGCTGCATCGAATAGGGTAACGTCGAATATCGATTTGCTCTCCGATGCCTCACCACTGAATACCGCGGCGACTGCCCGTTCGAAGTCTCGCCAGCCTGGTAAGGTACCCCCTCCCTTGCATGCGAGCATGCCGGAGCCGTCCTGGAAAGTGCTGAGGACCAGCCGCAAACGTTCGATTTCGTCTGAAGTAGGACATCTGCCGGCAAACGCCAGCGCCATGGGGACCCTCTTCTCCTAATGCCGGCTAATGCTGCTCCGATGAAAGATCGAGTTCGTCCTTTAAAAGTTGGTCTGTGGTGACGTCAAACAGGCGCGCCACGCTCAGAACGAAGTCGGCGGTCGGCAGTTTCTTACCGCTTTCCAACTCGCTGATATGGCCGTGCGCGGCATAACCTACTGCCCGAGCCAGTTCCTTGAGCGTCAGGTTATTCTGAACGCGGAGCGCATGAAGCTTCTGTCCGAAACGACGCATTTCCCGGTGGGCGATGGTTGACATTGATGAATTGATATGCTAAAATGTCTCTAATGGAGACAATCGACACGCGAGGCTCCGAGTTGAGCGGTATGCGATTCGACATGGGGTGCGAGGTGGTAATAGATGATAAATAGTCCTTTTAAGTGGGTCGGCGGAAAATCGCGCCTCCGAAAACAAATCATAGAGCTGCTGCCGCCGCACACTTGCTATGTGGAGCTGTTTGCTGGTGCCGCATGGGTGCTCTTCGCCAAGCCACCGAGCGACGTGGAGGTACTCAACGATGTCGACCAAGATTTGGTCAGCTTCTTTCGGGTTGTCAAGGAACGCCCGGAAGAGTTGATCGCTTCCTTTGAGTGGGAATTGGTCGCACGCGCGGAGTTTGAGCGCCTCGCCGAACTCGCTCCAAAGGACCTCAGTGACGTTCAACGCGCTCATCGTTTCTACTATCTAATCATGGCGGGATGGGGCGGCGAACTCAACTACCCACGTTTCCAAACGAGCATTACGGACGGAGGCCATGGCAATCGGCTCATCGGCGCGCTCAAGACGCTCCAACAACGGCTTCGGCCAGTCCATGAGCGCCTCGCGACCGTCATCATCGAGAATCTTGATTGGGAGATTTGCCTCGATCGCTATGATCGCGGAGGAACGGTCGTCTACATCGACCCTCCTTATCCTGGCAACAAATGCAATTACGCGCACAATATGCGAGACTGGGAACAGCACCGTCAGCTGTATGAGCGTCTCAAGCGCGCCAAATGCAGATGGATCCTCTCATCCTATGACAGCGAAGAGACTCGTGCTCTTTACCACGACTACTATATCATACCAGTCCAGTCGTCGTCAGGCATGAACACAGAACGTGCGCAGGGAACGCGAACAATCAACAAGGAGGTGCTGATTACCAGTTTCGCTCCTCCAAATCGCCTGTTGCTGCCGCGGGACGAGTCGCAGGGGCCGCTCGTACTTTTTGACCAAGTCGCGCCGTATATCACTACAGCCAACGAGGATGCGGCGGAGGCCGAGCGAATGGCCGCCGATTTCGAGGGCCGCAATTGATCGGCGTGCCTTTTTGGAACGCTGTTCGACACTTTTTACCGCTCGAGGTTACTTCAACAGCGCCGCCGCTTCTCGATCGATAATCCACCGCAATTCCCCGCCGGTCGGTTGGATTAACTGGGACGGAAGGCGGTTGGTGTCGCGGGGGCCTTCAATGACCTCTTTGAGGCGGGCGGCTTTGCTTTTCCCCGGCGCTAAGAACGCTACGGATGCGGCGTTGTTGACGACGGGCGCGGTCGTGGTAATGCGGAAGGTGTTGAACTTCTCCACCCAGTTGGAGACGACGAGGCGGTCGGTTTCGGAGAGCGCGGTGGTACCGGGGAAAAGCGAGAGGGTGTGACCATCGTCGCCCATGCCGAGCATCACAAAATCGAATCGCGGCAGTTCGCCTGCTTTCAGCCCGAAAACTTCCCGGATCGTTTGCTCATAAGCTCGGGCGGCCGGATCGACATCTTTATCCTCGCCTCGCATACGATGGATGTTGGCAGAGGGGATATTGACTTTGGAGAGCAGCGCCTCGTTTGCCATCCGGTAGTTGCTGTCCTCATGATCCGGCGGGACGCATCGCTCGTCGCCCCAAAAAATGTGCGTCTTTTCCCAGGGAATCCGGCTGCGGAACGGCTCGGCAGCGAGCAGTGTATAGGTTGCCTTCGGCGTCGAGCCCCCTGAGAGCGCCACGGTGAACCGGCCGTGCGCGGCCACCGCTCCCTGCGCCAGCTCCGCAAAGAGCTCGGCTGCCCACCGGCTGACCTCGCTGCTCGATTCGCGAACGATGATGTCGGGATTCATGCACAAATCTCCTGTCACTTCTTAACTCTCCGAGCTGCTGGGGCCCGTTTACCCGGAAACAACATCGGAGTCTTCGACTCCGAAAGAGCGCGGACCGCGAGGTCCGCGCCCCTGCATCTGCGGTATCACGCGAGCTTTTGCGCCCACTCGGTATGCACGAAGCCGCGCTCCGGGTGGTCAACCCGCTCGTAAGTGTGCGCGCCGAAGAAGTCGCGCTGCGCCTGCGTGAGGTTTTGCGGCAGGTTTGCCGTCCGGTAGCTGTCAAAATACGACAGGCTGGCGCCAATGGCGAGAACCGGGATCCCCAGCGTATGGGCCGTAATCACGGTCTTGCGCCAGTTTGGCTGCGCCTTCTGCATGAACTTGTTGAACTCGTCGTCGAGCAGCAGGTTCGGCAGGTCCGGTTTCCGATCGTACGCCTTCTTGATGGAATCTAAGAATCGCGCACGGATAATACAGCCGCCCTTCCAGATCCGGGCGCATTCGCCAAGATTGACTCCCCAGCCATAGTGCTGCGAGGCGTTGTGGATGAGGCTGAGGCCCTGCGCATAGGAACAGATCTTGGAGGCGAGCAGCGCATCCTTGATCGCGTCGATGAGCTCACGGGGGTCGCCCTGGTATCGCTCACCCGTTGGGCCGGCGATGACTTTG
>DASRZA010000368.1:0-9696 GCA_035686845.1 Armatimonadota bacterium | reverse complement strand
AGTGGTTCGTCTGACACACCGATTCCGCACCACGCGCGCGTACCCAGTCGCCCAACGGGGCACGGTGGGAAAACGGCATCCGGTGGAGGATATCGACCGCTGGGAGGAGACCTGGCAGAGGACTAGCGCCGGCTGGCGGCTGGCCATCAAGCAGCGCCTCTCCATTCGGACGAAATTGTTGGGTTAGCGGCCGACCGAGCAGCTCTGCTACGAGCAGGCGATGCGCGGGGACTTGCTCGGGGGGTAATCGCTCACGCTCGGCGGCATCGCGATGGCGTGCCTCGTCCTCCGGCGGAAGGATGATTGTCAGCGCCATAGTCGGGTTGCTCCTGGCCACGGTCATTCGATTTCAGCAGTGATGTGCTCCGGGTTGCGGGGCTGAAGGGTCTGATGGGTGAAATCCACCAGGAGATCCAGGTCCTCCAGTACGATAGCTCCAAAGAGCGCGGTTGCCCCCTCAGGACGCTTCACCTCCCCGTTCGCTCCAATGCATCGTGATACTCCTGCCAGACATCGTGACGGAAGTAGATGTCCAGGAAGTCCCGCTAATCGCTGCCGTCGGTAATGACGTCCAGGACAACACGAGGGCCCTCTTGGCGGAGGTCGAAGCGGGGAGAGAAGATGAGGGACCGGTATGTCTCATCGAGGCGCTGGAGGAGGCCATGTGAGCGCCGTGTCGCGGCCGGATCGGCCCTGCATCCGGCTGGAGTCTATCGACCCGGCGCTCATGGCCCCGGACAGCGGCTCGCAGTTCACCCGGCTGTTTACCAACCTGCTGGAGAACGCGGTCCGACACACGCCGCCCGAGGGGAAGGTCACGGTGTCCGCGATGGTCGTTGCGATGAGCGGCGCCGTCACGGTGACGGATACCGGCGAAGGCGCCGCGCCGGAGCGCCTGCCGCGCCTCGGCGAGCGGTTCTACCGGGTCGATGCGGCCCGATCCGGGGGCGTCGGCGCCGCCGGTCTGGGTCTGGCGATCTGCTTCAGCATCACAGAGGCCCACAGGGGCCGGATGACCATCGAGAGCAAGGTCGGCGAAGATACGACGTTTCGGATCCGGCTGCTTCTTTGTCCGCCGCAGACGTGACCTTCCGTGACGCCGTCTCTTTGCGCATCGTAAGCCCCACGATCTGGACGCGGGACAACGCGGGCCGGCAGTACGTGGCTGCGACCGCGCTCTCGCCCTACGCGGGCTATTGGATTTTTTGTGGCGCCCGCCACAGGAACGGCAATCACACTGCGCTTCACTAAACGGATCTGGATTCTCGGCTGGTGGCAGGAATCCTCAGCCGTACCGCAGAAGGCAGGGATCGCGATAGTTCTGGCGGCTGCCGGCCGTTGCGGCGACAGCGCGCTCGAGCGGCAGGCTCGCGGGGGCGGGGTGGCGCCGGGTCAGTATCCGGTGGGCATGCCCCAATAGTTCGGCGAGAGCACCTGTACTTCTGGCTAACGCGGAGTGGGAACCGGGAGGGATGAGAGAGCCGCGCGGGACGGACCCGCCGGGGGCCCCATCTGCTTCCTCGCGCCGCGCCCCGGGCCAGCCTTCCAGCGCCGGAGCGTCGGCTACGCCCAGATCCGGGAGGGGCTTGGCGCTGCCGCGGCGCTCGGGTGGGAGTCTGCCTTCGTTATCTGCAGCCCCGGCTACTATGGCCACTCCGGCTTTCGGCTGCGGATTCAGGTGACTGGCTTTCCCCAGAGGGGTTTGAACACGAGCACTTCTATCTGGGCGCAGGTCCGGAAGGCTTGTGGGGCCCCGGAATAGCGATGGCTCGGATGCATGCCGGCGAGATGGAGACAGATGTCCTCCTGGTACGGCGCCTGATTGGGAACCGGTTCCCGGAGCGGGCCGGTTTGTCGATTGCGCCGGTGACGTCAGCGGAGAAGGACAATGCCAGCACCGCATGGGGGAGGCGATTGCGCGACGGCTGCCGCGGATCCCAAGCGCTCGACTCAGCGACTGACCGGGGTCGGGTGGACGCCCGTTCTCCGGGCATGGCAGCAGCGACGTAATACTGCAATCGAAGGGGAGGGCCGGATGTCTCTACAATCACTTACGTGCGGACACTGCGGAGGGCCGCTGGACGTGCCGGGGGAGACTCGCTTTGTGGTCTGCGCCCACTGCGGCTCGCGCCTGGAGGTGAAGCGCACCGACAGCGCTATCTATACGGAGGTGCTGGAACATCTCGAGCAGAAGACGGAGCAGATGGCCGAGGATCTCCACGCCCTCCGCCGCCAGCAAGAACTGGAGCAGCTCGACCGGGAATGGGCGATGGAGCCCAGTTCTCTGATGACGGCGAGCCAGAACGGCCCTCCGACCGCGCCCAGCGCCGCTGCCGGAGTGATCGGCACAGTCATCGCAGCCGGCTTTGGCATCTTTTGGACGGTACAGGCGACGAGGATGCGTGCGCCGGGCTTCTTCCCGCTCTTCGGGCTCCTGTTTATCGCGATCGCGATCTTCGGAGGGATCAGCACGGTGGTGAAGGCGGACCAGTATCGCAGCCGGGAGGCGGGGTACCTGCGGCGGCGAGAGGAGCTTCTCCGCCGGGAGTAATCTCTCCTGGCAATCACCCCTCGGTGTTCGGCTGTTTCCTGCAGTTTCTGCCGGACCCGAGCGCCACCGGTATCGGTGTCGATGGGTCAGGGCCTGGGGCTCGCGTCCATCTCGGAAGCCTTCTTAAGCAAATCATCCAATCCCGAGTGCCCGCGATGCGTGCCGGCCAGGGGCCAGTCCTTTCCCGGAATGATCCATTCAATGTCTTCGGCACACAAGGCTACCAGACCTTGCTTATCGCGGCGGCAGAGTGCCGCAAAAGAATCCTTCACGATCTGGACATTGTTTTGGATACTCATCAGAATCTCCCCATTTCCCTTACATCGGAGCGTGTCCGATCGACTTTGAACTTGGGCGTTACACAGCCTTTTTCGTTGCTTCCACCGAACTCGCCCGCGCGAGGTAATGCAGCACGTTTTGGATCACGACAGAGCCTTCACCGACCGCGGCGGCAACGCGTTTTGAAGATCCTGCTCTCACATCTCCAACAGCGAAGACACCGGGTTGTGACGTTTCAAAAGAGGGCATTGGATTGGTGACGATGTAGCCATCCGAATCCAATTCGACACAGCCCTTTAACCATTCTGTGTTCGGAACCGCCCCGATCATGACAAATAGATTTCGAATGGGTTTGGTCCAGGAGCGGCCGTCAGCGCTACGCCATGCCACATTCTCAAGAGATTCGTGCCCCGTAAGCGCTGTTAGCTCCGTATCGAAATGAATTCGAACTTTCGGTGAGGCCTGGAGGCGTTCAACGAGATACTCGGACATTGTGCTCGAGAGGTTTTTTTGCCTGACCAACAGGTGGACTTGAGCGCTGGTCTTGCTCAGGTAGAGCGCGGCTTGACCCGCTGAGTTTCCACCGCCAACAATAACGATGTCCTCGCCACGACAGAGCTGCGCCTCCATGATCGTGGCCGCATGGTGGATTCCGCGCCCGACAAACCGACCGTATTCCGGAATGTCGAGTGCACGGTAGACCGCACCCGTCGCGACAACGACGGCTTTCGCAAGGACTTTTGCTCCATCTTGAAGGGTCAGTTCAAAGAAGTCTTCTCCGGCTCTTACGATCCGATCGACGGGGCGAGGACTGACCAATCGGACACCGAATTTTAGCGCCTGTACCGCCGCACGCGATGCCAACTCCTGACCCGAGAGACCGGTGGGAAAGCCGAGATAGTTCTCAATTCGCGAGCTGCTTCCGGCTTGTCCGCCTGGGCCGAGTGCATCAAATACAATAGTATCAAGCCCCTCGGAAGCACCAGACACAGCTGCCGCGAGTCCCGCTGGCCCGGAGCCAGCGATTGCGAGGTCATAGACGTGATCGGAGGGGAGCTTTTCGACAAGCCCGAGCTCAGAAGCCAACTCGAATACACTCGGTTTCTTCAAGACGCACCCCTTCCGAATGAATGCGGCCGGAAGATCGGAAGGATAGACTCCGTAGGATGCCAACATGGGCCTTCCGGTTTCGTCTTTTGCGTCGGGCTCGATCAGCTTGTGTGGATAGTCGCCGCGGCTCAGGAAAGTCCGAAGCTTCTGGATATCGGGATCTCTGGCCTTCCCGATCAAGACGACTGCGCCGACGTCGTGGCGGAGTTTGTAGCTTTGGCGCAAAACGAATGCGCGTAGGATCACCGAGGCTAAGTCGGGTTCGGCCGAGAGCAGGCGACGGAAGTCAGAGTGCCTGACACGGAGGATCCGGGTAGCTTCAGTAGTTCGCCCGTCTGCCGCAAGCGGAGTATTCGCCAATAGAGACAGATCGCTCGCGAAAGAACGCTCCGGGATGCGAACGATTGGGATGGTCTTTTTGCCGGAGCTGTCGGCTGCAGAAAACTTAATGGCTCCACTGAGGACAACCAAGAAGTCGAGTTCGGTCTGGCCCTGACGCAAGACTAATTGCCCCGCGGGTATCTCCTCTTCTTCGGCGAACGGCCGGATCGCATCAATCTGCTCATCTGTGAGCAGGGGAAGGGTTTCTTCCAGGCGAAAGGTATCGAGCGAGCCATCGGGACTCCGCAGAGACACAATGTTCGCCCACGATGTTTCTGCTGTCATACGTATTTCCTAAGCATGGATCGTGCCGCCGGGTCGGCTTTCACAATCAATTCGCCTTCTCGGCAACATAGCTTGATTTGCGAAAACTCCGTCGCATTGGTGCTGGCGGTCAGCGCATCCTCCCGCTGCCGCGATTCCAGCACCGCTTTCGACAATCCATTCAACTTCTGTTTTGAGAGGAGTTGAGAAAGCTAACATAGTCTGCGATTAATGCTCCTTCTTGAACAGATCTTGGAAGATGAGCTGACCCCAAATGCCGCCGCGTGCGTGCACCAGCGCGCCACCCTCGTTAAGCTTTCCTAGCGCGACGGGGGCGAACCCGAGTTGTTTGGCCAAGGCCGCCACGGGAGTGATCGCGTCCTCGTCGTCGCTCGACAGAAAGACGACCCGGTGGCCGCCCTCGACGACCGGATCGGCAGCCAGAGTGGCTGCAATCAGGTGATTGAAACCTTTCACGAGCTTAGCGCCGGTGAACGACCTCGCAACGAAGGCGGAGGACGGGAGACCGTCCAGCTCTTCAGGGAGAACTCCAAACGCGTTCGTCGCGTCGATGACCGTCTTGCCTTCCCAGCTCGGCAGGATCTTCGCAACCTCGCGGTGTTCCCCGAACGGGATTGCCAAGATGATCGTGTCGGCCTCGAGTGCATCCCGCAGCGACTTGGCGACGACCGTTGGTCCAATCGCCCGAGCCTGCGGCGCCAACGCCTCGGGTGGCCGGCGGCTCGCGACGGTCACGTCGATGTTTTTACGGGCGAAAGCGTTGGCGAGGGCCTGGCCTATTGCGCCGAATCCTACAATTGCATAGCTCATAATGTTTCTCCTTCGGTTCACCAAGCCGTACGGCGCTCCGAATAGTCGAATGAAGTGCCGGGCGTTGCGCGTCAGAGTTGCGCCAGGCCGCCGTCGACGGCGACCTCGCTGGCGGTCATGAAGCTGCTGTCCGACGACGCGAGAAAGGCAGCCACGGCCTCAATCTCCGCCGGATCGGCCATGCGCTGCAGCGGAGTCATCGCACCGTATGCCTTCTGGCCCTCCTCGCCCAGCGCTTCCTTCGCGAGTTCGGTCGCCGTCGCCCCGGGCGACAGCACGTTTACCCGGATGCCGGTGCCCTTCAGGTCCTCCGCCCAGGTCCGCGCGAGGTTGCGTACTGCCGCCTTGCTCGCGCTGTAGGCGCTCATTCCCGGCGCGCCCGTGGCGCCTTCTTCGACGAAGCGCTTGGCTGTGGCCAAGCCAATACCGCTCGATCCCCCCGTGATGACCGCAACCTTACCGTCTAGCTTTCCCATGACTTTTCTTTTCCTTTCGTGGCGTCGCACTGCGCCCCTCTTGCCATTTACACGAATGTGCGGTATTATATGGATCACTGGTCCAGATATGATCCTATTATACGGATCACTGATCCGTTTGTCAAGGGGAATTAGAAATTCATGCGAGCCGACGCAAAAAAAAATTACAGCCATCTACTTGCGGTCGCGCGTGACGTCGTCATTGAGCATGGCGCCGACGCATCCATGCGAGAAATCGCCCGCCGGGCCAACGTCGGATTGGCCACACTGCTTCGCCATTTCCCGACGCGAGAAGCCTTGTTCGAAGCGTTGCTGCGTCAGAATGCGGACGCATTGACGCAGCAGGCAGCCGAACTCGAAATATCGAATCCACCCGACGAAGCGCTCGTGTCATGGTTTCGCGAAGGCGTGGCATTCACCCATAGCTATAGCGGCGTTTGCGACTTGATGGCGAGCGCGCACGCGGACCCGAACTCCGCGCTTCACGCTTCAAGCACAGCGCTGCACGGAGCGGGCGCGCGATTATTGCTCCGTGCTCAGGCCGAGGGAACGGCGCGCGCCGACATGGATGGGGACGACCTGTTCGCTCTGATGTCGGGGCTCTCCTGGCTCGTCTCCCAACCAGCCTTCGCGCCACGGGAGGACCATCTCTTTCACCTTATTACGAGCGCCATCCTGACAAATCGGCCCATCAGCGATGTCAAGAAGGCATCGCATTGAATCGGATCGCCATCGGATGGCCGATCGCCGCCGTCGTGCGTGAGCATTTTATGTCGGGTAGTAGGAGGCTCGTCAACATGGCGCTATTCGTTGACGGCGTGTTTGTCCCGTGCGCAAACGCTCTTGAGAACGCCCTTGCTCCGCCAGACAACGGGATCGGGAAACAGGCCCTGTTGGCCTGCTCGCAACGATAGACGTGCAGGTTGGAACTGCTTCCGCAGCAGGGAAATGATAAAGAGATGATCCAACCCCCACAACAACTCCAGGCCGATCTGATGGCGGACACGGTGGCCTTTACGGTCCTCTCCGCAGCCGAGTTGACACGATGCTCGGAGTTCGGCACACGCTGCTCGATCGCCCGGGGCGAGCAAATCTTTGCTGCGGGTAGCCAGTCCTTCGACTGCTACGTTATCGTCTCGGGCGATGTTTGCATAGTGGATCTCTCGACGGACGAGCCGACCCTGGGCGCGGGTATTTGGCGAGCGTTTCAACGCCGGGGCGAGTTTCTGATGGCGACGGATTTCCAGGGGCTACGTGTAAACGGGGCTAAGGACGACAAGCGAACCCTGGACACCGTCGAATTCCTCTATCGTAAGGACGTGCCGCATCATTGGATGAACAATGCGGAGGAAGAAAACGCCACGCGAATACGAGAAATCGGTTGCGATGACCTCCACTATCCGATGATCACCTGTGGAAAGAGGCTGCTTATGCGTTCTCCCGGCTTGACGCAACTGGCGGAAAGCATCGGCGTACTTCACCGTCTCCCTGAGAAAACATATGATGTCATCGTCCTCGGGTCCGGACCGGCGGGATTAGGCGCGCCCATATGCGCGTCCTCCGAAGGTCTCTCGACGCTGGTGCTCGACGGACTCCGGCCAGGCGGACAGGCCGGATCCGAGGAGCTTCAGCCCGCCGCACCCGCTCGGCAAGCCATCAGAGCGAATCACAAATAGGGCCACACCGTCTCTCACGAGTCGTTCGACGCTAAGGTTCTCGGGCGCCGGCAGCACCCTCGCGACTTCACGGATAAGCGATGCCGTGCGGGGCGGATGCATTGAAGTGCGCTCGACCTCTCGCTGGTGACCGGAAGAAACACCCCCGAAAATGGGCGGCGTCTGGTCACTTTTCCGTCATTTTCCACGGATACAGTGAGGTCGGCGGTTCGGCTCTCTCGGTACCTTGCCGTGGGCAGCGCGGGCCGCGATGGCCGATCTGGCTCGGATAGAAGGAGTTCTACTGGAATGTGGAAGGGGGCGATCTTTCCGCGCTCCTGAAGCCGTATCTCCGGAATCCGGCGGTCTGGTACAGTCCCGAAGACCGCCAGCCGGGTCCATACGCCACCCAGACCAGGCGTCAAGATGATGCCGGGCCAGGGGGGATAACAGCGGGGAAAATGGATGCGTCTATTACTCGTCGAAGATGAAGCGGCGATCGCCTGTCGGACCCGGGAGAGTCTGGAGGAGGCGCACTACACCGTCGATTGGGCGCGCGACGGCGTCGAGGCGCTGGCGCTGACCCCGGAGCGGGAGTATATCCAGGAGCGGGTCTGGAACGACGACGAGAGTTATTCGAACACGATCTCTGTCCGCATCCGGCAGCTCCGCCAGAAGGTGGACGACGGCCGCGCCATCCGCCTGATTCACACAGTCTACGGGCAGGGGTACGTGCTCCGGGCGCCCGAATCGGAGGAGGATAGTCCGGCCGGCCATAGAGCCCGCGCGGGATGACCGCAGTTTTTCCGACGGACCGTACGGCCGGGCCAGGATAATTGCGCCATCGGAAACAGGCGGCAGCTTACAAGGATTCGCCCGCCATACCGGCCGGCGCCACCGACGATGACGTTGGAAGCCGCACTTGACAACTTCTGGGTGCCGCCATATAATCCAGACAGGCTAGACATGTGGAGGAATTGGGATGAGTCAAACGTGGCAACTTCAGGAAGCAAAGAACCGATTCAGCGAACTGGTGAATGAAGCCATCGAGCGCGGGCCGCAAGTGATCACACGGCGCGGAATCGAAACCGCTGTCTTGCTCTCCGTCGCAGACTATCGCAAGATGGCGCTTGGCGCCAGGTCGATCACCGAGTTCTTCCGCAATTCGCCGCTGGTCGGTGAGGACCTCGACATGTCTCGTGACCAGAGTCCGATTCGGGCGGAAACGGCGCTGTGAGGTATCTGCTTGATACCAACGTTATCTCCGAGTTGGTGGCCCGTCAACCCGATCCCGCCGTATTGACGTGGATTGAGGCGCTGGAT
This sequence comes from Armatimonadota bacterium, assembly GCA_035686845.1. Lineage (GTDB taxonomy): Bacteria > Armatimonadota > DASRZA01 > DASRZA01 > DASRZA01 > DASRZA01. The sequence continues at coordinate 826 of DASRZA010000368.1, read as the reverse complement.
CAGACCGCCATCTATCTTAGCGTCATTACCATCGGCGAGATTCACAGGGGGATTGAACGGCTTCCGGAATCGGCAAAACGGGACCGCCTTCGAGCCTGGCTGACCGAGGATCTGCTGGTGAGGTTTGCCGATCGGATAGTGCCCATCGACGTTGGAGTGATGATGGCGTGGGGTTCGATGGTTGCGCGGCTTATCAGTGAGGGACGCCCGCTTTCGGCGATGGATTCGTTGATTGCCGCACAGGCGATCCACCATCGCTATAGCCTGGTCACGCGAAACGAGTCCGACTTCCGGGATACCGGCGTCAACGTCATGAACCCATGGCGGTGATTAAAGGGATTGCGAGCTGCTGCTCTCGACTACTACAATAATCGTTTTACGTCACCGGCGGCCCAATTCCGGCTGACGCCTGCTCCTACATCGAGCGGTCACTCCGTCCACCTGATCCACAAAGTACGCCGCCGGCGGTCATAACCGAGCCGGAAAGCGCGACAGCGACGACGTCGTTGCCCGCCTGCGGAGCCATGGCGCCAAACTCGTCGGCGAGATCGCGCAGTACGAGGACATCTACCGGCTCTGCTTCCTCCGTGGCCCTGAGGGCATCATCATCGGACTGGCCGAGCAGCTTACAACCTCCTGTAAACTTGTCAGGAAACTGGAGGCAATGTGCAAGGATTCGCTCACCCTCCCGGCCGGCATCTCCCCCGATGGGGCACGCCCCGACTGCGGATGACGCTGTGGTACGTGGCCGTGCTGGCCCTCATCCTGGGGGACAAGGGCGGCGCGGTGCGGTATAACAAAGGCCCCGGTTCCGTGCTTACGGAAT
>DASRZA010000367.1:0-11476 GCA_035686845.1 Armatimonadota bacterium | reverse complement strand
CGGAATGCGACGTCCAACATGCCCCGGCTCACATCAATGCCCGTGACCGAAGACCCAGCAGGGTACCACGGGAAGCTGGCGCCGGTACCTACACCTACCTCCAGAATTCGCCCGGCCGGGATGCCCGACCAGAGCCGCTGGCGCCATCGGTCCAGAAACAGGCGGTCGAACGGCCATAGAAGACGGTCATACGAGCCTGACCAGCGATCGAACGTCTGCTCTGCGAGGCAGATGCACATGGCGCACTCTCTCATTCGAAATCATCTGCGGAACAGAAGGTATCCGCCAATACCGGCGCCCAGCACCGCCAGCGTGAGCGCTACGATAACCGCCAGGGAGCGCTCCGGAGGCTGATACGGCTCGCCGCTCTCCAGACGCCGCAGAAAACGGAGATGCTGCATGGCCGCCCCAACATCCACCAACACTCCCAGGGTCACGAGCGCCATACCGATGCCGAGGGAGACGCCCGTGGAATGAGGAAGCGGGGAGTGAGTGACCTGCGCCAGCTCACGCAGAAACAGGCCAAACTTGGCGACAACGAAGCCAAATCCCATCATGGCCAACGAGGTCCGTACCCAGGCTAACAGTGTCCTCTCCGAAGCGAGCCGCGTCCGCGGATCGCCTCCGGCGCCCGAGGCGGCTGTAGCGCCCGGAACCGGTTCGCGCTGCGGGTCATTCAGCATCGCAGACGATTTCGCCTCCTACCATGGTCCATTCCACTTCGCCGTCGCGAATGGCCACCAGATCCGCGTCTTTGCCGGGCACGAGCGAGCCGGTGCGAGCAATGGCGCCGGCGGTCAGCGCGGGGACGCCGGACGCCATATACGAGACGTCTTCAAGCGAAAGACCACTGAAGAGCATGGTGTTCGTCAGCGCTCGGTCCATCCGATGGACGCTTCCGGCAAGCGTGCCATTGGCGAGGGTACAACGTCCGCCGGCAACCTGCACCGCGTACGGTCCCAGGCTGTATTCACCATCCGGCATCCCCTGCGCCTTGATGGCGTCGGTAATCAGCGCCACTCCCTCGCGGCCCTTGCAGCGAACCGCAATCTGCACTATTTCGGGCCGCAGATGGACCCCATCCGTGATCAGTTCGGCGATCACGCTGGGATTGACGAGGCAGGCGGCGGTGAGATTCGGCGTCCGGTGATGCAGCGGCGGCATCTGGTTGAAGAGATGCGTAGCGTGGGACGCGCCCAGCCGGATCGCTCGCTCGGCCGTGTCATAATCGGCGGCCGTATGCCCCATCGAGACCACCACGTTATGATCCACGAGAAGGCGAATCAGATCCTCGGCCCCTGGAAGCTCCGGAGCGAGCGTCATCATCCGCACCCTCCCCCGGCCAGCCGCCAGGTATTCCCGGCATTCGGCGAGATCCGGGTTACGAATTCCCTCCGCCGGCTGTGCGCCCTTCTTTGCCAGGTTTATGTAGGGTCCTTCCAGGTGGATTCCAAGGATTCGCGCCGCGTCGGCGCGCTGCTCCTGAGCCGCTTCGACGCACGCTCGTATCATCGAGAGCGTTTCTTCATGCCCGGCGGCGATAGTGGTAGGAAGAAAGCCGGTCACGCCGTAGCGACAGAAGCGCTTCGCCATCCGGAGAATTGCCTGTGGGTCAGCGCTCATTACGTCGTCGCCATGGCCGCCATGCACATGGGTATCGATGAAACCGGGCAGCACCGAACACCCGGCTGCGTCCAATAGCGCGGCGCCGGGCGGAATCTCGGCGCCAGCGGCCGGCCCTACGGCCTCAATTCGGCCATCCGAGACGACGATGACGCTCTCTTCAATAATCCCGGCCGGCATAACCGCCGCGCCACCCCGTATGACCAGTGTTTGCCCGGTTGCCATCAAAAGTTCCGCCTCTCTCTCCCGTCCCGCGCTCGACATTTCTCAGGATGACACGTCCGCGCGACCTGCGCCCCGCGCGCGGCGTTGCACAGGCGCGGAGGCCTGCGCCACCATCATGATAACGGTGGCGCAGGCGTCCCTGCCTGTGTCCGGCGTCACTATCCCGGTACCCTGCGCCCCACGCCTATAATCAGCTATGATAGCATTGGCTGCTGCTTCACGAACAACCCAATTTCTCATGACCGAAGCCCTCACAACCAATTCATCCCCGCCGCTGCGCTGGCGGCTCATTCTCGGCAAGGACGCGGAGCGCGCCGACGTCCGGCTTGCGCTGAATGCGGATGGGGCTGGAGGGGATGATCTGCAGCAGCGCCAGGAGTTGGACGAGGCGCTCGAATTTGTCTATGCGCCTCGCGTCACCGGTTCAGGCCGTGCCGATCTTTCCGCCCCGACCGCCTATATTCCTCGCTGGCTGGATCTGATCCGGACCGCGTTTTCGGCGGATACCGTGACCCTCCTGATTCGGGACGCGCTGGAGAAGCGGGGGCTTACGCAGCTTTTATTAGAACCCGAGACGCTAAAGTCCCTTGATCCGGATCCACGGGTGGTGGCTTCGCTCCTCGCGCTTAAGGATCATGTTCCACCGGCGGCGCGGGAAGCGATCCGCGAGATCGTCCGCCGGTTAGTGCAAAAACTTCAGGAGCGAATCCAACATCGCGTGGTGAGCGCCGTGAGGCAGGGCATTCGCCGCCGTACCCGTCTTCATGGGTCTTATCGTTCGATGGACTGGCCGCGCACTGTCACCCGCAATCTCCGCCACTATGACACGGTTCGGCGCCAGATCATTCCCGAGCGGTTCTACTTTCGCGGTGGAGACGAGGCGGCTGGCGACTGGCAAGTGATACTCCTGGTGGATCAGAGTGGATCGATGGCGGAATCGGTCATTCACGCGGTCATTGCCGGCGCCGCGCTGGCGTCGGTGCATGCGATCCGGAGTCACATGCTTCTGTTCGGTTCGGAGGTCGTTGACATGACAGACCAGATGACCGATCCGGTTGACCTTCTGATGGGCGCGCAGATTGGCGGGGGCACGGACATCGATCGCGCTGTAGAGTACGCGAGCCGACTGGCGCAAAACCCGGCGCGCTCCCTGATTGTTTTGATCTCAGATCTCTATGAAGGCGGCGACGCCGACAGTCTGGTGGCGCGCCTGGCCGCGCTGAACGACAGTCGCTGCAGGACAGCTTGCATCCCTGCCATCAACCCCGAGGGCCGCGCCGACTACGATGAGGCGATGGCGAGCCGGATCGCCGCTATTGGAACCCCCTCGTTCGTCGCGTCCCCGGATGACCTTGCCCCGCTGCTGGCCAGCCTCTGGGCGCCGGTTTGGCCGCCATGAGCCGGAAGGAAAACAGTCTCTCCTCGACCCGACGCGCCGGCCTGGATCTGTGTGATGCGACCGTGGAGGATTTTTGCAGCCGCGGCCTGTTAACCGTGACCCCGCAGGTGCTGGAACGGTTGGCGGAGTTCCGAAGAAACCTGGAATCACACAAGCTGCGCCGGTTTGCGGCAGAAGTCTCCGCGCTGCACGCGCGCTTCGCAACTGGAATTCGGGAGGGCGACGTTACCGCCGAAGTGATGACCAACCGGCTCGCCCAGCTCCAGTTCGCCAGCCGTAAGCTCCGGGCGCTGATGGATGACCCCACCTCGGAAACCCATGAAATTGAGGATCTCGCCGGCAAGACCTGGCGTGACGCGGATCTGGAACTTCATGAGGGCGTGCTGCTTGTCGAAATGGCGTGGGAATCGGCCCGGTTGGAAGAGGGCTTCCGGGTGGACAGCTCCTACTTCCTCGCTCGCGGCGGTGAAATCTTCTGCGAATTGAAGATTATCCCCCTCAATATTCGCTTCAAAATCGACGATTCCCTCAAGCCGCAGCGCCCGGATCCGCGGATTTACGAAAGAGTTGGTATCTTTCCCGGAGATACTCCACACCGGATAAAGCTGCTGAATGCCGGATCTGAGCCGGCGCCGCCGCACGAGATGATAGTAGGATCGCTCGATGGCGCGCCGGAAGACATTGGCTCGCTGCAGCGGCGCTTTCTGGACCGGAAGAAACGGCCGTTCCCTCCCGTGGTATTCCCCCTTTTCCTATCGCGGCCGCTGGTTCAGTACGACGCCGGCCGGTGGTGGATCGTCGGACGCGATGGCCATCGGCTCCCAGCGACTCCGCCCCCGGGCGCCGACCGCCGTCCCGCCCCTCGCGCCTGCTTCGACGCCTTTGTCGAGATGGCGCTCACGTCTCCGATCGAAGGGCTTCTCCTTCTGCTGATTGAGGACGCGGATCGGATTGCGGCAGCGCCCGTCGGCGCCGTGACACCCGATGCCGTAATCCGCTTCGGGTTGGATGCTTCTGTTTAATCCCATGTATGGCATGGTAAACTAGTTGAGAGCGTGATTACCCCTGGCATTCGGTTAATCGCTGCCGGCGGTAGAACGTAATCAGCAGCCATCCGAGTCGAGCGACGGCTGAGAAAGTGGACGTTCTAAGCCCGAACAGAGCGTCTTCGCGAACGCAGACGACCTCCCCGCGGGATCGGCCGGGCCGAGCGCTGCCTTATATGGATAATTCAAGCGGTAGAACACCTTACGTTCCCCAACGTCGACGGCGGATCTTAGCCGTCTTTCCACGGTACAGCCGGTCGTTTGGGACCCTCCATCATGCTTATCCGTTGATGAAGGGCGTGCGGGCCTTCATGCCGCCGCAGGGGCTTCTGCTCATCGCGGCATATCTCCCCGCGGAGTGGGAGGTGCGGTTCCGCGATGAGAACTCTCACCCGGCCTCAACGGCCGATTATCGCTGGGCTGACGCCGTGATGGTGAGCGGGATGCATATCCAGCGCAATCAGATCAACGCCATCAATGACGCGGCGCATCGCCAGGGCAAAACTACGGTATTGGGGGGCCCCTCGGTTTCCGGCTGCCCGGAGTACTATCCGGACTTCGACATACTGCACCTTGGCGAGATGGGAGACGCCACCAACCAGCTCATCGCCTATCTTGATGAGAACAGTTCTCGCCCCGAGAACCAGGTCCGGTTCGAAACACGGGATCGTCTCCCGCTGCCCCGTTTTCCACGGCCGGCGTACCACCTTATCAACCTCGCAGATTACTTTCTCGCGAGTATTCAGTTCTCAAGCGGATGTCCTTACCACTGCGAGTTTTGTGATATTCCCGCTCTCTACGGCAATAGTCCCCGGCTCAAGACTGCCGAACAGGTAACAGGCGAGCTCGACGCCATGCTCGCCGCAGGCCCGGTTTCGGCCGTCTACTTCGTGGATGATAATTTTGTGGGCAACCGGAAGGCGGCGCTGGAGCTTCTCCCGCACCTGGTAGAGTGGCAGAAGCGGCGCCAATATCCTGTGCAGTTCGCTTGCGAGGCGACGCTCAACATTGCGCAGAACCCGAAGCTGCTGGAACTCATGCGAGAGGCGTATTTTTGCACCGTTTTTTGCGGCATCGAAACACCCGACACCAACGCCCTCAACGCCATCGCCAAAAAGCAAAATCTGAGCATTCCAATCATGGACGCGATTGAAATACTGAATCGTCATGGCATGGAGGTGGTCTCCGGGATCATCATGGGGTTGGATACCGATACGCCCGGCACTCCCCGCCAGATCCTGGAGTTCGTCAACCAAGCCAATATTCCGATGCTTACCATCAATCTCCTGATGGCGCTGCCTCGAACCCCGCTCTGGCGCCGGTTAGAGACTGAGGGTCGGATTATCATTGATGCGGATTCACTCGAATCGAACGTCCGGTTCAATATGCCGTACGACGAGGTTGTCGGTCACTGGCGCGAATGCATCTCAAGGGCCTACGAACCGGAAGCCCTCTATCAGCGTTTTGACTATAACCGGATCCACACCTATCCCAATCGGCTGCCAATTCCGTCAAAGGGGCGGGCGACCCTTCCCCGGTTGATCAAAGGCTCGTCAGCGCTGGCCAGGATTCTCTTCTACGAGGGAGTTTTGAGCGATTACCGGCGTCTCTTCTGGAAAACGGCGCTGCCGGCGCTGCGTAAGGGTGAGATCGAGTATGTCATCCACATGGGGCTGATCGGCCACCATCTCATCAAGTTCGCGAGGGAGTGCGCGTCGGGTCGGGAATCGGCCTCATTCTACTCACAAAGGCTTCGCGAAGACGCGCCCCAAACCACCCCGGAGGCTGCTGGTTGATGGCGACTAGCGCTGCAGTCCCAGGCACGTGCTCTGCGTAGGCAGTATCTCACGCCATTCGTGAATCAGACCCTTGTACGCGCCGCTTACCGGCCTCGGCTTCCGCTCGAGATCATACAGTCCGAGGGGATTCACGTGGCCCGCATCATCCTGAAGAACGGAATCCCAATCCACCTGATCTGTCAGACTGTACCAGGTAAAGCCAACAATCGGCACGCCATCCTCTTTGAGCCGCAGCATGTTGCACCATTCCTTATAGAGCCATTGAAGCGATCGATCTTCGGTGATATTAGTCTCCGTGTGCATAACCGGAAGCCCGTACCGCTCGTAATACTGACGCGTGATCACGTAATAGCCGAAGATCTCGCCGGAGGGCGCAACGCTGCCGTCCTCATTCACAATGTGCTCATTGGTGATGTAATAGTCCGTTCCCATAATGCAGTACGGCTTCAGGCCATGTCCCTGAAAAAACGCATATTCCTCGCGGGACATGCCGTTATCGGTGAGATACTGGTACATCGCCGCCGTGACTTCGTTCGAGTAGATCAGATCCAGGCTTAAGAATCGCTTCTCGTTAAAGAACTCCGCTCGCTTCGTTACATCGGGATGGCTTGGGTGATAGTACTCAGACGATTCACTCTGAACGAAATAGCAGAGATCGTTGACGCTGAGAATCGCCTCCATTCCGAGGACTGTGGATCGACAGAGATTCTTCAGAGCGGTGACAAAACCGCGGTCGGTCTTGAGACGTTCATTCCACCACCCGCGTTCGCCAGAGAAACTGGCGCAAACGAACACCTCGTTCACCGGCGTATAGAGATAAATCCACGGGTATCGACGGGCGAACGCCCGGGCATATTCCTTAAAGTATCCCGGCCAGTCGGTGTTCTGAAAATTGCCAATCCAATCCGGAACACCAAAATGACAGAGATCCGCGATCGGCACAATTCCGAGCCGTTTCAGCTCGTTGAATGTTTCGTCGGCGAACGACCAGTCATACTTTCCGGGGCCGGTGTGGGTCTTGAAATAGGGTGGGCCGTATCGCAGGTACTGGATCCCCATCTCTTTCACCAACTGAAAGTCTTCTTTCCAACACTTGTAGTGGCCGCACTTCTCCATCTCATCCACGCGCTTCCCGCCCGCGACGGTTGGGTAGCTATTCTCGATTCCGGTGGCAAACATAAACTTCGACATAGGCGGCTCCTTCACTCAAGCGCGAACGTATTTGTCGAAGTCTATCTTATCCATTCAGTGAAGTTTTCAAAAGTCGCGGACGTTCATTTCACCACCGAGGTACAGGGGCCCGCGCCACTGCGCGCCTCGTACCGCGAGCGCCGTATCTTCGTCCTTCGTCCTTCGTCCTTCGTCCTTCGTCCTTCGTCCTTCGCCCTTCGTCCTTCGTCCTCCGTCCTTCGTCCTCCCTTAGCCGAACAGCGACCGGACGTACTCCTTTGGATGAAATTCTTCGAGTTGATCAATCTTTTCGCCGGTGCCAACGAGTTTGATCGGGAGGTCGAGCTCTTCCCGGATGGTCACCACGATCCCGCCCCGGGCGGTGCCATCCAATTTCGTTACGGCCAATCCGGTGATCTGTACCGCATCCCGGAACACTCTCGCCTGGCTGACGCCGTTCTGACCGGTGGTAGCGTCGAGCACCATCAACGATTCATCTGCAGCGCGGCCTAACTCCCGCAGCACGACCCGGTTAACCTTCATCAACTCCTGCATCAGGTGCGCCTTGTTGTGCAGCCGACCGGCGGTATCCACCAGAACGTAATCGGTCCCGCGAGCCTTAGCCGCCTGTATTGCGTCGAAGACTACGGCCGCGGGATCGGCCCCTTCCTTGTGCTTGATGATATCACAGGACGCCCGCTGACTCCAGAGCTCAAGCTGTTCAATGGCTGCGGCGCGAAAGGTATCGGCGGCGGCCATCAATACTTTCTTGCCCTTCCGGCGAAGCTTATAGGCGAGTTTACCGAGCGTGGTCGTCTTGCCAGTTCCGTTCACACCGACCATCAAGTATACCGTGGGACCGGACGCGGCGATGGCGAGGCCCTGGTGATCGGTCTCTAACATTCGAACCAGGTCCTCCTGGAGGAAACGCCGGGTCTGGTCCGCTGTTTTCAGTTCAGCGAATTTTACCGACTCACGGAGGTCATGCAGAATCCGAATCGTCGTATGAACGCTGCAGTCGCCCTGGATCAAGAGCTCCTCAAGCTCCTCAAAGAGCTCGTCGTCAATACCGCGCTTGCTGGAGAGGAGCTGATCAATCCTCTGAAATATACCTTTGAGCACTAAATATCTCCTGAAACAGGCGCGAGGCGCGGGGCGCGAGGTACGGCCCCGCTTCCGGCTTCGGGAAGGGCGACAGGTCCGAGGCGCCAGGTCCGCCGGGCGCCGATAACTCCAGCGTTTGGATTCATCCTTGATCGTTGATCCTTCATCCCTCAGATTTCCTAAGTCCTAAACCCCTGCCGCGCCCTGCATCCTAAGCGGTCCGGTCTGGATTCGCTGAGCGGAATTCGGTAGTGATTGAATGCTCGCCCACGGCGTTTGAACCACGAAGCCATCGGCGTTGGTGTATCGCACACCGCCGGTGAAACTCGCCACCTGTGAACCCTGGTCAAGGGTTGCGGACGCAGCCTGGATCCGGTTTTTCTGCCGATCCGTATACGTTACCGGACCAATCACCAACACTGACTTGCGCTCGAGATCCTCAATGGCCTGGCTGCCGGTTAACTGTCGACCCGCAGAATCACTATAGCCGACTGAGCCAACCATCCTGAGCGTGTTCCGATTCAAGTCAAACGTCAGCCCCTGCGCCTTGATGACCGATCCCCCTTGCGAAAGTACTACCCAGCCGGATGCTTCAAGAAGCCGGGAGTGCGAATCATAGGTGACAACCGCAGCCTGAACGCTCGCCGGGCCCGATGGGGCCGGCGCCTGCCCCTTCGGCCCGGGCGCCAGTCGTGCAATCGTCGCGCCGGGCAGCTCTTGAATACCTGAGATTGTACCTGAAATTCCCCCATCGCACCGGGCTGTGCCATTTGAGGATTGGTAAGTCACGCTGGGGCAGTTGAGGACAACAGAAGCCGGCGACTGGCCTTTCCGGACCAACTGAAATGTGATATGCACGGCGCCGCCCAGAGTAATGATGCGGCGAGCGAAGTCCGCAAGCGCGTGATTGGAGGTCGCGGTCTCTGTCCCGTCCGTGATGGAGCAGGCGCCATCAGCCCAACCGATATGCGTTACGTCGTTGTACTGAATGGACGGCGCCTTGAATACCAAGGGACCTTCTCGCAGCAGCCCGGGTGTGGCGATTGACGTATGCGTTCCGAAATTGTAGACCACCCGTTGGAACGGCCCGCCGACGACCATCGGCGGCGGAGGGGGAGCAGCCCCTCCGGGTCGTATCAGTGGGATCATCCACAGAGCGGCCGCGACCATTGCAATGAGCGCCGCGCAGCAGGCGTGCTTCACGGCCCTCCGGTTCCTTTAGCGGCCACCTTCGTCGCAGATCCGGCGCTCGCCGTCGGGGGTATCGCGGGCGCTGGCGCGCCCGGCGCCGCCGGAGTCGCGCCGCCTCCGGCCGAGGCGGGAGCCGCCGGAGTCGCGCCGCCTCCGGTTGAGGCGGGAGCCGCCGGTTTAGTGCCGCTTTTGGCAGGCGCGGTGGGTGGGCTGCCGGGTTTGGCGCTACCTGCGGCGGCAGGCGTGGGCGCCGCGCCAGTGGAGGTGGATGTATCGCTTGTGTCCGAGTCGTCAAAAAGGCCGGTCGATTCGAAGGGGCCAGCCATTGTGATCGACTGGACCTGTCGCTTACCATCCTTCGTGACTGAGACCGCGTCGAGTTCCGGAGTGGTCGCGGTCGTCTGACCATCGTGGATGAGCACGTTCCCAACCGCGCGGTAGAGGTTGTTCTTCTCCTCAAACTCCAGCCGGTTAGCTGTGAGATCAGCCCGCACTGTTTTGCTGTTCTGCTTGTCCTGGCCAACCATGAGAAGATGACCGGTCGCAGAGCCGGTTTTGAGCCGGTAATAGTACTCCGCGTGATCGCAGGTCATCGTGATATCGTGAGTAAATATCTCACCAAATTCAGCCTGGTCGTTTGGATCCGTCTTGCTGTCCGGGTGATGGATTACCTGAACGTGCCCATCCAGAATGGCCCTGCGCTGCGCCGGCGTGCCATGGTCCTCGATCGTAATCTTATCCGCCGTCATGGTATTGTGGGGATCTTCCAGGCGCGGGTCTCCGGTCGCCACACCAACGTGCGTTTTGGTGTTCCATGCGAATTCCATCATCGTCGCCGTCGTATCCTCGCTCTTCCATATTCCGGGGCGGCCGGGTAATCCTCGCATAATAAGGACATTCGAGTCCTTTGGCGAGGTGGACATTCCCCCGAGGAATGTCATATTGAACGGCCTCTGCTTGGCTGGCGCGCTCACGGCGTCGGTTTTGGCGGCCTCGACCTTAGCGGGGGACTTGGCGGCGCTGGATATCGGGGCATGCGGGGCCGAAAAGCACGGGCGCGCGTTCAACGCCAGGGCAATTCCGACACCTACCGTTCCCACAAGGCTCATCTTATCGGGTATTAATTTTAGTCTCACGAATCGCCATCCCTCAACCACTGAAAGGAGTACGCTCTCCATCGTTCACGCGTGCTGCTGTGTTGGCGGCACGCGTTGGGTTTTCCTCTCAAGTAGACCCTTAAAGTGAGTCTTGCGCTCCCAATCGCGCGGTCAGCAGCACCGGCTGCCGGGCTGTTGACTCGAATTGCAGCTCATTCAATCCCAGGTCTGCCTTCAGGTAGCCCGCGGTAAACCGGCTCTCGGGAGTGGTTATGGAGAGAGGTCCGATGGCGGTGAGATGGCCGCTGCCGTAGGCGTAGTGGAGCGATCCACACACCAGATGGACGTCATCCACGCCATCTACGTGGATTGGCCCGGTGAGATCCAGGTTTTGCGCAGACTGGTCGAAGACGGCGGCGCCGGCCGTGAAGTGCGCCGCCACTTTGCCGGCCTGAAAGAATTTCCCGTCTCGAATGCCGCTGCAGTGAAAGAAACGCTGATCCGCCGAAGCCGTTACATTAACGGCCGTGAGGGTCCATTCGCGGTCTTTGCCATGGATATAAAGATCCATGCGAGGGAGGCGCAAACCGCCGGATTCGGTCTTATTTGACGCCTGGCGTGAAGTTGCTGTCCGGGTGTGGGATAAGAGCCGGAGGACTATCAGCAGTAAAAGGCCCGCTGCTCCAATCAAGACAAGACGGGAGCGAACGAGCCTCATAAGTTCCTGCTTCAGCTTTCCGTCAATCGCCGAAAAGATTCGGCTCCTACGTCAATCGCCGAAGGGATTCGGCTCCTACAACAATCGCCGAAGGGATTCGGCTC
>DASRZA010000366.1:0-3606 GCA_035686845.1 Armatimonadota bacterium | reverse complement strand
CTCTTCGATTCTCGCGCTGGCCGGACGTTGGTCGTCTGGTCGAATGGCGGCGCCCTGACGGTTAACATCCCCGTCAACACCGCCCGCGCCCGGTTGTTCAACTGTGTTGGCGCCTCAATCACACCCCCGTCGACGCCGAGCAGCCAGCTTTCTTTTACCGTCGGCCCATCGCCAATTTACGTGCTGCTGCCGCGGAATTCGAAGCTTCCCGTGATGCGTGACCGTCTCCAGCGGAGCGCCAGCGGGCCGGGTCCGCGAAAACCCGCGGGCGGCGTGGTGCTGCGCGTGCGCCCACCCGATGACACGTTCGCCAAGAACGCGGAGGCGTATCAGCTTAAGGCCGGCCAACCGGTCCCGATTCGAATCGAGGTGTACAACTTCGGGAAGCGGACGCAGGATGGCGACGTGCGGCTGTCCGCGCCAGCCGGCTGGACGCTTCAGCCGGCCCGTTGGAGCGGCCATTTTACTCCAATGTGCCGTCTCACGTTCAGCGCGAGTCTCACGCCCCCGGCGGGGGTTGGCCTCGGACGCTTCGAGCTCACCGGAGCCGTCTATCCGACTGGAAAGACAGCGCCTGCGTCGCCCGTAGCTCTTGACCTGGAAATCGACCCGGCGACCATCCGGCCGGCTGCCGAGAAACCGATCGACGCCGCGGCGGCGGGAGGGTGGAGAGACAACATCTCCTCCAACGGAACCGTGAGCCATCGTGACGCGGGCGGTGGATCGGAAGTGTTCAATATCGCGTTCACCGGTCCTGGCGATCGGTGGGCCTATCCGATGCTTCAGTTTCCGCATCCGCAGAACTGGCGGCGCTTCGATGCCGTTGCGTTTGAATACGCCGCGAGCGTGGACGATCCCGGCGCCCGGATCAGACTCATGCTCCATGAGCCAGGCGGCGCCGCCTATTACACTAACGCCGGCTACCCGGCCATCACTCACTGGAAGCGCGTTGTCGTACCGTTCAACGAGCTGGCGCCCGGCGGCTTTGCGCCCCCCGATCCCGATGGCAAACTCGACACCGATCAGATCGCGGCGCTTTTATTCGGCTGCAACACCACCCGCGATCAGATTACCCTCCGACTGCGAAACCTCGCCCTCATCCGGCTGCCGTGAAGGAAGGCGCGGACGGTGGGACGGAGGACGGAGGAGACGGCGTAGGGGTGGGGCGCGGGAAACAGCGCGGCGAAACATAGAAGACGGCCGCGATTACCCACGCGGATGTGCATTCAATCGCTCAGAGATCCATTTCATCCGCTTCTGCCGCCACCGTCGCGCCGACCGAGGTCGGCCGCTGGGTGAGATCATGCCCACCTCCGTGGGCGGTTCTTCACCGAGCACGAGGAGATTACCGGACGGGCACTCCCCCTTTATGGGGGGCTGGGGGCTGCCAGAACCTACCGGGCGGGCGCTCCCCCATTATTGGGGGCTGGGGGCTGCCAGAACCTACCGGACGGGCGCTCCCCCATTATTGGGGGCTGGGGGGCTGCCGGGCGCGGGAGACGCCGCGGTGAACTGCACAATGCCGGGTGATTGCCCACGGAGGTGCGCATACCTTCGCCGAGAGACCCATTTCAACGGGTTCTGGAGCCGCTCGCACGTCGCCGACCTCTCTACCGGCCTCCCAGACGGGAAGAGGCGCCTATGCTCGGATTTTTGACGTGTCCCCGAGCGATTGCCGAACCGGGAAGAAGCGGCTGTAACTCCGGCGCTTTCGACTCATCCTTCATCCTTTGATTTCTCTCTCCTTTTCCTCTGCAGCTCTCCGCGGATCTCCGCGTCTCGGCGGTGGGTTTTTCCTTCGTCCTCCGTCCTCCTCACCCTCCCGCGTTCTTCATAAACGCTGCGACATCGCTCTTCAGCTTCTTTCGGGAAGGAGTATCGATATAGATCATGTGACCGGATTCGTAATGGCCGGTGGAAATACGCGCTTGCATTGATGGCGCCAGATCCATGTGGCTCAAAGTGTACTCCACCGAATAATAGGGTGTCGCCATGTCATAATCACCCATGGCGACGAACACCTTGAGATACGGGTTTTTGGCCAGCGCCCGCCGAAGGTCACTGGCGGATTCGGGGTACCCGCGGCGCTGACCGAAATCCCAGGGTACGCCCGCCAGAACTTTGTACTCCCGGTCGGTCTTGTACCCCAGCTCGGTGCGCACATAGTTGTTGAACGTCATCGTGAACACCGGCAGCACGGTCGCCTCGCTTGGGTCGTAGGTTTCGTACTCCCCGGCGGCGTCGGGATCAATTCCGGTAAACCGGCTGTCGTACCGGCCGAGCGTACGCTTTTGATCGCGCAGCAGCTCTTTGCGGAACCGGTTGTCGTTCACGCGTAGATTCGCGTCGTCCAGGTAACTCTTGGGCAGCCCGGTAAGCTCCGCGAGCCGGTCAAGCGCCGCCTGCCGATCTGTCGTCGAAAGGTTATCGCCTTGCTGAAGCGCTTTCGCGTACGTCGTGGACGCCCACTCTTCAGATTGCTTCAGCACGTCATTCAGCGACTCGGCTTCAAGACTGGCCGGCAGCTTCTTGTGATACCAGGCCGCCGCCGTGTAGGTAGGCAGATAGAGAACGTACGGTTCGTCGTCTTCTGAGCCAAATGATAGAAAGCGGAAGTTGAGCACGGTGGAAATCAGTACGATCCCGTTCAGCGAAATCCCCTGATCGGCCAGGGCGCCGGCAAGGCCCGCGGCTCGAAACGTGCCGTAGCTCTCGCCGGCCAGAAAGAGCGGTGAATTCCACCGATCGTTTCGAGTGAGATACATGCGGATAAAATCGGAGACCGATCCGATATCTCCCTGCACGCCCCAGTACTTCTGCGAATCCGCAGGCTTGACCGCTTCGCTGTAGCCGGTGCCAATGGGATCAATAAAGACCAGGTCCGCCCGATCCAGCCACGTCGATTCGTTGTCGGTCAGATGGTAGGGCGGCGGCGGCATTCCGCCGTTCGGCAGCAGCGCCACCCGGCGCGGTCCAATGGCGCCAAGATGAAGCCAGACCGCCGCGGAACCCGGTCCACCGTTAAAAGCGAAAAGAAGCGGGCGCTTGGCCGGCTTCCCACCGTTATCCAGCGTATAGGCGATGTAGAACATCTTCGCTTCTACCTCACCGGTCGCGCTTTCGAGCGGCATCATACCCGCCGTTGCGGTATACTTTAGCAGCTTGCCATTGATCCGGATCGAATGCTGCGTCACGACGGGCTGCTCTTCCTCCACCGCGTCCTTTTTTTCAGGCGGTTCCGGCTTCTCGGTTTTGGAACCGGCTGGCGACTGAGATGATGTCGACGGAGCGGGCGATGCAGCGGGCGGAGGCGATGCAGCGGTTGAAGCCGGGGCATCGGGGGATTTTGGAGCGATGACGCCGGGCCGGCTGGGCGGAGGAGGCGTCGGATGAGGAGCATTCAATGGAGCAGCCAGTAGAATTGCAGCAAGAAGCGCAGTTGAAACCAAGTGGGTTTTCCTCCTCGTCAGAACAGGTCGCCGCCGGGCCGGCGAAGAACTGTTTCGATGTCCCCGGTCGTATACCTGCCGGAATACCCAACCGAAACGACCGGCGCCGATTAGCCGGGCGGCCAAAATCTCCCCTGTTATCGGCCACCCCGGGGGG
>DASRZA010000365.1:0-5911 GCA_035686845.1 Armatimonadota bacterium | reverse complement strand
GTTTCGCGGCGGCATAACTACATTACCCCGGCCGATTTTGTGCGAGGACGCTACGACAGCCGGATCCTGGCGCTTGCCGTGGCCCTCACCGGAATCCTCGCCACCATGCCCTATATCGCGCTCCAGCTTGTGGGAATCCAGGTTGTCATCGCGGCGATGGGAATCAACGGCAAGGGGATTATGGGCGATCTCCCGCTCATTATCGCATTTGTCATTCTGGCGGCCTACACCTATACCAGCGGCCTGCGGGCGCCGGCCATGATCTCGGTCGTCAAGGACATGCTGATTTATATTACCGTGCTGGCCGCGGTGATCGTTATCCCGATTCAACTGGGCGGGTATGGGCACATCTTTATGGCGGCGGGAGACGCTCTCTCTCTCTCCAAACCTGCTGGCAGCCTGCTTCTTGGGGCGAAGAGCTTCCCCGCCTACTCTTCGCTTGCGTTCGGCTCGGCCTTTGCGCTGTTTCTCTATCCGCACGTGGTCACCGGGGTTCTCAGCTCCAAGAGCGGCGGTGTCATCAAACGGAACGCGGCGCTGCTTCCGGCGTACTCATTCCTGCTGGGCCTGATCGCGCTGCTCGGATATGTCGCGCTTGCGGCGCACGTGAACACGAATCCGGCCTATGCGCTGGGTTTCAAGCAGTACCACGGGCAGTTCGCCGTGCCGGCCCTCTTCCTGAACCAGTTTCCGGCCTGGTTTGCGGGGTTCGCGTTTGCTGCGGTCGCGATTGGAGCGCTCGTACCGGCGGCGATCATGTCGATAGCCGCGGCCAACCTCTTCACTCGCAACGTCTACCGGGAATTCATCCGGCCGGACTGTTCCGAACATCAGGAGGCCAGCATGGCGAAGATGGTCTCGCTGGTAGTGAAGCTGGGGGCCCTTATCTTCATTCTGGGACTCCCGACCCAGTACGCCATCAATCTCCAGCTTCTGGGCGGAGTCTGGATCCTGCAGACGTTTCCGTCGGTCATCGTTGGCCTCTATACCCGGTGGTTCCACCGCACGGCGCTGCTGGCCGGCTGGGCGGCGGGCATGATTACCGGCAGCGTGATGTTTGTGCTGGCGGATTACAAGGTGATCTTCCCGATTTCGTTCGGTGGGTCACCGCTGCCCGTTTATGCCGCCGTCTGGGCGCTGCTGGTGAACTTCCTCGCGGCCGCCATCCTGACGCCAATCTGCCGGGCGGCGCGACTCGGGGCGGGGGTAGACCAGACCTGCCCGGAGGATTACGAGGAGGAGCGAGAGCCGGCGGCGGATCATTCCCGAAGTGAGGATCGGCAAGTCTGAGAACGAACGTGGGACTACGCCACGATGAATCCCTCGGGAAGCACATTTAGCGTGATCCAGTACCGCCCGATCTGGCGAACCAGCTCGGATAGCTCCGCCGGATCCACTGGTCTCCGGACGCAGCTATTGGCGCCCAGGCTGTATGCCGCGGTTCGAAATTCGGCATCGGCGTCGGGAACGAGAAGGACCACGGGAGGGAGCCGTCCAGGCGCCGCGACACGAATTCGCCGGATAAGCTCCAGCGCATCGCGCCGCGGCGCCGGCAGATTCAGCAGAATCAGCCGCGGAATGGGAGGTCCGTCGCCCCGTGCAGCGGCATGCAGATATTCCAGGAGATCCACGTCACCGGCGGCGGCGGTGATGTCGATCTCGCAGCCGGGCTGCCGGATCGCACGCGCCACCAGACGTCCGTCATCAGGGTGATCCTGCACAATGAGCGTCACGTTATCTGACATCCGGTGTAGACCTCAAGGACGCGCGGACGGAGGACGGAGGGTATTCCCCGCCTGATATTATAGTGGATGGGCAGCGTTTTGTCGAAGGCGGGTTCTCGATCAGAGTGGCCGTACTTGCCGATGGGCCAGGGCACGGGATATAATGGCCCCGTCAGTGTCGTTGACGGCATGACCGAGTCGTCGCAGGGGTGTTATGACGACCGGGCTCTGCACCGAGGATCTATGCCATGTATTCATCTACATCAGTTTTGCGGGGTATCGCGTGCGCCGCGCTCATTTTGGCCTGGTGTCCATCGACCAGGCTGTTCGCCGCTCCGGGATCCTCTGCCGCAAAGGACGCGGCCGCAGAAGCTCCATCCCGGTACGGCGACGTTCTTTATCACACGCCGCCGGGTTGGGTGGAAAAGGAGGACGAGCGGGGTGTCACAATCACCCCGCCGGCGCCGGGCGCCTCGCTTTTCATTATGCCGGTGCGAGAGTTCCCGGACTGGCGGCAGTTTTTCGACGCCGTTCAGAAACCGTCGGCTGGAGAACAACTGGTGGGCCGAGTGCCCCTCACGGTGAAACATGACGCCAACGGATTTGATGAGCTCTACGCCGGCCAGGTGCTTAAGAACAGCAAGGGTGAGCAGGTCTTCGAATGGTATGGAGCCGCGCACAAGGGCCAGTTCATCCAGGTGCTCTATTTTCGAGCGCAGGGCCTGGATCACTACCGAGCGCTGCACCCTGCCCTCGCCCGGTTCATCCAGACGCTCCAGTTTGAGACCTCGCCGGCGGACGTGGGTGAGAGGGTGAGTGGGTGAGTGGGTGAGATCGGGGGCGGAGGACGGAGGAGACGGCGCGGGGCGGTCACCAGGAATGGAGTCGGCCCGGATGGGGTTCTATCAACAGGGAACGGGTTGACCCATCCGGTCCTGCACGCCGACACCGCCCGCCCGTCGAGCGGCAATCGCCGAGGGGATTCGCCTCCTACAATTGGCCCGGTTCTCACCCCACGTAAATCGCCGAAGGGATTCGCCTCCCACGAGTAGGGCGATCCCTCCGGCCAAAAACGGGCACGTGGCACGGGGCGGCTTTTATTACCGCGCTTTTGATTCATCCTTCATCCTTCATCCTTTCGAGATCCTCCGTCCTCCTTCGGCGTTCTACCACTGCTGCTGGGTCGTATCGTACGGCCAGCCTGCCAGGTTGTATCCCGGATCTTCGATCTGTGTGAAGGATGATTGGACGGCGACGCGGCCGGGCCCGGTGACGCGGAGCCAGAGGTACCGGTTTCCCCACGTCCGCCACGACTGCCAGGTATTGCCGGGATATTCGAAGTGCAGGTTCATGTTTACGGCGGTGTCTTTGTAGAGCAGCGCGGTGGGCTTGATGAGGATGGTTTGACCCGGCTGCAGGGTCCGCACAAAGACGTTGCCCGCGCCATGCAGAATGAGCAGTCCTGGCTGCTGACCGGCCTGGAACCGGTCCATGTACATGCCGATGGGATAATGCGTTTCGGGGCCATCGTCCGAGTTCTGCTGTGTCTGGAACCAGATGTCGGTATTGAACCAGTCGTACTGCACTGACCCGGTCGCTACCATAAACACATGCTCTCGCACGTCAATCGTCTGGCCCGGATGGAGTGGAATTGCGATCATCTCGCCCGGTTCGTCCCGCGAGAAGGCGATATGCCCGGGGCCGAATGCCTGCGTCATGATCAGCGGCAGCCCGGCAAAAAGCCGCTGCCAGCCGCCCTTGAGCGGCATGGCCTCGACAACCACGCGCGTATCTTTCCAGAGCAGCAGGTGATGGGTGAAATAAACACGGTCCCCGGCAGCCAGCTCCACATCGGCGACCGGGACGTACATTCCCTCGATCTGGCAAAACGACTGGCCGAACTGGAGCTTTGCCATATCCTTGATTGGCGGAAGCTCGTACCAGCCGGAATCTGTGGCGACGGTGGCGCGAACATCAACGGGTGAGCCGCACGCGGGACAGCTTGTATTATGGGGATCGGTTTCGGCCCCGCACCAGGGACAGCGGTACCGTGCGGGCGCGGTTGGAACGCTCATGGTGACTCCTTACTTAATGCTTTATCAATGCTTTGAATGCCTCAGACGTTCTCGCCCGGCGGAAAAGGCGCGGACGCGGATCTTGCGGGAGGCGCTCATTCCGTATGATGATGGAGATACATCGACTGAATGCCGAGCCGACCCGGACCCGTCATGCGCGCCAGGTTGATGCCAGCGCCGCCAAAGAGGCCGGTCTTGAGCTTCTGCGTCTCTACGTTCATGGTTACCGTGGAATCCTTGTAAAGAAAGGCGCCGGGTTCCACCATGATGCTCTCGCCCGGTTTCAGCTTGCGCTCAAAGACGTTGCCATAACCATGCAGCAGGAGCAATCCTGGCGTGGTGGTCGTCACAAACCGATCCATAAACATCCCCTGCCCGCCAAACAGGATATTCCTGAGACCCTGGATCCGGGTATAGGAATAGTTGATGTGGTGCGAGGCGAGGAGGAAGGCGTGCTCTCGAACGTCCATCTCCATACCCGGATGGAGCGGCAGAAGCACCAATTCGCCCGTGGCGTCTCGTGAGAACGCCACCCGGCCGGGTCCTGTGGCGATGGTGACGATAAACGGCATTCCGGCGAGCGCCCGTTTCATCCCACCCTGCAGCGACATCACGTCCATGCGGACGGAGTCATCCTTCCAGAGGAGAACGTGATGCTCAAAGAAGACCGAGTCCCCCTGCCCCAAATTCACCTCGGCGACGGGGACAATCTCCCCTTCCATCTGGCAGGTGCTGGCGCCAAACGAGATTTCGGTCATATCCTTGAGGCGCGGCGCCTCGCGCCACCCGGAATCACTCACCAGGTTCTTGACATCCAGGCGCGCGCCGCACGCCTGGCACGTTACGGCGTTCGGCGGGTTCTGGGACTGGCACCATTCACACTGGATCCGCTGGATTGGCTCCATCGAAGGCCTCCTTTACGGTTGAACTTTCGTTAGATTATAGATAAGCCGGCGCGCACGGCTGTATGAGCCACGAGCGCTCTTGCGAAACCCATTCGCCCTCGACGCGCAAACATCCTGCCAGTGTCGGGGATCTTTACACCACAGAGTTATCATGAGCCTTCGGCGCAGCACGATGAATGAAAATGATCGGGCCGCGACCGGGCCGCGACGCTCTCTGGCGCCGTACGGCGGCCCTATTTTCAGAAGAGGCACAGAGGGCACGGAGAAAAGAAAAAGAGATTCGAAGTCAAAAAGATTCGACGCAGAGAGCGCGGAGGGCGCGGAGATCGCGGAGAAAGGGTAAGAGAGAAAAAGATCAAGAAGAGAGTCCTGGATGAGCCGGTGTTTGGAGGGCGAGAAAGCGACCGGTCCCTGTTCTGCCACGGAGTCGGATTCTCTTTCGCCGCCGGCGCGGGGAACTGGAGAGAGAGGGGCCGGGAGTAATAGCGGGTGCTCACGGGCGTAGTTGTGTCAAGAGGATTGGCCATGGATTGATGATAATCAAAGTGGGAGGCGAGAAGGGTCCTCCTAATTACAAGGCGTGGGGAGGAGGCTTTTGGGAGGCGGCGAGAGTTAATTGAGTGAAGAAAAATCGGCCGAGGTTTGGGGGAGCGGCCTGGCCTGGGCCGATTGATGGTGAGTGGTATGGGATCCGGACAGCAGCGTCCATGATATGAATCGGTGGGCTGTGACGCGAAATCTCGCCAGGGTTGATGTCGTGTCGTTAATTCCCGCGACCGATCCGGGCTTGCTCATCGGCGCGGCACCGCGCGCAATCGTCACCCACTCACGAGAATCGGCGCCCGTTAAGCGAGCGAATCCGACTCGCGCGATCGGGTGTCGGCCACCGCAGATGACATGCTTTGGCGTGCCATCTGCGTTACAATTGGGTGATGAGGACGGCCAGCAGATTCCCCCTGCCGATAGTCCTGCCCGTATGATCCTTGGTTGTGTCCGACTTGGGATCGTAGGTTCCTTTGAGTTGTCCAGCCGCGTTGCGGCCTTCGAGACGACCGCTGTTGGTTGCGCGGATTTTCCCAATGAGCCTGCCGGCACGGTCACGGAGTTCTTGATCCGCCATTGTGTGCGCTCCTGTTCAGAATTAGAGCTACTGCCTATGTTGACTTCAGGTGCAGCTTACACCATCAAATAATTACTGTAGCATTAT
>DASRZA010000364.1:0-32344 GCA_035686845.1 Armatimonadota bacterium | reverse complement strand
TTTGTGGAAGCCTATGAAGAGCTGGCTGCTATGACTCGCTACCAGACGCTCCAGCCCTTGCCGGTGGAGAAAGTTCATGGGGGCTACTTCGCGCAGGACAGGGGAAAGCCCAGGGACAGCAGCGAGGCCCGCAGCACGAAGGCGGACGATGAGGCGTACCAGTTGATCATGAAGGACAAAGAGCGGCTGCTGTATCAGAGCGAGCCGCTGCGATTCATCTTCAGCCATTCGGCCCTGCGGGAAGGCTGGGACAATCCCAACGTATTCCAGATCTGCACCCTCAACGAATCTCGATCGGAGATGAGAAAGCGCCAGGAGATCGGCCGTGGTCTCCGGCTGCCGGTGCGAGAGAACGGCGAGCGGTGCCTGGATTCCAATTATAATCGGCTGACCGTGATCGCCAACGAGAGTTACGATCAGTTCGCCCGCGCGCTGCAGACCGAAATCGAGCAGGAGTGCGGCGTTTCCTTCGCCGGCCGGGTGGAAAACAAACGTGAGCGAAAGGCCATCATCCTCAAGAAGGGATGGCAGCTCAACCCCGAGTTCCAGGCTCTCTGGGACCGCATCAAGCACCGTACCCGTTACGCCGTGTCGTACAGCAGCGAAGACCTGGTCAGACGTGCGGCGGGGACACTTCGCAGCCTGCCGCCGGTTACCCCGCCCCGGTTTCGGGTGGAAAAGGGCGAGCTGGTCGCCACGCGGGAGGGGCTTGCGGCGGAAGCGCGGGCATCCTACACGCCGCGGGACAGCGAGTATCACGTCCCGATTCCCGATTTTATCGGCTACCTGCAGCGAGAAACCGAGCTGACCCGGATTACGCTGGCGCGCATCCTGATAGAGAGCGGGCGGCTGTCCGACGCGCCCCGCAACCCACAGCAGTTCTTAGACCAGGCGCTTTCGGCGATCCGGCACACCCTGCACGCGTTGATGGTCGAACATATCGAGTACGAGCGAATCGCCGGCGCCGAGTACGAGATGCGGCGCTTTGAGGAGCAGGAGCTGGAGAGCTACCTGAACCGCACGCTCACCGTCGACCATTCCATCTATGACGCCATAGAGTTCGACTCAGAAATCGAGCGGCAGTTCGCGGAAACCCTGGACCGCCGCACCGACATCAGTCTCTTTGTGAAACTGCCGCGCTGGTTTACCGTTGAGACGCCGCTGGGCACGTACAATCCCGATTGGGCCATCGTCAAGGAGGGCGACGACCGGGTATACCTT
Source organism: Armatimonadota bacterium (assembly GCA_035686845.1). Lineage (GTDB taxonomy): Bacteria > Armatimonadota > DASRZA01 > DASRZA01 > DASRZA01 > DASRZA01. The sequence goes on along the minus strand of DASRZA010000364.1, from coordinate 31,123 downwards.
GTCCGGGAGACGAAGGGGACCCAGGACTTCCTCAACTTGCGTGAGACTGAGCGCCAGAAGATCGCCTGCGGAGAGCGCCACTTCCAAACTCTCGGGGTGGATTATAAGTGGGTGAGGAACGCGAACGAGGTGTAGAGCGGCGGGGGCGGACGGGCGTCTCGCGGCCAGGCCTAAATGTGGTAGAATCTCTGTAAGGTCCGCGCAAGAGAACTGGCCGTGATTGCTCGAGGTCATGCCATGTCAGTTGTAACCACACCCGAGATCCACTACTACTACGACACCCATCCCACCCAGGAAGACCTGCTGGGCGACACCCCGCTGCAGGATTGGCTGAGCCGCTATCTGAAACATCTGGTCGCGTGGCTGTTTCACGAGCAGTGGTGGGCTGTGATGCACAATGTCAACGTGTACTGCGGTCGCAAAGGTCCGGGGGAAGAGCCTCTCGCTCCGGACGTGATGGTGCTCAAAGGTTATGTTCTGCCGGTAGACCAGACTGAGTGGCCGAAGAGCTGGTCGCCGTCAGTACCTGGCTGGGTACCGCCAGCCGTGGCGTTCGAGATAGCCTCCGAGGGGACGTGGGAGCGGGACGTGGACGAGAAGCCGGCGCGCTACGCGGAGTTGGGAGTCCACGAGTACGTCTACTACGATCCCCGATCTCTCTCAGAGATCCCGGTACGGCGGAGGAAGGGGTATCGTCCCTTCCGGATGTGGAAGAACGTGGATGGAGTCGCGTACGAGCAGGAGCCCGACGGCCGGGGCTGGTTCTGGGGTGACGAGCTCGATAGCTGGCTGGTTCCCGATGGCGCTGCGCTGCGATTGTACGACCCGCTGGGAGAGCAGCGCCTCACCGAGGCCGAAGCGCGGGCGATAGATGCCGAGATGGCGAGGATGGAAGCAGAAGCGCAGCGCGCGGAAGCTCAGTCGGAACGCGAAGCCCGGGAGCGGGCATGGGCGAAGCTGCGGGAGCTTGGCATCGATCCTGGCGCGCTCTGAACTGTTCCTATCTCTGTGGGATATCTCCGCCCACCGCGGTCACCTGCGGACACTGCACGATCTGATGGCAGTCGGGATAGTTGACGCAGCCATAGAACTGACCTCCCGCATTCGCGCCTCTGCGTGCGGTCCTCAATTTCATCGGTATGTCACACTGCGGACAGAGTGGCTTCGCGCCGATTTCGGGCGCCCTGGGAACCCGGCTCGCTGCCGCGTTGTTTTCTATGGCGTTCAGAATCTGCGCCTGAAGATCAGGTGGATTGTAGCCCTGACGGACGGGGATCCGGAGGAGTGGAAGCCCGGCTGCCTGGAACACGCGATTCACAAACTCATCGCGCTCAACTCTCCTCGCGGCCTGGTGACTGGAGTCGTCGAGCTCGATTCCGATCACGGGGCGCATTGAGCCAGGCTCGCAAAGCACAAAGTCCGCGTGTTTGCCGATGATCTTCTTAAAGCTGCCGAAATTGCTGTCCGCGAGGAAGAACAGGTCGGCAAGGCGTACCATGGGGCAGATCGTATACCGATCCTGAACTGCGAGCTTCAGCGCTCCAAAGAATGAGACTTCCGCTGGAGAGAGGAGCCCGTGTCGGACCCGGTACGGTAAACGTGCGGCGGTCTCTGTTCCGCCTAATGCTGGGGCCGCCCGCTCATGTTGGACCCCGTAGGATGGGTTTTGCCGTATGGCTGCCCGATGAGTGGGTACTCCAGTGTGGCTGTCAATGTACCGCTGCCCCGGTTTCGGGTCCGGCCGACTGGGAACCATGACCGAACCAAGCAGTATAACGGCAATCGCAAGCGCTATCAGCGTTATTACGACGCTGGTGGGGTCGATAAAGGGTGGCATGGAACCTTAATTTCTCGATCGGATAGTGCTTCCTCAAAAGCCCGCCGGACGCCCAGAGAACGTGGTCCACATCCTCCAGCGTTAGAACCTGATCCCGTTGCATAGCGACGCGCCAACAGCCTCAGCGGCGCGAGAAACGGAATGGTACGCAAGAGGATATTCGGCACGATGGGGGCGGAGGAATAGGGGACTCGCGAATTGAGCCCTCGAAACGCCCGCCACTTCATTGCCTCTGCGAACTGAAGGCCGCGTTTCCCGGCGCCGATTGGTGACACTCGCCGGTTGCGGGCTAGGCGGGAGGTACGGCGTGCCGGCCCGAATCGTGTTGCATTCTGCAACATCAAATGGTATGATAAGCAGGACGGACGCGCAGCCAGGTTATGCGAACATGCAATCGCGCTGCGGGTGAGGACATTGGTTTCCGGGCTATACGGCGGGGCCTTTGGAAGCAGAGCGCTGTGATAGGAGGGCAAATGGACCGAATGGATCGGGAAGTAAACAGCAAAGAGCAGCGAGAACATCTGCACGTACGGCTCGCGGCGGACATGAAGCGGCGCGTTGAGGACGCCGCGAGCATACGCGGCCAGACGGTAACGGATTTCGTGAAGGCGGCTGTGCTGGCCCGTGCCGACGAAGTGCTGCAGCACGAGCAGCGGTTGGCGCTCTCAGAAGAGAGCATGCGGCAGTTCCTCGCCGCGCTGGATAATCCACCGGAGCCGAATGAAAAGCTGAAGCGCCTCATGGTAAGGTAAAGGCTTATGGAGCTGTGCTTCGAGCCGTTGCGGTCTCATCATAACAGGGCAGGGTTCGACTGTGGCGAGGCTTCCCTGAACGATTATCTTCACAGGTATGCACGTCAGAACGAGGCCGGAGACATCGGGCGCACGTTCGTCGCTGTTGAACTGCCCGGCTCGCCCCGAATTGTCGGGTGCTATACCCTATCGAGCTACTCCTTGGAAAGCCAGAGCCTGGCGGAAAGAGGGCTGCCGAGGTACGTGATTCCCGCAGCGCTCGTCGGTCGGCTTGCGCGCGACGTCCGGCTCAGGCGACAGGGAGTAGGGGAGGCGCTCCTTCGTGATGCGCTGCAGCGCTGCCTTGCCGTCGCAGAGCAAATGGCCGTTTATGCCGTGGTCGTGGACGCGCTCGACAACCGTGCCAAGGGCTTTTACCTGGGATTCGGCTTTAACGAGCTGATCGACCATCCCATGAAGCTTTACCTGCCGGTGAAGACCATTCGCCAAGCCGTGATGAAAGCCTGAAGGCGCGATCCGCTTTGCCGCTCCGTTCCGAGATTCGCCCGACCGCCGCTCACCACGCTATGCCTCGCGCTCCGGTTTGAGAGCGACCGTCAGGCGGCAACAGCGACCCGTTCCACATGCGTGGATGGTTCTGGGATGGGCATTCCTTCGGCTCTCATGCCCTTCAAATGGAGGTCAATGGCTTCTCGAATGTGACGTCGGGTTTCTTCCAGTGTGTCGCCTGTCGTCACACATCCCGGAAGATCAGGAACATAGGCGCCCCAGTTCTCCTCTCCTTCGAGACCGCGCTCGTAGATGACTGCGTACTCGATCATTAGATCTATCTCCAGCCCGCTTGCTTGTAAATGCTCGCGAGCGTCCGAGGCGGGATTTCCTTGCTTCGTTGTATGGCAACCGTAACAAGTCCGGGTTTACGGTCATGTTTGAATTGCTTGTGACTGCCGGATCGTAGCACCTCATACCAACCTTCATCCGTCAACCGCCGGATCACCTCCCGCGCCGTCGCAGCCGCTGCACTCGCATCGCGACAGGGACGATTGACCCCGCATGCGGCAGCGTCTCTTTCATCGTTACGCCTATGATACGCCACCAGGCTCGTGCTGAGTTCAACAGAATGGGTGGGACTCGAACCCCTGTACGCTTGAACGCACGATGGTTTTCTAGACCATGCATCACTGTGGCTAACGGCGCCTCCGCGTTCCCGGTTGGTGCGCCCACCAGAAGCGACAGCATCATTATACCCCTCTATTCCCCCTTCTCTGTCCCGATGCAACCGTGGGCAACGATGTGGACAGCCGCGACTGAGTGACCGATTGGTTTTCGGATGATACCCCAAGCGAGATTCGATGGGGCAGGGTGCCTGATACGAAGCGTGGGCAGCATCCAAGGGCTCGTGTAGACTCAGCTCTTCGAGACCGGCTATTCTTCAGGTTGTGCGGTAAGACTCGTGGTGAGGCAGCACGAGTCTGAGCGTCAACAGCAAGACAAGGCAGATCCCATCTTTGGAGGAGGAACAATGATTCAATCACAGCCCCTGATTGCGGTTCGTGACGTGGAGGCCAGCAGCGCTTGGTACCGGCGCCTGCTCGGATGTCAGAGCGGCCACGGCGGCCGCGAGTATGAACGAATCATGGATGGGGATCGGATTGTGCTGCAGCTTCACGATTGGGACGCGCACGAGCACCCGTTCCTCGGGAATCAGGCGACTCCGCCGTACGGGAATGGCGTGCTGCTCTGGTTCGAGCTTGAGGACGTGGATGCCGCGGTCGACAGAGCGAAGTCGCTCGGCGCGGAAATGTTGGAAGAGCTGGCGGAGATACCCGGCGCGGGTATCCGATCATGCTGGATTCGGGACCCAGATGGCTACGTTGTGGCGCTGGCAGGCTGAGGATCTCTCAATCTCAGATTATACCGTCCGGCTGCTGAACCGGGGGGGGTGAGTAACAGCCGGCGCGGATGAATCTGGCCACCGGTGATTGACGAACGTTCGAACCGGGCGTCTGATCAACGTCCGGTGAGATGCTGAAGTTTTTCGGAGATGAAGGCGCGCGACCGTGGAACCTGGCTCTCGGACAGGCTGTGGAGGATGAGGGCGCCATCGAAACCTGCCGCCTGCAGATGGGACAGATACCGGTCGTAATCCAGAAGACCGGTTCCGGCTGCCAGGTGTCCCGCCTGACCATCGCGGTCCAGGTCTTTCGCGTGAGCCAGAACGATGTCGGCGCCCAGCAGATCGAATGCTTCGTCCAGGATCTCTGGCATACGTGGAAGCTCGCCGGCATGGAATAGATTGGCGCCGTCCATGCAGACTTTCAGCCTCGGGGATCCGATTTCATCTATGAGTCGGCGCGCATCCCGGGCCGAGTCGACCACGTTGGAGACTTCGGGCTCGATAAGGAGCGAGACGCCTGAGCCTTCGGTTAACGCTATCGCCTGCTCCATCGTCCCCAACAGATCGTACCAGGCCTCCGGGGAATCGTTGTCCGGATGACGCCGCCACATGCTCTCGGGATCGCGAGTGCCGGTGCAGAGGGTGATAAGTGACGTGCCCATCCGAGTCGCGGCGCGGGCCAGAGTCTGGAGCCGGCGAAGGCCCTGCTGGCACTGCGCGACGTCCGGGTGGATCATGTTAAACGTGCCGGACACCGCCGACATCGTTATATCGCGACGGGTCATCCGTAGCCGGATCCGGTCGCAGTCAACCGGATCGATCTCATCCGGCATTGGATCCAGACCGGCGCAGGAGAGACTGAACTGCACGCAGGAGAATCCGTATTCCCGGACCGCGTCCAGCCGCGCCTCGAGGTTGTCGCGCAAAAGTGTTCCTGACATGACGCCGATCTGCATGAGAGTACTTTAGCGCTTAGAGCCACCTGAGAGCACGTGCGTCTCGGACTTTTGGGCGGAACCCCGGGGCGGCGCCGCCCCTTCGATCGGAATCGGCAAGTCGAAGAAGATGTTAGCGCGCTTATCGCACAAAGGATTGTGCTCCTACGGTAGCGTCATAGAACCCTCCACGCGATTCGCCTGGCGCGGACGCAGGAAGATGCTCACCTCTGGACGAAAAACCTGACTGGAAAGGACGAAAGAGGCCATGTACGACGCCATCTGGAACGCCGCGCTGCCGCATTTGTCTGTCGAGCGGATGAAGAACGAGATCGCGGAGTTCTTCGAGCTTTCGCGATGGTCATCCTTTGATAAGATCAACGCATTGGCGCGCCTCATTGCGTCGAAGATGGAGGCGAGTGGGCTGGAAGATGTCCGGCTGATCGAATTCCCGGCCGACGGCAGGACCTCGTATGGCGGCTGGGTCATGCCCGAGGCATACGATGTTGCGGCGGCCCGCCTGAGCGCCCGGATAGATGATGACCCGGAGATCCTGCTGGCGGATTATGCCGTTAACCCGACGGGGCTGATGCTTTACAGCATGCCAACACCTCACGAGGGGATCGATGCCGAGATGGTCGTGGCCGATTCGACTCGCGAGATGAGCGCGGAGCGCCTGGCCGGAAAACTGGCGCTGACCCGCGGGGTAGGGGTGGCGTACGGTGAAGCGGCGATGCGCGCGGGCGCGATTGGAATCGTCAGCGACTGCCGGGCATCGCGCCGATTCATCAAGGATGGCGCCTACATGGATGAAACCAACGAGTGGCACAATTATACCATTCCTCCGTGGCATGACCCGGGCAAAGGGTTTGGCTTCTCCCTCTCACCCGCCCAGGGACGAGTGCTGCGGGCTGCGGCCGCCGAAGGCCGATCCATCCGGCTCCACGCGGTTGTCCGAAGCCGGCACTATACGGGGGCGCTGCCGGTGGTGAGCGGCCTGCTGCGTGGGAGCACCGCCGAAGAGATAGCCATCACCGGCCATTACGATGAGTACGGCGCTGACGATAACTGCTCCGAAATCGCGGTAGCGCTTGAAGCAGCACGGGCCGTGAAGAGCATGGTTGAGGCAGGGCAAATCGGTCCTCTGCGGCGATCCATCCGGCTGCTCTTCCCAATGGAGGTTCGCGGGTTCAATGCGCTGATTCAGCGAAGTGAGGAGATCCGGAACCTTCGGGCCGGTCTTAACATCGACACTGTCGGGACTGAGCAGAACGCCACAACCAGTTATTGCAGCCTGGTCGAGACCTTCCCGGCATTTCCCTCGTTTGTAGACGACCTCGCCGAGGATCTCTTGAAGCGCGTCGCCGCGGGGAGTCCGCTTTTTCGATGGCGGCGCGAGCCGGCCGAGACCATCGACAATATCTTCGGTGAGCCACTCGTGGGCGCGCCGACCCCCGCCATCTATCACTTCAGTGGGACGCATCACCTGGCCATCGACACGCCCGAGCTGATCTCCGGCGCGATGCTCACAAACATGGCGCGGCTCACCGCGTCGTACGCCGCATTCCTGGCGGGCGCCGGTGTCACGGAGGCACTCTGGCTCATGGAACTCTCCGCACAAACCGGCTCTCATCGGATGCGTGACGCCGCTGCTGGGGCAATTCACGGCTGTACTCCGGACTCCGGCGCCTCGCTCCTGAGAAACGTTCGCCGGCTCCACGATGCGGCCCGAAAACGTGTCGATTCCGTCGCCTGGATCGCGGGCCAGCCGGCGGATTCCACTGCGAGCGCTCCGGGTACGCCCGCTCAGCCCGGATCGAATGAAATCGCGGCACGCGCTGTCATCGTCAAGCAGGACCTCGCTCGCTCGCACGTAAACGCGATCGCGCAGATTCGTCGCTATGCCGCCGATTTTTTTGGGATTGACATTCCTGAGCCGGAGTTCCCTGCTCCAAGCTCACCGATAGACGGAGTTGGCGGCAAACCGGTAAAGACGTTCCGCGGGTTTCTCTCGTTCGAAAACCTTAGCTGCGAGGAGCGAGCCCGGATTGAGCGGGAGCTGCAGATCCCCATGGGATGGGCCGCGCCGGTCTGGCTCCAAAACGCACTGATGTATTCGGACGGCAGCCGCAACGTCGCGGAAATTCAGGCTTTAGTCGAAGAATCGGGCCGCGTTCCCAATCTGGCGCCGATCTTCGGATATCTCGCGGAACTGGGATTAGTTCGGTGGAAGAACGCTGAGGCCGATAGAAACATGGTCAGCGATTCTTGATCACAACTTCGCCCGTAAGCATGAACAGGAGGAAGATGGGACGAAAGGGATCGGATGCCGCGGCTTCCCAGTCGAGGAAAGCCTGATCCACCTGAGCGAGCAGTTTTAGCACGTCCTGGCGTGCGAACCGCACCGCAGGGTCATAATCCGCACGATGCCTGACCCGCTGCAGTTCAAGGAATATGCGTGCGACGCGCTGGAGCTCTGCTGACGTGGGTTCCGCTCTTGCTAACGGTGGCAGTACGCTGCGGAGTTTGCTCGGCACAACCGGGCCCGCGAACTGGCGGCACGCCTCGGCCAGTCGTTCGTGCGTGAACCAGCGCACGACCGACTCGCTTATTTCGCGGTGGGTGGGCCTGGGGCCAAAACCAATGAAACTTTTGACGGCGGTCTGGATTAAGAGGTGGAATGTCGCGTAATACGCCGTAGACACGGCGCGGCGCAAACTGGCCTGCCGCGGACGGCGTGGGTCCAGCCGGGCCAGATCGTGTGCGACGGCGAGCAGGCTTCGCGGACTCAGCATTGAGCTTCGATGGCTTTCGCGGCCTCTTCAGCCTCCTCCTTTTCGATCTCTTCAATTTCCGATCTCAGAAAGTACCGGATGAAGGGCCAGCGGTCCAGCCCCCGTTCGACAAACTTCTCCCAGATCAGGTCATCAATTGGCTGGAGCTTTTCCAATGGGTACGGGTTTTTTCTCTTGTTATCCTTCAGTATAATGACGATCTCTACCGCGCCGTACCCATTCGAGTCAGTGATCAACTCCCAGGAGAGACTCTCAACGGGAGCGCCCGGACTGGATTTCAGCAGCCGTTCCTCGATCGCCGCCATCGTCGCATCCATTCCAGCCGAATCGTCCACCGGTACTTTATCGGCTTCAAAAGCCATTGCTCCGTGACTGCTCATTCTCGTCTCCCTTTACGTCCGCTGTCCATCCGCTAACCGCCATTCTACCACGTTCGGAGCGTTAGCTGACGCTCCCGAGCGGCCTTCGAACGTCGGCGCCCGAACGAATGCCAGCTATCTCCTTGGAGAGGACTCCGGAGGCCTAATCTCGTATGGTGGATTATATGGGGCGCCGCGCCAGTATCGAAGCCTGCCCGGTTGACAGGCGCTCGCGAGATGTAGTCATTGGGGCCGAATTGGTGTTGGGAGATAAGAATGTTCCACAGAAAACGCGCTGGACTGGCCGTTGCGCTGGCATCGCTTGCGGTCGCTTTCGGGACCGTAGGGGCGGCAGTATCGCCCAAGCTGCCGGGTGGGGCATACACACGGAGCTGGATCGGCATCGAATCCTCGTGCGCTGCGCACACGCTCACCTCGGGAGAGACGTGGAAGGTTCCAGTGGATTATTACCTCGATCCCGCCGAGGCTGGTAACGGGACCAAACTCAACATGTGGATTGGGGGCCCATGGATCGACGTTCCCGACGGCAAATACGCCAAAAAGCGAGGGCATATCAGTTATCCCGACATGTTCCGCCAGGTTCCCGCGAAGCCCGGCCTGCAGCACGTTGTGTTTAAGTTCACGACGCCTCCGGCTCTGCCGCACAATGCGATGCTGCTCGTCTGCAACTTCGTCGACGCCGCGGGAAACGCCTGGCCGTGGCAGGTGCGGCGAGAGGGGCCGTGGTTCCATCGTAAGAGTGGGTACTTCGAGCTGGAGACCGACAGGCCGGCGAATCTTTTCCGGTATCAGGACCCTGTTTTGATCAACGTGCGTCTCAAGGCCGCGGCTGTCGGGGCGGGGAACCGCCGTCTTAGCTACGTCGTACACGACGTCACGGGCGCGGTCGTCACGCAGGGCGCAATCGACTTCGCAGCGAAGCGGGTAGGGCAGACAGTCCCGATCCATCTGAAACTGAAGCAGCGCGGCACGTTCCTGATCCAGGCAGCGGTGGACGGTTGGGAGACGCGCGAAATCACCTTCTGTCGCATCCCCGATCTGAGCGCGGTTACGCACGGCGCCGCCACGGCCTTCGGCGTCACGAACGTCGTTGTCCCAGGCGATCCGGCACGGGAGGATGAGATGTGCCGCGCTGCCCGTCTCCTGGGGTTCAGCGCCTGCCGCTCCTTCGCCAACTGGTATGAGATGGAGCCCGGCCCGGGCATTTACAAGCTGGACGCCTGGCAGCGCGCACTCGCCATCGGAAGAAAGGATGGCATCAATGCATGGATCTGCATTAACGGGCCACCCGCCTGGGCCCTCCGGGGACGCATGGAGAGCTTCAGCACGGATTATCGTTCGGTGCGGTGTGATTGGACAGCGTGGCGGGACTTTGTCCGGACGGCGACCACACGGTTCAAAGGGAATCAGAGCGGTTGGGAGTGGCTGAACGAGATCACGCCCGGTGGATCGCAGAGCCCTGTTGATGATTACCGAACGCTCTGCCGAATTGGCACGGAGACGGCAAAGAGCGTCGATCCGCATCTGACCATGCTTATGGCTGGTGGTCTCTGGCCCCGAAGCTACAGGCTGGAAATGTTTGACGCAGGAGTTGCGAAGTGGGTGGACGTGCTGCCGATCCATTATTCCAACGGCGACGGCGTGCGTGAGGCTCGCCAGGATCTTGACAACGCCGGTCGCAGCCAGGCGGCTGTCTGGGACGACGAGAGCGCAAAAGGGGTTAACGATTGGGGTGTGCCTCCCCTGAAAGAGCTGGCCAACACGGCGCAATCGGGCTGGGTTCTTCACCAGTGGACGGATGAGCTGTCGGCCGGCGCAAAGAAGCTCATCTACTTCGGCGGCGACGCTGACCCCTGCGGCAACTACAGCTACCTGCTGGATGACCTGAGCCCCCGCCCGGTCGCAGCGACGCTGGCCGTGTTCATTGATAAGCTTGATGGCGCGAGGCCGCTCGGCGAATTTTCGACAGGCAGCGGCGGCGTCGCCTATCTCTTCGAGCGGGATGGCCATGCTCTCCTGGTCTGTTCAAGCTCCTCCCCATCTGAGACAGTGACGCTGCGGGTTGGCTCAGCGAGCCTGCGCCGCACCGACTACCAGGGCAATGAATCGCTCGAGCCGGCTCCCGGCGGTGTGGCGCGTATCCAGTTGACGTCCATCCCGGTTTACCTAGAAGGCGGCGACCTTGACGTACTCAAGTCATTCGTCGCCTCGCAGATCCAACCAGTGGGCGCCGCTCAGAGCGCTCCCGGAGTAGAGACGCCGCACATCACGCTGCTGCGAGGGCGAAAAGAATCGATCTATGTTCGGGTGCGAGATCTCTTCGGGCGTCCGGTTTCGTGTCACGTTAGCCTGGACGCGCCGCAGGGATGGCCGTCGCCTCATAGCGTCAACGTGCCGCTCAAGGCCGGGCAAACGAGTCTCGCGGCGCTGCCAATCGAGGCGCCGGCGTCCGTGGACCCGCGCGATTACCCGGCACGGGTCCTGGTCCGGTTTTCGTGGGCGAAGCTGCCGCAGGTGGCGCGGCCATGTGTCCTCTCGGTCATTACTCCGGAGATGGTGGGTGATTTGGTTCCCAACGGCGGATTCGAATTGGCCGACGCCACTGGCAAAGGGCCGGCCGGTTGGAGTGTCAACGGAAAAACGTCCCTGTGGGCGAGCTCGGCCGGTATGGGTGATGGTCTGGGCAGCCGTGTCCTGGAGTACAGCGATTCACCCGGCTGGGTCTCCTCATCACGGGCCATCGATCTGCGCGGCGGACAGACCTATCTTTACAGCGCGTGGGTGTGGAACCACAATATGCAGGCCGGCTCCAACATTGGGCAGCAGATGGCGGATGGGACTCACAGCGATCTCTTTGACCAACAAGTTTTTAACTGCGGGACAGACAGCGATGGTTGGCAGCTCTATGTCTGCCGTTATAAGGCGCCAGTCGGCCTGAAACAGGCGACGTTTAGCCCACTGGCTGAGGGCAACGGATGGGCGAGGTTCGATAATATCCGGGTGACCGCATTCGAGGGTACCGACTACGCGGCGGAGTGCCTGCGCGCAAAAACTCCGCCGCCGATCAATGGAGGCCTGGCGGGCTGGAACACGTCCTGTCCAATACCTCTGATTGGGCGCAATCAGCTCACCGCGCTGGCGCCATCCTATAACTGGTCTCCGTCGAATCTAAGTGCAGTCGGCTACCTGATGTGGGACCCGGCCAACCTCTACGTGGCGATAAGAGTCCGAGATGACGTCCATCATCCCGCCGGATCGAACGCGGGCGTATTGGAAGGTGACAGCGCAATACTGGGCATCGATCCGACGGATCGCTCTCCGGGTGGGGCTGCCCGGGCCTTTGCCTATTATCTTTCGGCCGCCTCGCCGGGTGGAGGGAGCGGCAGGGCGACCCTCTACCGGCCTGCGCAGCACGCCGGCGGCCTGCGCGCTGGGCAGCTCCTGAAGGATTCATCGATCTATGACATGGCTATCCGACGTCAAGGCGGTTACACGACTTATGAGATGCGACTCCCGTTCACCCAACTGGGAGGACTGCGGCCCACTGTCGGCGGAAAGATGGGTCTGTCGCTCCAGGTAAACGACAATGACGGCAAGGGTCTCGCCGCGCGCATGAACTGGGGCGACGGGATCTCGCCATCGTGGCGACCCTCCGGTTTCGGCGTCGTCACATTCACCACGAATGGTGGATCTTAATGGATCTTCACTTCGATTCAGAATCCCTCTTCGGCCGGATTGCGCAGATCCCGGAGGCCGCGCGGCGCCGGCGCTCCGGACCGTTCCACTCGGTCGTTATGACGACCTGTTCGCCGTCTCGCCCCGGCCTACCGTAAGTTTTCAGGCGAGGGCGCGTCTTATGATTTAGAATGGGCTGCCGGGTAACTTACAGCGATGTGGATGAGGCCGAGTGGGTGGAACGCGCGCGCCAGGGGGACCGGGAGGCGTTCGACCGGCTCGTAACTTGCTTTCGCCCTGTTATCCAGGCGGTTGTCTTCGGGCGAGTCGGGATCCGCTCAGAGGCGGAGGACCTGGTACAGGATGTTCTGGCGGCCGCGTGGGCAAAGCTGCCAGCGCTTCGGGAAACTGCAGCGTTCGGCGGCTGGATCCGGATGATCGCGGTGAACGCCTGCCGGGGTTGGCGCCGGCGATCCGTCGCCTGGCCCGAGTCGCTCGATGATATTCCGGACTTAATGCCGATCGTGGATCCTGCGGCCGGGCCTCTGGAAGCGCTGCTCACGCGGGAACGTGAGCGAACATGGCGTAGAGCGCTGGACATCATTCCAGCCGGCAACCGGATCGCGCTGCTCCTGCACGTGTGGGGAGGATACTCCTATGAGGAAATCGCGGGGCTGACAAATACAACCGTGACCACCGTGGAGGGGCGAATCTACCGGGCCAAAAAACAGCTTCGACAGATCATCGCAAGGGACATGCCCGATTTCATCGTCAAGAGCCGCCATCGGCGGCAGGAGTCTGAACCATGACAATTGATTCTCAGAAGGTTGATCCATCGCTCGCAATCCTGATATTCACGCGCCAGTTCTCGGCGCTTGTGGATGCGGGCCGGCCGCTCGTCCACTGCCTGGATACGATCGCAGGCTCGCTGCCAGGACCGCTGGCAGACGCCGTGGCCGAGGTCCGGGTCGCCGTGGGGGAAGGCGCAGTACTCTCCAAAGTGCTGCGCGAACGCGCCGACTTTTTTCCTCCATACCTGGAACGGATGGTTCGCCTCGGCGAAGTTGGTGGGATGCTGGACGAAACGCTGCAGATGGCGGGCGACCTGTTTCAGGAAGAGTGGGAGGTTTCCCGGTGGAGCGAGTCACCGGACGAGCAGCGGCGCCTTCGCATTCTTTCCCAACCTTGCTTAACGCCGGACTGGGATTCGCTCTCCAACGCCGAAAGAACCATGACTATCTTCCTCTTCTGTCGATCAATGTCAATGCTTCTCTCTGCTGGAATCCCCGCCGAGTCTGCGCTGGAAGCCTCTGCCGAGATGCTGCCGAAGGAACAGCGCGAGCAGGCACGCGCCGCGGCGAGTGGGGAACGAGACGTCTCGATAGAGGCGCGCATTCGTGAAATCGGATTCCTGCCACCACTTGTCGAGGCGATGTTTGCGGATCCGGAGCGCCAGACTGGTCTGCATCACCTGCTGGATCGCGCAGCGCAGTTCTACCGGTACGAATTGCAGTGGCGGCTTGGGGCGAGTCTCTCCGGAGGTTTGTCGGTCTCTTTCCGACCTGATCTGACCGCCGACGCCGTGCCGCCGCGGATCGCGGAACTTGATAGAGAGGTTGCCTTCTTCAATGAAGCGCTGCAGGCTGTGGGCGCCTCGGCCACCGCAATTGAGATCCCGAATCAATCGAAATGCCTCTGGCTGCAGGTTCCTGCGCTGCTCCAGGCGATACTGGCGCTGGCGATAGAGAGCGGAGCGAGCGAAATTCGGATCGAAAGTGATCTGCGGCAAGACTCACTGCGTTCCATGAGCTTCCGTATTGGGCAGGAGATACGAGCGATCCGGTTACTTCCGTCGTTTCTTGTCCACCAGCTCACCGGGCAGATTCGCGTCACCTCCTGGTACCAGGGGCGCGGCGATACGCGCTCTTTCGGCGTGAATGCCGCCGGGAGGGGGTACGAGATTCGGGAGGAAGTAGGTGGAGAGGCTGGCAAAGGCCCGTACGGTCTGCTCGTTTTGAATATAAAAGAGGCGTAGGGATTCCGATCCCTCGTTCCTCGTGACGTCAGAGCCTCCGACGGTCAACTTGTAGGTCCGGCTGCCCTTGTCGGTGTCGTTTCAGCGGGGGATCAAGCTGGGCGCTAGGCCGTATCTGCAATACCTCCGTCACCGCTGCTCTGCTCGTGGAGGCGGAGCAATCGCTGCCCCAAGATATTCATCATGTCGCTTGCTAACATCACTCATCGTACTCTCAATGATGCCGGCCAGCGACAGGAGTGGGTCGTCATCTGGCTCCGCGGCGGCGTCCAGCCAGCGGGCGGCCAGCACCTCGGTCCGGATCCGAACCTCCGCTGCCGTTCGCTGCAGCAAACCAAACACGTCGTCGAGTAGTTCTATGGTGATTCTGTGAGACATACTGTCGCCCCCGACTCGATTCTAACACTAATGGACCCTGATGTGTAACAGCTGAGTTGGAAACGTGCGTCGGAACAGTCGCCTAACTGAAATGCTATGCGCCCAACGGTTTTTACAACCGGGGCCCCCGCCGCAACGAGCAGGCCCGGTAGAAATCCATCGGTACCTGCATGGCAGTTCCTCCCCACAACTTCGTAGGCGGGAACCTTAACGACTCAACGACACTGATCGTGCGGCACAATAACCACCACCGTCCTCGGTCCCCGACTCCGCGCCACATCCGAAGGCTTCACCGTTAGCGTGTAGGTCCGACCGTTGAGGTCGACCCGGTCCGCCGCACTTCCGGCGGGACGCTGAAGGAGCAGATGCAGACATCGTTGAGCGTGACCGGAGGGGACGGCTCGATAGCGCCGCAGATGCCCAGCACACATTTGCTTTCAGAGCGACATCCGAAAGGCTATTATTGACGCTATCTCAGCCAGTATCAGCGACCGTCTTCCGTTTCGGCGGTCGCAGTGTTGCACTTATGTAGAGTCTGTGGCATTATTGGGAGGGGACACGACCTCGTGGAGGATAGGAGCTTTGGCACAAATGGTGCTGCACGGTATCGAGCTGACATCGGAAGGGGTTCGCCAGTTTTGCCGTCGCTGGAGGATTCGTGAGCTCGCGGTGTTCGGCTCGGTACTGCGGGAGGACTTCCGCGCAGACAGCGACATTGATCTGCTGGTCACCTTCGAAGAGGGCGCTCCGTGGGATCTGCTTGACCTCCTCGAGATGCAAGATGAGGCATCGCTGGTACTCGGCCGCCGGGTGGACCTTTTCAGCCGACGCGGCATCGAGGCAGCGTCCAACCCGATACTGAAGCAAGAGGTGCTCGGCGCCGCGGAGACGGTGTATGCGGCGAGCTGAGGTCTATCTTGTCGAGATGGTACAGGCCGCTCAGCGCATCGCCTCCTATATCGAGGGCATGTCGCGAACGGACTTCCTGGCGGACCACAAGACCAGGGCCGCTGTGGTGCGCGAGATCGAGATCATTGGCGAGGCGGCGCGTCAGATCCCCGAGGGGCTGCGCGCCTCCCATCCTGAAGTGCGTTGGGCTGAGCTTGCCCGGCTGAGGAATCTCTACATTCATGCTTATCATGCGGTAGACTATACGCTCGTGTGGCGAACCGCGACGGCCACCATTCCTCGTGTTGCCGCGGCAGTAGGATCGATTGCGCTTCCAGACAACACCGTGTCCGATTCTGCTGATCAGTGATCGTGCGCCATCCACTCACTGCCCCAATTGAAGGAGGACCATCCGCATCAGGCAGGAGATTCCACTGCTCAACCCAAAGCGAGAGGACGCGCTGCATCTGGCTGCGATCTCTAACAGCTCGAGCCGGCAGTTGGTGCGGGCATGAGGAGACTCGGCGAGGCCCCCTTGATCGCCCTGTCCATCGAAGGAACTCAATGAATGCGGGATTTGAGGAAGGGAACGAGGGGGCCGACGGCAAACTCATAAGAAGTAATGCCCGGCGCCGGCTGCCGGGCCTCACATTCATCCGTTAGAAGGTGATCTCTTTGCTTCTTTCATCTTTCCGGACCGGTCGCGCCAGGCGACCGATACTCCCGATTATCAGCAGTATTCTTGCCATTGTCTTCACTATCCCGGCGCCCGCGTTCTCGCAAGCGACGACGACGGCGCCCGGCCCGCATATCGCCTTCAACAAGATGAGCGAGACGGTAACCGGTGTCGCCGGCGGCGACACGGCGAATTTTACGTTTGAGGTCTCAAACAACGGCTCGAAGGATCTCAACATCACCGGGCTCCAGCCGGGCTGCGGCTGCACGGTCGCTTCGTGTCCACCGGTCATCCATCCGGGACAAAAGTCGGAGATCAAGGCTGTGATGAGGACGCAGGCGCTCTGGGGACCAACTACGAAGTCGCTGACGGTTTACTCGAACGACCCGGCGGAGCCCGTGGTGAATTTGACGCTGATCGCCGTGGTGGTTCCGGCCGTAACCGTCACGCCGAATGATCTGATTAGCGTTCCGTACGATGATCCGGCGCCGATCACTCGCACTTTCACCATCATATCGCACCGGAAGGACCCGATGGCGCCGAAGCTTCCGCCTGCGACGAGCGGTCCGGTTAAGGTTCAAGTTGACTTTAAGAACGCGACGAACCCGGCCGAACCCGACGCCTGCCACGTGACACTGACTCTCACTCCTCCTGCCAGCGGTGGCGACGCTGTAGGCGTGGTGGAGTTTGCTACGGGTCTCAGCGGCGTACCCTCACTTCGGATAACATTGGTGGCGCTCGGCCAGAAGGGGATTGCCATGACCCCTGCGCTACTGGATCTGGGATTGCTGAATACCGTGGATAAGAGTACGGGGACGATATCTCTGTTCTCGCGTAAGTCCAAGTTCCATATCACCGGTGTGGAGAGCGATGATCCGCGATTGAAGATCGCGTACAAGGCGCTGCCCGCATCGATGACCTGGTACACGCTGACGGCGACTTACCGCGGGGGCTGGCCCCGAGGACAGCGTCAGGGCACAATCACGATCCACACGGATCTTCCTGGCTTTGAGGTGGTAAAGGCGCCGTACTGGGCTGCGGTGCAATAGGATTGTGCTGAGCAGGCGAACGGAAAACGAACCGGGCGACAATGCCGGGGCAAACGCATTCAAATGGCAGGAGACGAGACGGCGGCCCCTCGCCCTCATCACCGCGGCCGCGCTGCTCATCTCGTTTGGCGCCGCGGCCCGCAGCGCGCGTCTAGCGCCGCGTCCATCCATTCACGTTCATTCCCCCGCCGCCGACCGGCTGTTATTCCTCATATCCGGCGAGGATGACGGTTACCTGGAGCCGTGTGGATGTTCCAGCCCGCAGATCGGCGGGCTGCCGCGGCGCGCGACAGTCATCACCGGCCACCCGAACGCGGTCACGCTTGACAATGGCGATTGGGTGGACGACGTGGGCCGGGAGGCTGAATTAAAGGCCGGCGCGACCGCGGAATTTCTCGGCCGGATGAAATACGCCGCCTGCAATTTGGGGGAACACGATTATGCGTTGGGTTATCCGCTTCTGAGCCTCTACCAGCAGCGATATCACCTCCCGCTGCTCGCCACAAACATGATCACACCGGACGGAAAATCGGCATTTGAACCGGTCATTCGAATCGAACGATCCGGCCGCCGCATCGCCATCTATGGCGCCATGTCTCCGTCGTTCGCCGATCCGATTACCAGCGTCAATCCACTCCTCACCGTCGAAGACCCGGCCGTGGCGCTCCAAAAGGCGCATGTCGGCTCGACCGCCGATCTCTCTATCCTGCTTTACCACGGGCCATCCGGTGAAGCCGCAGCACTGGTCAGGCGCTTCCCCTGGGTCTCGCTGGTCGTCACCGCTCACGACGGCGACGATCCTCAATCCATCCCCGCATCACCCGGCCTCCCTCCGATGCTCAGCGTTGGTACGAGAGCGCGGTTTCTGGGGAGGACGGAGGACGGAGGACAAGCGACGAAGGATGAAGTAGGAAGGATGAAGGATGAATCAAGAGCGCCGATCATTTTGCGCCCGGCGCACCGGACCTATCCCCCGACCCCTTCCCGAAGCGGGAAGGGGAGTGCGACCTATCCCCCGGCCCCTTCCCGGAGCGGGAAGGGGAGTCCGACCTATCCCCCGACCCCTTCCCGGAGCGGGAAGGGGAGTGCGACCTATCCCCCGACCCCTTCCCGAGGCGGGAAGGGGAGCCGTAGCTCGCGCCTTCTTTTGCTGCCTCCTCTGTCTCTCGGACCGGAGTTCCGTGATTCGCCGGTGGCGCGGAGGATTTTGACGGAGTATCAGGATCAGGTGGTGGCGGAAAACTTGCTGGCGCAAGTACCCCGTGCGCCGCTAGAGGGCAATTGGTTCGCCGGGAGCGCCGCCTGCGCGAGCTGTCATATCTCGGCGTACCAGGTCTGGGCGAAGAGCGGCCATTCTCACGCTTACGCCGCGTTGATCCGGGCCGGGCACAGCCGCGATCCCGATTGCGTCGGCTGCCACGTTGTCGGTCTCAACAGCGACGGCGGCTTCACGTCGTTTGACCAGACACCGCAGTTTGCGGAAGTGGGCTGCGAGACCTGTCACGGTCCACAGGGGCTGCACTCTATCGGTAAAGGGCCTCCACCCGCACATCTCAGCCGCGAAATGTGTGTGACCTGTCATAATCCGGATCAGAGTCCGCACTTCAATCTCAACACGTACTGGCCCAAAGTGGCGCATTGAAGTGGCGCCGCGTTCTCTTGGGTTTATTTCATAACGGGAAGCGGTAATGCAGACGACTGGCGTTACGCTCGACGAAATCCGGCGCCGCCGGGGTCCATTCCTTCCGGTCAGCGAACGGCTTCCAGCCCTCATCCGCGCATCAGGTTGTCTGGATCTGCTTGCGCGGCGGCTGGTTGGCCTCTTCTGTTCCGTACAATGCCCCGAGCACATCGCCCCGCTGGCGCTGGACGTCGTTCAGACTATCTCCGACGCGGAAAGCGTCATCGTGAGTGGGTTTCACGCGCCGGTTGAACGCGAGTGCCTCGAAAAGCTGCTTTGCGCCACCGCGCCGGCCGTAGTCTGTCCCGCCCGATCGCTCGAAGAAATGCAGCCGGCACCCTTGCTTGCTAAACCCATGGAGCAGGGCCGCGTTCTTCTGCTTTCACCGTTCGCGCCGGGCATGATTCGGATCGACGCGGCCGCCTCAGCACAGCGCAACCGGTTCATAGCGGCGCTCGCCGATGAGCTGTTCATCGCGTACGCCGCGCCCGGCGGGAAGACCGAACAGCTATGCCGGGACGTGATGTCGTGGAATAAGCCGATTTTAACCATAGACGCCCCGGAAAATGCAGCGCTCATGGCGCTCGGCGCTCGACGCGTAACGCCCCAGAACGTGGCGGAGCAGTTGTCACGGGCACGGATGAGCCGTTAGGGCAGGGGCCAGCTTAGCTCTAACAGAGAGACCCCGTGAAGCGGCAGCGGGAAACGGATCTCCAACCGGCCGTTCTCAACGGGAATCCTCCTCTCATCTATCCTCTGCAATTGCCCGGCGGCCTCCAGCTTTGCGTACTCCTCGGCAGTGGGCGTGTCCCGGCTCCCCAGTTCCCGCCAGGTCCTGAAGGCATTACTGTGCGTCTGGTCAATGCGGAAATGGCGGAGATGCGCCACTCGCGCTGGGAGATGGACGACTGAAAAAGCAATCGAGGCGTCCGGTATGGGAATGTCGTCATCGTGATAGCGCCAGATTAAGACGGTGAGACGACGATCATCAAGCGCCGCAATGCCGTCCACCACCGCCTGCTCCCGGACGCTTTCGACAGCGACGAGATCGGCGGTCGTTGCGCCGCTGCTTTCCAACGCCACCCGTTCCGCTCCCATTCTGCCCAACATGCGGAAAAGATTTAAGATCGGCTTGGCGATCCCGTTCGTGGAGAGTGAACGGAAACCGGCGAAGTAAGGCTGATCTTCAAATTCGAAGGCCCACGTCACAATCCCACGGATCGAGACGCCGTATTTCTCAGCCAGTTCGAGCGTACCGGCGAGAGCGGCGGCGGTATAGGCGGCGTACATTGGGCCATTGCGATAGCCGTTTTCCGGATAGGTGACCGCCGCGCAGGCTGCGCAGCCTTCCGGATCGGATTCGCCAAGGACTATGGGCATTGACCGCCATTCGGGCAGCGAAGCGATCACCTCCAGATTACGATCGACGTTCTTCAAATGATTCCCGAGGCTCATGCGGATATGTCCGTCAACGAACCGGGTGGATCCCTTGGGATGAAATGCGATGTAATCGAGGGGTGAACCGGTCCCGCCGGTGGCTGCATTGGTTCCTCGGCTGCAGTGATTCAGGAATCCCCGGAGATACTCGCCGCCTCCTCCGGTTGTGTGCGGGCCACCTATGATCGCGCCGGGCAGCGCCCTTCGGACCGCAGCCGCGGAGTAATCGTGGAGCCGGCAATATTCGTCCGGGGTTCCCTGCCAGTAGCCGATGTCCGGCTCATTCCATACTTCCCAGAGCCATGTCTCCACTTCCGGCCGGCCGTATCGATTCACGACGTGACTGGCCCAGTTATAGATCAGTTCCGACCACCGGGCATAATCCTTGGGCGGGTAGGCCCAACCTGTCCAAAGATTTCCCTCCGGCCAATGGTGGCGATAGGGCTGCGGGCGGGTCGACAGCGCCTCCGGCATGAAGCCAATCTCGACCAGCGGTCGGATGCCGGATTCGTGGTAAGCGTCGAAGATCCGGTCTATAATCGTCCAGTCGTAGACCGGGTGGCCCGAGCCATCTTCGCTGTAAACACCGGTTGATCCCCACTTCAGCGATGGCGTTCCGTCACCCGAAGTGAGCAGGTTGTGAGTGCGCACGTAGACGGGGGCGCCGCTGAGCGCCGCAAGCTCCTTCAGCAGTTTTTTGCCTCCGGGCGCATAAGTGTAATTCGGCTCATCATAGCCAAAATAGCTCCAGACCGGATCCAGCTTTCCGCGCCGGTCGGCTGCATCCACGTTAATGGTGATTTCGTTCTCTAACATGTCAGATCCTATTGTTCATCCCTTCTCGGCGTTTCGGTTCGTTTTCCGGAGAACTCTCCGGCGGTCTCGATTTCCGTTCACCTGCATGGTTCACATTCCGCAGGCTGCCCGCGCGATCATTTCGCAACCCGGAATCCGAAGTCCGTAAAGCAGCGATCCGGCGGAAGGCTCGTCCGGTGCGCGCACCGGCTCACCGGAACCTGATGCCGCCATGCTCCTCCGCGGGCGACTCGACGCCGGCCGGTTAAGGGGCCGGGCGGATTCTCGGTGGGAGAGACGGAGTAATAATCTTCGGCGTAATGGTCGAGACACCATTCATGCACGGTGTCGCCCACGTGATAAAGGCCAAATCCGTTCGGCAGCCCCTGCCCGCAAGGAAGTGGGGACGTCCACGGGCCACCAACATACGGGGTCGCCGGATCGGGATAGTTCTCGCCCCAGGGGTACCGCGCGCCCTCCACGCCACCTCTGGCGGCGTATTCTCTCTCGGCTTCGCTCGGAAGCCGGTATAATTCCCCTGTCATCCGGGCGAGCCACTCGCAGTAGGCTTCGGCATCGAACCAGTTTACCGAGACAACCGGCTGCAGCGGATCAGCGAATTCCGGGCTAGACCAGGTGGATGGCGACGGACGCCCGGTTGACTGAAGGAACGCGTCGTACTCAGCCCGGGTTATGGGCATTACTCCGATGGCGAAGGCGGCGACTCGTACGAGATGCGCCGGGCGTTCGATGAGCGGCCCTGCGTCATCGCCCATCATAAACGATCCTCCCGGAAGCTGAACCATGCGTGGGAAAGGCGGGTCTGACACTAATCGATCTCCGGGAAGTCTCCAAGAGGAGCCCGCTCGAAGCGCTCGGGCTCTTGCCGGCGCGTCAGACGCAAGGTATGATTCCATAGCTCACCCGACTCCATCGCCCCCCGGAAGTTTGTTGAATCCCGAGATCGCGGAGGGTCGCCGCGCCCCGCCGGCTTTTCACCACCACCCGGCGTCGTGCCACCCGGATGGCCGCATCGACGGCTTCCCGTCGAAGTGGATCGTGACGCGCCAGCGGCCGCAAAGGGTCCAGCGAACTCGATCCTGAGAGGGGAGTATCGAACATTGGATCCAGGTAGACCATGTCGAAACTGCCGGACGCGCAGGCGTTGAGATATTCTAGATGGTCCATGGCGACAACCTCAATCCGCCGCATCGCGCGCTCCAGTTCCGGCGTTGGTCCATGGTAGGACGCCAGTCCGATTCGGGTTAGCTCGGCGACAACCGGGCTCGCCTCGACGCCAATGACCCGCCCCGTTTCGCCCACTGCGTCGGCGATCAGAATGGCGTCTCCCCCACGCCCAAGCGTTGCGTCCAGAATCAGGTCCCCTTCGTGCGGGTCCAATGCTTCGATCAACGGCTCTCGACTTCCGTCGGGGCCGCCCATCCGTCGCATCCTGATCAGTCCCGGATGGAAGAAGAAAGTCTGGCCGTCCAGGTGGCAGACGACGCGATCCTGCTCAATCACGATTACCGGAAGGTCGCCAGCTTGAAGGGCCGTTATCGGACGGTCGCCTCGCTCCACGAACCGGGCGCCTATCTTTTCGGCGAGCTGCCGACCGGCGAGCGCGGCCGACGGATCGGGTCGTCTCGCAGTGGTCACCAGCGCCACCGAACCCTCGTTAACGGTTCTTTCCGGGTCGGACATGGGTTTTTCCGAAGAGCAGAACTGTGCAGCACGCTCGTCAATATGATCGCGAATCGATCACGACAGGCGCCGACTACGCGTCCTATTAATAACCGCGGAGCCGCCGAAGATTCTCGCGCGCGAAGCGTCCCGCCTCGCCGGAAGGATCAATTGTCACCGCATTCCGATAACATTGAATCGCTACCGGAATATCCTGCTGGGCTTCATACACCGCGCCGAGACTAAGATGCGCCGGCGCGAAATACTTATCCCGATCAATGCACTTCTTGTAGACGTCTTTGGCTTCTGGGAGTTTGCCGGCGTCAAAGAGGCTGTTCGCCCGGTTATACTCTTCCATTAGCTCATCCGTCAGATCGATCTGAAACTTCTCGTCCTGGCCGAGCAGCCGCAGCAGCGCCATGAGCGGACCGACGAGCCATCGAGCGATGTCATCGAGGATCGCGGACGTGATATGCGTTTGCCAGACCACGTTTCCGTTATGCCGGATGGAGACCCGGCTGGCGCCACCGTGAGCTACCGCGTCTTTAAGGTAGTCCACCATGTTCGCGCCGCTCATTTCACGGGAGACTGTGGCCGGCCGGAACGTGGTTCGGCTGCGCACGTCCGATGGGCCGGGAGTGGGGCCAGCCGCTGCGCCGGAAGGGGCGCCGCGGGCGCCCGGCGGCCGCGAACCGGGCGAGGCGCTGGAACCGCGCCCGCTTGCCGTTGGTGGACGTGTGGTCGATCCTGTCGGACGGGAACCGCTTGGTCGAGCGCTCGGGCCCGTCGGGGATGGCCGCGTCGGGTTAGAGGGCCGTGTTCGTGGGCTGCCGGTAGACGGCCGGGTTCCCGAGGGCGGTGGATTGCGCGCGCCGGGCGGGGTTCCTCCCACCGTCCGGCGGGATCCTCCGGTTCGGCCGAAGAGTCCGGTCCGAACGCGGTAGAGGCGGTCGTACTCCTTCCGGCGCTGCGGATCGCTGAGCACGTCGTAGGCTTCTCGGGCCCGCCGAAAGCGGAACGAGGTCTTCCTCGGGTTCAAGTCGGGGTGGTACTGTCGAGCGGCCCGGCGCCACGCCTCCCGCACGTCGTCGGGAGAGGCGTTGGCGGGCAGGCCCAGGATCTCATAGTAATCAACAAAATCGCCCGGTCGCAACCTATTCCTCCCAGTTCTTTGGCCGCGAGCGTCGGCGCGCACGCGCCTTAGCCACCGGCGCCACCCCATTCGAAGCCGGCGCGCTGTCGCTCGCTTCGGCGCCGGCGGGCGGATCGAGTTCGCCATCCAGCGTTAAAAGATGCCCCATTTTGTCGCGTTTTGCCTCCAGATAGCGCCGGTTTTCATCGTTGGGCGCCGCTTCAATCGGAAGCCGTTCCACCACTTCCAGGCCGTAACCTTCAATCCCGGCTCGCTTGGCGGGGTTGTTGGTGAGCAGGCGGATCTTGCGCAGCCCCAGATCAACAAGAACCTGGCTGCCAATCCCATAATCGCGGGGATCAGGCTTGAATCCCAGCTCCAGATTTGCCTCCACCGTATCCATGCCATTGTCCTGAAGCTCGTAAGCGCGCAGCTTGTTAAGAAGCCCGATATCTCGCCCCTCCTGCGCGATATAAAGCAGCACGCCGCTCCTCGCCTTCGAGATCATCTGGAGGGCGGCGTGGAGCTGATTACCGCAGTCGCAGCGGAGTGACTCCAGAACATCACCGGTGAGACACCCGGAATGGACCCGCACCAGCGCCGGCGCGGCGGGATCTAACGGTCCCATCACCAGCGCGATATACGGGTTGGAGTCCACACTCGAATGATAGGCGTACCCGTGAAACTCGCCGTAGGTTGTGGGAAGACGGAACTCAGCCACACGCTGCACCAGCTTCTCGGTGCGGCGTCGATACCGAATCAAGTCCGCGATACTCACAATCTTCATGTGATGGGTCTGCGCAAAATGCTCCAGATCCGGCAGCCGCGCCATACTCCCATCCTCATTCTTAATCTCGCATAGGATTCCCGCCGACGAAAGACCGGCCAGATGACTCAGGTCCACGGTCGCCTCAGTGTGACCCGCGCGGCGAAGCACGCCGCCATTGAGCGCACGGATTGGCTGCACGTGGCCGGGACGAAGCAGATCGTCAGGGCGGGATCGGGGCGAAACCAGCGTCAGAATCGTGATGGCCTGGTCGTGAACCGAAATGCCGGTCGTTGTCCTATCCCGTGCGTCCACGGTGATCGTAAACGCCGTCCGGTAGCGGTCGGTGTTGCGCTCCACCATCAGCGGAATCTGCAGCCGGTCGAGAATCTCCGAAGACATCGGGACGCAGACCATCCCACGAGCATGTTTTTCCAGGAAGTTGAGCGCGGCCGGCGTCACCTTTTCCGCCGCCATCACACAATCTCCCTCGTTCTCACGGTCGGCGTCGTCGACAACGATGACGATGTTACCCGCGGCAATCTCTTCTACGGCTTCTTCAATGGCTGCAAATGGCATTTGATCGCTCCAATTGGAGGTGCGGGGCGGCCAGTTTCTCGAGATGCTTGGCCAGTATATCGACTTCCAGATTCACCCGGCTCCCACTGCGGCATAGACCCAGCGTCGTAACGTTCGCCGTATGCGGAATGATCGCGACGGAGAAGGAAAAGGCGTCGACCGCGGCGACAGTGAGGCTAACGCCATCTACGGCTATCGATCCCTTCTCAACCACGTATCTCAGTACGTTCTCAGGCGCGCCAATCGTAATCCATCTTTCAAGCCCTCGACGCTCGACATCCTGAACCACGCCAACGGCGTCCACGTGCCCCTGCACAAGGTGGCCCCCCAGCAGCGTATTGAGTGAAACGGGCTTTTCTAAATTGAGCTGGTCGCGGGCCTGGAGGTCCCGCAAGGTGGACCTTTGCAGCGTCTCCTCAACGACCTCAAACTCGAGCGAGTCCCGTCCGGCGCCAACGACGGTGAGGCAGACTCCGCTTACGCATACGCTGCCGCCAACCGGCGCCCCGGCCATAATGCCAGGCCCGTCGGAAACCTGGATCGCGAGATGTATCCCGCGATCCAGTGGAGTCACGCCGGCCACGATGCCGACAGCCTCAACGATTCCGGTGAACATGGATTGTCTCTGTACTTTCTTGTCCGGGGCAAGTGACGCCGGCCTGCAACTGAGATTCAAATCATTACTATGATAATGGATTCGGTGGGAGGCTGCACCGCGCCCGCGGCGCTGCTAGCCGAAGCGCTGCGCGTGGTATAATACCCGCATGGATGACCACTCTCTCAAGGCGCTCGAGTTCGAGCGGATAAGGGAAGCGCTGCACGAGCACGCCGCGTGCGAACTCGGCCAATTCCACATCCGTAAGCTGAAGCCCTCGAGCAATGCGGACGCGGTACGCGCTCGCCTGACGGAAACCACGGAATGCCGCAGCTTGCTGGATGAAGGCATCCGGCTGCCTTTCGGCGGCCTGCACGACTGTGACGCGCTCGTGAAAAATGCGGCAGCCGGCGCCGTGCTCCTTCCCGAGGAGCTGTGCCAGGTCGCCGAAACGCTCGACGCCTTTCGACGGCTGCGAGAGGCGCTCGAGGCTCAAATTGAGAGAGCGCCGCTGTTGAACGTGATTGCGGCGCCAATGGTTTCGTTTGCGGCGATCGAAGCGGCGATCCGGCGCTGCATCGGTGAGCGAGGCGAGGTGCTCGATCGGGCGAGCGAAGCGCTCGGCCAGATCCGAACCAGCATCCGTATCACTCGCTCTCGCCTGAACCAGCGGCTCGAGGCGATGCTCAGGAACGCGGCGTACAAGCTGATGATTCAGGACCCCGTGCTGGTGCAACGTGGCGGCCGGACCTGTATTCCGGTAAAAGCGGAGTACCGCTCGCAGTTCCCCGGCTTTGTGCACGATCAATCCTCAAGTGGTCAAACGGTCTTTATGGAGCCGGTCGAGGCGCTCGAAATTGCCAACGAAGTCCGGAGTCTCGAGTTGGATGAACAGGCCGAGATTCAACGGATTCTACAGGATCTCTCCCGTTCCGTCGGAGATCAGGCGCCTGGAATCTTCGCCAGTCTTGTTCAGGCGGGAATCCTCGATTTTATACATGCCCGTGCCTCTTACTCCTACGCGCTAAATGGCGTGCCCGCCGCGCTCGACGCCGGCGGCCGCATCCGCCTTCGAAACGCGCGGCACCCTCTTCTCAAAGGCGAAGTTGTGCCGCTCGACATCGAAATGGACGAGGATCGACGAACCGTGATCATCACCGGACCCAACACCGGAGGCAAGACCGTTGCGCTCAAGACGGTGGGCCTTCTCGCGCTTATGACGCAGGCCGGTCTTCACGTTCCGGCCGACCCGGGAACGCGACTGCCGGTCTTCCCCGCGGTTTTTGCCGACATCGGCGACGAGCAGAGCATCGAGCAGAGCCTGAGCACATTTTCATCGCACCTGCGGCAGATTGTGAACGTGGTAACGCATCTCAAACCCGGCTCGCTCGTGCTGCTCGATGAATTGGGCGCTGGAACCGATCCCGCGGAAGGCGCCGCGCTGGCGTCGACCATTCTGGAGCATCTCACCAATGCCAACGCCCGCGTGATTATCACCAGCCATTACGGCGAACTGAAAGAGTTTGCCTACAGCACGCCCGGTGTGGAGAACGCCTCGGTTCAATTCGACGAGGAGACCCTGGCGCCGACCTACCGACTTCAGATGGGAATCCCTGGCCGAAGCCTGGCGCTCGTGATTGCGGCTCGCCTGGGACTTCCGGGTCCGCTGGTGGACGCCGCGCGCGGACGAGTGAGATATGAGGAACGCTCGGCCTCCGAAATGATTCAGAAACTCGAGCGCGATCAGCGGGAAGCCGAAGTCGCGCGGTCGCAGGCCGAACGAGACGCAAGAGACGCGAAGCGCCTCAAGGAGCGTCGAGAGCGAGAATTGGCTGAGCTGGATCGGAAGCGTCGAGACATTGTGGAGCGGGCGGCTGCGGACGCGCAAAATGCGGTACGAGAGGCGCGGGAGCAGGTACGCCAGATTCTGGCCGATTTGAGAGATCGAAGCGAGCGTCGCGGTTCCACTCACCATGCCACCGAGGCGCTTGGAGCGATGGATAAGGATCTGAGCGAGGTGCGCGACCGGATTCGCGCTCAGGCGGCGCCGAGACCGGTCTCTTCTTTTCGGCCGGAAATTGGCGCCATGGTGCACGTGCCGCGTTTCGGGCAGCGTGGGCAGGTGGTTGCGGCGGGGCCCGACGATGAAGTCACCGTCGCTGTTGGCAATCTGAAGATGCGGCTCTCCGTCGCTGAACTGGCGCCGGCCGGCCCGGCGCCAGCGCCCATAAGGCGCGCGCCGGGACATGAAATCCTGATGGCCAAGGCCGCCACAGTTCCCGTTGAATTGAAGCTGCTGGGAATGCGATCCGAAGAGGCTGTAGAGGCGCTCGATAAGTACCTGGACGATGCGCTTCTATCCGGCGCCGAACAGGTTCGAGTGATCCATGGTAAGGGAACCGGAGCGCTCAAAAACGCCGTATGGCAGTGGCTGCGCGGGCATCACGCCGTGAAGTCGTACCGCATCGGCGGTGAGGGAGAAGGTGGCGCGGGCGCCACTATCGTTGAATTGAACCCGGAATAGCAATGCTACCGTACCTGATTGTGCCGGTTATTGTGGTGATGAGCTGCTTCATCGCCTATCTTGGGGATCATCTGGGTCGGCGACTCGGCAAGCGCCGCCTGATGCTCTTTGGCATGCGCCCGAAGCACACGGCCATGTGCATTACGGTCGTCACCGGAATGCTCATCGCGACGGGCACCCTCGGAAGTATCATGTTGATTGACGTGGACGTGCGTCGAGCGCTGCTGCTCTTTCCCGAGGTCAAGAAGGATCTTTACCGGTACCGTCACGACAGCGAGAAGTGGGAATGCCAGGCCGATCTTGACCGCGCGACAGCTATCAAGGCGCGGAAGGCGCTCCATACCAGCCAGGATAGCCTTTTGGCAGCGAGAGCTAAGGAGTGGTCCGCTCTCCAGGAGGCTTCCGCGGCCGCCGCTAGGTCGCAAAAGGAGGTCGCGAAGCTCCAGCGCGTTCAGGCTCTCAAAGTTAATCTCGGGTACAAAGTGGCGGACTTGAAGAGTCGTAACCAGACCCTCACGATAGAGCACGGGCAGCAGCTCGCCGAGATTCATAAGCTTGGGCGCAAGGAGACGTTGCTCCGCTCCCAGGTTGCTGAGCGGGCTCGTGAGAATAAGGCGCTTATCCAGAAGAAGCAGGCGGTGGGTAATCAGCTCCTGAAGGAAGAAAAGCAGTTGGCGCAGACCGACCAGGTCCTGGGACAGCACCGCCTTGCGGTGCATAACGAGCTTGTTGAGTGGTACGACAGCACGCACAACAAGATCACCTTTGAACCGGACCAACTGATCGCCCAGGGAGTTGTGGATTGCGGGGCGCCGAACGCTGAATTAGCGGACCAGGTGAACGCTATTCTCCGCCGCGCGCAGGAAGCGGCGCGGGAGGCCGGCGCCGGGGATTCCGACGATCCCGGCCAATTGCTGCGTCTCACGGACCCGGTTCAAACGATGGAAGCGCTCCAAACGGGGAAGGCGCCGCTGACGCACGACCAGGTCTTTGAGCGGTTCGTGAATTCCCTCCGCCTTCATTACGGAGTAGTGGTGGTCCGAATCCAGGCCGTGCGCCGCTGTTTTGCTGATGACCAGGTAGTGGCCGAAATTAGCGCTGTTTCCCGGCGCCTCATCTTCCATCGAGGGGAGGAGATCGCTTCGATTGACGTGGATGGTGTCGACTCTGAGAAGGTAATCCGGAACGAGGTAGCGGATTTTTTGAGGACGGATCTGCGACCTGCCGCCATTGAGGCGGGAATTCTTCCCGATACGCATGACGAAATCTCCACTGACGTGCTGGATAAGCTGCTGACGCTGAGCCACGAGGTTCACCTTCTGCAGCGTCCGGCGCACGTTGAAATCGTCGCAGCGGAAGATACCTGGTGCGATCAGCCGCTTGACCTGAAGTTCCGGATTTCGTAGATGAGCGGCGCGGGTCACACGGTTCTGGCCTTCGATCCCGGCCGCGAGAAATGCGGCTTCGCGCTTGTGAACGCTTCCCCGGTCGGAGGGATCGAGATCATCCGCCGCGGCATCGTCCGGAGGGATGAAGCGGTCGGAATCTGGCGGGATCTTGCGCCGGAACATCCTGCTCTGACAGTCGTTCTTGGAAACGGAACGGGAAGTCAATCATTGTGCGAGGCCCTTGCGCTCGCTGGGGGCGATTGCGTGATGGTTGAAGAGAGGTTCACCACTCGCCGCGCCCGTGATCGATATTTCTTGGAACAGCCGCCCCGCGGCTGGCGCAGGCTGATCCCTCGCGGGCTGCTGACTCCACCCTGCCCGGTGGATGACCTGGCCGCTACTATCCTGGCGGAAGAGTGGTTGGCCGCGCAAGATTCGTCGAGTGAAGCAGCGCCTCCACTTCGCTCCGGGTTGGTAGACCCTCAAAACCGGGCGGGCGGGTGATCTTGATAGCCGCGGCCGCTGCCGCGAACCGTGCGGCTCGAACCGCTCTCGAGGCGCTGTCCGGACCCTGCGTATCGGCCCCATCCGACGCGTCCAATTCGTGCAGGCGCCCTGCCAGAAATGCGGCGTGAAACGTGTCCCCGGCCCCCACGTCGTAGAGCATTGCGACGGGGAACGGAGGAACGCGGCCAATTCCGCCGGCGCTCCGTACGACCGCGGGCCGGTCGCCGCCCGCCGTCACCACCACGGTATGCGGCCCTCGATCGGCGAGCCAGGCTGCGGCGTCGTCAGGATCCGGGCGCCCGGAAATCAGTTCAGCCTCCTCGCTGTTCAGCAGCAGGATGTCCGCGAGCCGGGCTGCCTCAAGCTGCACCCGCTTCCCCTCCGCCACACTGGACCAGAGACCGGGCCGCCAGTTGGGAGCATAACAGACCTCAAGGCCCAGTTTGCGGCTGCGGGTCGCCAGGTCGAAAACGCTCTCTCGAAGGCGGCCGCCGCTTCGAATTGAGCTTTCAGTGAAGTCAAAAAGCCGGGCGGCGCCCAGTGTGCTGTCGGGAATTCCGCGGGAGTCGAGCGTTTCAAGTGGATCGGATCGACCGGGGAAACGGTAGAACCGGAACGTCTTCCCGCCGTGTCCATCCGCCGAAGCGAATGAGACGGTCGTCAACTGCTCCCGCACGCGGAGGATAAGGCTCACGTCGACGCCCATCCGCTTCATTTCAGCGATGACGAATTCGCCCAA
>DASRZA010000363.1:0-3753 GCA_035686845.1 Armatimonadota bacterium | reverse complement strand
TTGCGACGAGAGCGGCCCCGTCCTGAGACTGCTGAAGCGGGTGATCTTTAACGGAACCTGGATGCCCTTCACGGAAGCGCTCAAACGCTCCCAGGACATCTACCTCAAC
Organism: Armatimonadota bacterium; assembly: GCA_035686845.1. Taxonomy (GTDB): domain Bacteria; phylum Armatimonadota; class DASRZA01; order DASRZA01; family DASRZA01; genus DASRZA01. Next base: position 3,644 of record DASRZA010000363.1, on the reverse strand, counting down.
CAGTTGTTCGAACTCGAAGACTCCCAGGAAGGCCTCCGCGCTCTGCTCGAGAAGCGCAAACCCGTGTGGAAGAACCGCTAGGGCGGCTTGGATCTCACCGGTAGGCTTGCCGTCGGTGGTCGGCGGCAATCATTGACACCACGCGCTTACCGTCGTCGATCTCATAAAAGAAGCGCCAGTCGCCCACGCGATATCGCCAGGCGGTCGGCTCCCAATTTCTCAGCCGTTTGGTGTTGGGACCATATCGAGGAGTCTGGCGGAGCACCGGATAGACGTAAGTGCGGAGTTTTACTTCAAGCCGCTTCTGGACCTCCGGAGCCAGGCGCGCAAGGTCCCGGAGAAACTGGCGGGTCTCGAAAATCTTATAGGCCGGCGAACCGGCCTTTTCTGGAGCGGGCATCTCGTGAACCAGCCTTCAGTCTTTTAACAAGCTCCGGGCGCGACAGGATTTCCGCCATTTCGGCATCATCCACAAAGCTTTCCTCTTCCAGATGCCGCAGCGCCGCCCACTCAATCAGATTGGCTAGCGAGCGGCGTTCCGCCCGAGCAGCACGGACGAAAACGTTATAGCTTTCGTCATCCAGACGCATCGTCAGTGTCTTCGCCATTCGCATTCTCCCCAGAAACGCTCATTATGAATGTAAACGAATGCAACCGGTGTGTCAACTTTTCCGGGTGGCGTCTTCCGACCGACACCACAGGTTGACGGCTCTCGTTGGGAATGATTGCGTCTCGGGTTAGCGCGTGGGGCGCAGCAAGTCCTTTGAATTCTCAGGGCCACCGGCTGTCGGTCACCCCCTGCGCCTCCCAGAACTTGGCGAAGGTCTTCCAATCTCCAATCCAGAGGTCGAGGTCGGCGACGCGCTGCAGGAGGTCCTGGAGGGCTTGCAGCCGGATGGTATCGTCGACAGGATGAATCAGCAGAATGGTGGGAGCGTTGTTGGCGTAATTCGCCCGGATCACGGCCTCCCACTCGCTGAGGTATTGCGCGTATGTCGCGGCGTCGATCGTTTCATCCGAAATCGCCACAGGGTACTCCATCACGGGATAGGTTGTTACCGTCCCCGTGCTGGTGTCCACGTCGAACGCCACATAGGGAAACGACCCGCGCGTGAGCCCGGCGGCGTAGGTGCTGTCGCGCTGGTATCCTGTCTCGCTCACCGCTTTTATGAAGTCCGCGGGAATATCCAGATAGCCCGAGCGAAAGCTTTCCACCGCAACTCCAAAATCGTGTGAGAGCAGCCACCGGCTCACGCCCAGTTCCCCGATCGTGCTCATGCCGGAGGTCAGCATGGCGATCCAGGAAAACATGGGCATGTAATTCCCGGCCGTCTCGCTGCCCGTTCCAAAGGGGGCCGTCGAAAAGTCGGGGAAATGCCCAAAGCTGTGCGACTCGATGTCAAACCCCGCGTTGAGCGCGTACTGAATATTCTCTAGGCCGGTCCCGACGTACATGGGCGCGATCCACCCCGTGTCGTAAGGGTTGGTAGTAAAGAGGAAAGTTGATTTGATCCCCAAAGAGTTTTCCACATCCACGTACGCCGGCACCTTCTCGTAAGAAACGATGGCGTCCACGTCATGCGTGATGATCAGAGCCGCGTGATGGCCGCCCGGCGCAAACTGCCGCACCTGCGGGTTTGCGGCGTGGCCTTCATAGCTGCCGCGCACGAGCAATCTCGAAATGTCCGCGTCCGGCACAAACGCGTTGGTGTTCGGAGGCTCCGTGCCCGGCACAATCTGCCGCTCCGGCAGAGTCAGCAGGGCGCGCAGCCGCCAGCCGAAAACGTAGGCCCTGCCTGAGCCCAAGTCGCAGCGCACCAGCGCGGCGTCACTCGTATCCCACCAGGCGAGCGGCACGCACGTTCCTGGTGTATAACCCAGCGTCAGATCCGACATCGGGAAAGTTGGCTGCCAGTTAATTTCCGCGGGGTCATCGATATAATGCAGCATCGGATCGGGCTGCGGGCTCGACAAATCAAAGGTCAGCGTGCGAACCACCGCGCCCGTGTGCGGCGTATCTCCGCTCAGGCCCAGGGCGGCAACCAGCGCGGGAACCGACGGCTCCCACAGATATAAAGTTCCCCCGTTCTGCACGTAGGTGGTGAGCGCCGTCAATTCCGTGCCGGAGAGCGCGGAAGCCGTGTTGAGAACCCCCGCCACCACCAGAAACGGGCTGGCCATCGCCGTGGCCAAATCCGTCGTGTCGGTGTTAGGAATGCCCATCTCGGCGAGCACGTGGTCCGCGGCCAGCAAATCCTCCTGGGTTCCCTGGTTGTCTTTGGCGGTCCAATCGAGCACGGAAACCGCCGTCCCCTGAATGGGAATCCGGGCAAGCGCCGGCGGCGTGCCGAGAACGCTGCCGGCATTTGCCCTCGGGTAGCCGCCCCAGATCTTCAGGTTGATCGAGGTCGAGGCGCCGCCCCCTGGTCCCGGCGTCACCACGGTAATCGCCAAGGTCCCGGTGCCGGCCATGAGAGCCGCAGGCACGGTGGCGGTCAACTGGGTCGAGTTCGCCAGGATGGTGGCCAGCGCGGTCGAATCGGCGTCAACCACTGAGGCGGCCACAAAGCCGCTTCCGGTCAATGTCAGGGTAATATCGGGGTAGCCTGCGGTCAGCGCATCCGGCGATACCGAATAAAACACCGGGGCTGGATAGACAACGGTCACCGAGGCTTGGGCGCTGCGGCTCGAATCCGCCGCGCTCACCGCCGCCACCCTCACCGTATTAGGCGTGGGAGGGATGGCCGGGGCCGTATAGAGTCCATTGGCGCTGATCGTTCCGGCAGCCGAGTTGCCGCCTGCGACGCCATTCACCGCCCAGGTGACAGACTGGTTCGTGCTTCCCGCCACAGTGGCCGTAAACTGCTCCGTCTCGGTGGTGAGCAGGGAGGCAGCCGTTGGCGAAATGCTGACAGTGACCACCGGCGCGGAAGCCGGCGCAGCGCCGCCCCCGCAGCCCACCCACCAGAGGCCCTGCAGCAACACCGCCGCCAGAATCAGCGCCTTCCCTGCCCTGCAAATCACAAAAGGGGAATCGGCGGCGAGCCGCGACAACTTGAGAAACCACGACAGCCTCTCGCCACCGTTGAAGGGGAAAGGGCACGACTTTAGTCGCGCCAATCAGTCATGCGATCGCCACCCGGCTTTAGCCGGTAAAGGATTGGCACGCCAAAGTCGACCCGGCCGCTCGCTTCACCCGGGCATGCCTTCCGCGGCGGCAGGGGCTGAAGAGTCTGTGTGACAATTAGCTTTTTCGCGCTGTAGCGGCGCTCTATGAGCGCCGAAAGTATTGAAGAATCCAGCCCGGCGGTCCCTTCGTGCCTCAGGACAGGCTCCGACCGCCGCTACAACTTCAGTTATCACACAGACTCTGACGCCCCGAGACTATTTTGAGGAATAGCCTTACGGCACAGGTAAACTCGCGCTCTTTCGCAAGGCACATGTATTCTGTTCGGCGGAGCAAAGCAGCTTCAATAGCCGTCAAAGTCTTCGGTGCGGATGTTGTCTTCGTTCACGCCCATGCCGGTGAGCAGTTCGCGCATCGCCCGGACCATGCCGGGCGGCCCGGCGCTGTAGTAGATGGGATTGGCCAAATGACCGGCATATTGGTCGATCATTTCTTTTCGGATAAAACCGGTTTCACC
>DASRZA010000362.1:0-5047 GCA_035686845.1 Armatimonadota bacterium | reverse complement strand
GAGGCTGAGGCGCTGAAAATGAAAGCCAGGACGCATTCTGAGCTTGCTCGCCGGGAGGAGAACTGGATCTATCTGCCCGTGCGTATCGAGGGGAAAATGGGCGCGTTCCGGCGGGCGGAGCGCCTGCAGAAGCTGGAGGATCGCTGGGAAAAGGCGCACAGTGGCAAGGGGACCCATCTTATGCTGATACCCGCGGCACAATAGTGGTGGGGACGCGTACGCCTCATCGTCCGGGGCCTGGAATGGGACTCGGGCCGGGATAGAGCGGGGATAGCGGAGATGCCGCCGCCCGCTGCTGTGACTGGAAAGGAAGTGGAACATGAACAAGCCTGTGGTTCGGGTCCTGACCATTGGGGCCGCCATTCTGGCGGTAACCGCTTCGCTCGCGTGGGCTGCGGTGAATGGCACGCGCCTGTATTACAACGGCAAGGTCGTCTCGACCCGCGTGATCATGCACAACGGCGAAGCCTATGCGCCTATCCGCGACGTTGCCGCGGCGTTTGCGTTGTCCGTACAGCCGAGGGCGGACGGCTATACGCTTATTCAGCCTGGCGGCGGAAATCAGATAGAGGGTGTAAACGGTAAAATCGGTCAGCAGTTGTCCAACGGTCCATTCCTGCTGACGGTGGTCAGTGTGGACCGCGTAGACGACTATAAGCGGCGACTGACGACCGGGGGTGACGTAATCCCGGCTGCCGGTCAGGACGTTGTGGCGGTCACCATTCGTCTGAAGAACGCAACCCCCAAGAGGCAGGATGTCATGGTCTTTGGCAACCCGGTAAGCCTGACGGACCAGGACGAACACGGCTACGACCTCTACTACGGCGACAGCCCGGCACGAAACGTCAGTATGCTCCCCGGATCAGCCGTCGACGCCGTTCTGACGTTCCTTGTGCCAAAGACCGCCGTGTTGAAGGATCTTGTCTATAAGGTCGACTGTCTACCGGTGTCCGGACAGGTATTCCGCGTCTCCCTCAAGAAGCCTGAATAGCGCTCCGCCGGGCGGCCCAGGCGGTCGTGATCGCTGTGCGTTTGCCGGGTTCGGAACCGGATTTATCTGCCCGTGCGTATCGAGTGGAAAATGGGAGCGTACGAGAGGTCAAAACAACCGCTAACGCTGCGGGATCGCTGGGAAAAGCCGCACAGCGGCAAGGGCACGCATCTTTTGCTGATACCCGCGTACGGAATAGTGAGGCGCGTCCCCGAACAGGGGCCGGCTCACGGGCCGGTGTAAAGGGTTAGCCGATGATCATGACGCCGCTCGAAAGGCACCGCACAATCAACGAACCCGCCCGCCGGGAAGTCCTGGCCGTGCCGCCCAAGCTCAACCGCGAACGCTATGCCGAGGGGATGGCGCACGGGCTGCGTGACATAGGTAGGAAGCGTGAGGAGGCAGCCCGGGAGAAATCGAAAGGGGCGGGCAATTGGCGGGGCTGGTTGGGGCGGGGCCAGTGCTGCTTTGACGAGGTGAGGAGCCGAGGGCGCCATCAGCGACGGAAACCAGGAATGGATGTGTGAGCGGGCAATCATTGTGGACGTTATGAAACCAGATCAGCGCCGCAAGGCGATGCGGAGCAACAGAGGCCGGACTCGCCCTGAGCGCGCCCTCGCTGCTGGGCTCTGGAAAAGCGGACTGCGATACCTGACCGGCGAGGGTTATAAATCACGATGCGGGCGGGCGCTCGTGGGGAATCCCGACCTTGTGTTCTCGCGGAAGCGCGTCGCGGTCTTTGTTGACGGCTGCTTCTGGCATGGTTGCCCCTCGTGTGGCCGTGTTCCACCGAGCATGTCCGCGGAATGGCTCGCCAAGATCCGAGCCAACGTAGAGCGCGACGAGCGCGTTACCGAATCATTGAGACGGGATGGTTGGACCGTGATAAGACTTGCCGAACACTTTCTGAAGCCGCGCGCAGCGATGGAGGGGATTATCGAGCGATTGGCGAACTATCTCAAACAGCCAGACGTGGCTGGCCCATTTTACATTGATTGAAGGTCTATTGCCGCCAATTGAAGCCATCACCGCGCTACAGTCGTTTCTAAAGCGGCCGAGGCCCGAGCAGGACAGCCCGCGGACAGCGGTGTCGCTGTTCTCGGGGGCCGGCCTCAGTGACGCCGGGTATGAAATGGCAGGATTTCGGTTCGTGGCTCAGGTCGAAGAGCAGGCGGATCGAGCGCGACTTGGCCGGGCTAATTTCCCGAAATCGCGTTGGATAGAAACTGATGTCCGGAGAAGCGCGGGCGAGATTGCAACGCTCTATCGGCAGCTGTCGCCCCACCCTCTATACCTCCTCGTGGCGACCCCGCCGTGTCAGGGAATGAGCAGTTCCAATCCTAGCCGCGGCAAGCGACAAAATGGTCAGGCCAAAGATCAGGAGGAGAAAAACTCCCTCCTACTCCAGATAGTGCCCGTCGCGCTGGCCCTAAGCCCTCGGGTAATAGTCGTCGAAAATGTGCGTCAGGTGTTGACATTGGCCGTCGCAGATGGGGATCAGCACCGCCGGATGGTTGACGTCATCCGATCGCGCTTGTCCGATTACCATGTATTTGAGGGGGTTGTCAACGTTGCCGATTATGGCATTCCGCAGGATAGAAGGAGGGCCATAATTGTCGCAGTGCGAAGGAGCGAGAAATGGCTCCCAAACCTCTTGGAAGGGGAACTGCTGCCGTGGCCCCGGCCGACCCACGCGCAGATACCGGGCGCCGATAGGGCGCCGTGGACAACCGTGAGGCAGTGGTTCGACGCGATGCAATATGAGCGGTTGGACGCGGCGGAACGGAAGTCGGCGCGGGGAACACACCAGCTGCACTTCGTCCCACACTACAACGCGGATCGGTACCTGATGCTGAGCGACATTCCCGCGTATACCGGGCGCGGCGCCTTCCAGAACGACCGCTGTCCGGCGTGTGAGCACCAACCGCAGCCCCTGCACCTCAGTCGCTGCTGCCAGTGCGGCGCCGTGCTGAAGAATCGCCCGCACGTCGTCGAGAATGGAACGGCGCGGCTCATCAAGGGGTTTAAGTCCAGCTACAGGCGGATGCATCCCGACCTACCCGCTGCGACGGTGACGACGAATTCCAGCCACGTCGGCAGCGACTTTAAGATCCATCCATGGGAGCACCGGGTGCTGAGTATTCTTGAGTGCGCAGACCTTCAGACGGTCCCGGCGTGGTACGACTGGTCCGACTCGATAACCTCGAACCGCACTTACACGGTCCGACGGGCAATCGGTGAAGCGTTCCCCCCATATTTTACCTACTTGCATGGCCAGTTACTTGCCGCGATGTTGGATGGCCAGGTCGTTCATTCGGGCCGCTTCGCCTCCGCGCTTAGCCCAGGGCTCGGGCATCGGAAGACGCCGAGTGCCACGGCGCCCGCGATGAGGGACACGGCAGAAGGAGATCAGTAGTGCCCACCAATTATGTCATGAAGATATCTCGGCTGACCGTCGACAAGCTGGGGGTAAAACTGTACGACCGGGTCTCGGCCGTAATTGCCGAACTGGTGGCGAACAGCTACGACGCAGACGCGACCAAAGTCACGATCATCGCGCCGATGGGCGAGCTGCTCGCGAACAAGCAAGCGGGCAAAATAGTTGACAAGGGAATGGTCATTGAGGTCACGGACAATGGCATCGGCATGACTCCCCGCGAGGTCAACGACTTTTATCTGAAGGTTGGGGCGGAACGCCGGGCCGATCCCCGTCGTGGGGACCGATCCCTTGTGCTCAAGCGTGCGGTGATGGGCCGGAAAGGGGTTGGGAAACTTGCGCCATTCGGCATCTGCCGGAGGATCGAAGTTATCTCGTCGGGGGGCGATCCCATTGAGCGACCGGATGAACTCGGTAACCGCGTCACGGGATACGTGACGGCGCACCTCGTGTTGGATCGAGACGAGATTCTGAACGATACGGACGAGGACTACGTGCCGGAATCCGGCAGTCTGGATGAGACTCTGCGCGCGGATCATGGTACCACGATCCGATTGAGCGAATTTGCACACCGATGGGTGCCGTCGATAGATGAATTCTCCCGGCAACTCTCCCAGCGCTTTGGCATCGCGTCGGTCGACTGGGAGATTGTGTTGAGTGACTCTACCAAACCTGATGGCGGCCCGCTGCGACTGAGGAAGGTCGCTTTTTTTGACGTGGACCGGATGCCTGAAACTGTGATCCGCTTCGTTAGACAACGGGATGGTGATACTCCTGACAGCTACGCTGCGCTGGATGCTTCCGGCGGGGAAACGGGGGACTTGCGCGCCGGCTTTGAACTCGATGGGCGCTTCTATGGGGTGACCGGCTGGGTTGCCTATGCCACGACGCCCTACAAGGACGATCTGATGGCGGGAGTCAGGATCTACTGCCACGGGAAGATCGCCGCGCAGACTGCGCTGTTTAACCTGAGGGCAGGATTCACCGGCGAGCACGACGTTCGTTCCTACCTCATCGGAGAACTTCACGCAGACTGGTTGGACGAAGAGGAGGACCTGATACAGACAGATCGAAGGGACATTCTATGGTCCCACGAGGTGGGCCAGGCGTTTGAAACGTGGGGCCAGGCGGTCGTGAAGAAAATGGGGGCGATCACGCGCGGTCCTCTTCGGGCGAAGGGATGGGAGCGATTTCGAGTTTTCTCACGCATTGAGGAACGGGCGAGGGAGGCGTTTCCGCTGCCCACGCAGCAGGCAATTCGTGGGGAAGCGGTAGATATCGCAAAGCTCATTGGAAGGACTATGCGCAGCGACGAGATGGCCGATGGTGAGTACGTCGAGTCTGTGGTCCAGTTGAGCTTGAACTTCGCTCCGCATCTCACTCTGGATAACAAGCTGCGGGAAGCCGCAGAATCCAAAGACTCCCCGCTCGCGGTCATAACGGGGATTCTGAAAACCGCGCGCATCGCCGAGCTCTCATCTTTTGGACAGATCGCCTCCGACCGGGTCAAGGTTATTGAGAAGGTCGAGACGCTGAAAGACGAAGCTACCACCCTGGAGGAAGCATTTCAGGATCTGATCACACAGGCACCCTGGCTGATCGACCCACAGTGGTCCCCT
>DASRZA010000361.1:0-3673 GCA_035686845.1 Armatimonadota bacterium | reverse complement strand
TCCTCCGTCCTCCGTCCTCCGTCCTCCGTCCTCCGTCCTTCGTCTCCACTCACCGCAGCGAGGCGAGATAATCCGCCAGGGCCGTCTTCGAACCGGTTGGGAGCTTGCTGAAGCCTGGCATATTCGTATTCGGGTTGTGCGCTTTCGGATTGTTGATCTGCTGGAGGATCCAGGTGGCGTTGTGGCGGACCCCCTCGTGAGTGAGATCAGGGCCGACCTGCCCGCCCTGTCCCGCGATCGTATGGCATCCGATGCAATTTCCCTGGAATGTGGTCCGCGCGAGCTTTAGATCGGCGGCAGAAACGGGTGGCGCGGCGCCCGGGCCTTTTCCTCCTGCGGAGGGCGGAGGCGAGGTGGTCACGCTGGCGGGCTGCTGGATAGGGATGACCCCAATGTGAAAGCGGAACACCAGCTCACCGCCCAAAAACCCCTGGTAGGTGAGGAGCGCCACGCCGATAAATGTCAGCGGCAGAATTACCGAAGGCGCGCTGGCGCCGTTCCGCGGTCGTCGAAGGATAAGCTGGATTGCGAACAGGATCAGGATCGTGACCCCGATAGCGAAGTGTTTGGTCGCGAGCGGCGGCATCGCCAGGTGCTCGTAGTCAAGAATTCCGGGTATCGCCGCGGCTGTCGTGCCAAGGACACCCACGGCTATGATGGCGTACGATGACCGTGCCCAGAACGGATCACGGCCTCGCAGATAATATAGAAGATCGAAAAGAAGCGCGGTCGAGAATAACGCGATGGGAAATGCAACCAGCATCGGATGAACCGGGTGTCCTAAAATCGCGGCGTAACTCTTCATGGAGTGTCCTTGAGTGTCCTTTTAAGTGAAAAATCCTGTGGATCAACATAGCTCCGACTCCGGAGCCGGCCGAAATCGCCGGATGAACATCCGTCTAATACCCATTCCGTCGTTCCATTAAGAGGAAGTATAACAGGGTGGTCCGGTTCCACCCCCCCCGGTTACTCCTCGGGCCCCACGCCCGTTCCTCAATTCTCTCGTTTCCCGGTTTACCAAATTTCCGGCGCCTCGCGTCCTCTCCCGAAACGGGCAGGAACAACGATTTTGCCGTCGAATCCAAAACAACATAAGCCATAGAAGTCTCCTACGCTGTACGGAAGAGAGGGCCGTCAGATGTTGTCGCCGTCTTCGCCATCGGATCACCCCGAGATGGCGCACGTCTTGCTCATGGATATCGTCGCCTATTCGCAGTTGACGATGCGGAGGCAGTCCGACTGCATCCACGCGCTGCAGGACATGGTTCGAGCCACGGCAGCCTTCCAAAGCGCTCAGGCCGGCGGTGACCTGATCATCCTCCCCACGGGAGATGGGATGGCGCTGGTTTTTTTTCGCCATCCCCTCGCGCCGGTGGAATGTGCGCTGGAGATCGCCCGTATGGTTCAGGAGTCGGGCGCGTTCCATTTGCGAATGGGTATTCACACCGGTCCGGTGCGTCGTGTGGAAGACCTGAACGCCCAGCAGAACGTCTCGGGCGGCGGCATTAACCTGGCTCAGCGGGTGATGAACTGCGGTGATCCCGGTCATATTCTGCTCTCCCGCGGCGTGGCGGATTTGCTCCGACAATTGGGCGAATGGGAGCCGTACCTCCACGAGCTTGGCGAGACCGAAGTCAAGCATGGTGAGCGGATCACGCTGTTCAACCTGGTGCGAAACGAGGTGGGAAACCCGGACGTTCCGGAGAAACTGGGTAGGCCCGCCCACTCCACACCCGTGGTGATCCCTGAGTATACCGCCGCGCGCTTGCCGGCCGAGGCTATCACGCCGGCCGAGGCTATGAAATTGGCTGAGGCTGCGAAGCCGGCTGAGTTCGTGTCGCCCGCTAAACCCCGCCAGGTCGCGATTCTCTACAAGCGGCGCGCCCAGCCCGACGAAACGATCTTAGCCTATCTGGAGGAAGGACTCTCCCAACGTGGATACTGCGTCTTTGTGGATCGGCATCTCTCGGTGGGAGTCGAGTGGGCGCGCGAGATCGAGCGACAGGTGAGAGATTCCTATGCCGTGATCCCCTTGCTCTCCAGCCAGTCGATCTACAGCGAAATGCTCGAGAACGAAATCCAGATGGCGCAGCGCTCGGCACAGGAACAGGCCGGCCGGCCCCAGCTGCTCCCGGTGCGAATCCAGTATGAGGGTCCGCTTCCTCCCGCCTTAGCCCCTATCCTGGACACGATTCAATACATCCTATGGCAGGATCCGGAAGACAATCCCCGGCTGTTGGAGGCGCTGGCGCTGGCACTGGAGGCGAAATCGCCGCGGCCGGTGATCGAAGCTGAGAAACTGGAAGCGATTGGCGGGGCCGTGCCGCTCGAGTCCGGGTTCTATATTGAACGCTCCACCGATCAAGAGCTTCGGCGGGCCATTGCCCGGCAGGACAGCATCGTGCTTGTCAAGGGAGCGCGCCAGGTGGGAAAGACCTCGCTGATGGCGCGCGGTCTTCAACAATCACGCGAAGCGGGCGTGCAGGCGGTCTCGACCGACTTTCAGACGCTTGACGCGAACCAGCTTCAATCTTCTCGGGAGGTCTACGCAGCCCTCGCCGATTCGCTGGCAGACCAACTGGAACTGGATGAGTTGTTAGAGGCGAATTGGGATGAAAAGCGGGGCGCCAACGCCAATTTTGAGCGTTATCTTCGCCGCGAGGTGCTGGGAAAGCTGGATCGGCCCCTCGTCTGGGCGATGGACGAAGTGGACCGGCTATTCCACTGCCCGTTCGCCAGCGAGGTTTTCGGATTGTTCCGGTCGTGGCACAATCAGCGTGCGCTCAATCCGAGCGGTCCCTGGAAACAGTTGACCATGGTGATCGCCTACGCCACCGAGGCGAATCTCTTTATAACAGATATGAACCAGTCTCCCTTCAACGTAGGCACCCGGCTCACGCTGGAGGATTTCACCCTGAAAGAGGTCGAGGAGTTGAACGATCGCTACGGCGGCCCACTTTCTCATCCTGAAGAGACCCGGCGCTTCTACGAAATGTTAGGAGGTCAGCCCTACCTCACGCGCCGCGGTCTCAACGAACTGGTGAACCGGGGAATGACCATACATGCTTTTGAAGCCGAGGCGTCGAGGGAAGACGGACCTTTTGGTGACCACCTCAGACGCATTCTCATGCTGCTGGCAAGCAATGACAGCCTCTGCAGCGCTGTGAAAGATGTGCTTCAGGGGCAGCGATGCCCCGACGCCGCTGTCTTCTATCGCCTGCGCACCGCCGGGGTGCTCTCGGGAGACTCCGCACGCGAGGCATGCCCGCGATCCAGGCTTTACCAGGTCTACCTTTCCGGTCACCTGCTGTGAAGACGGACGAAGGACGAAGGACGGAGGAAAACCCACCGCGGAGACGCCGAGATCCGCGGAGCGCCGCAGAGGAAACGCGGACGAAGGACGGAGGACCGAGGAGAGGTAAATCGAGGGATGAAGGATGACGGATGAGTCACAAATCTTGCAGCTATAGGCCCCTCTTCCCGTTTCGGAGAGAGGCCGGGAGAGAGGTCTTCTGCGTGAGGCGGCGGTCTCGCACAGGCAGAGAAACCTGCGCCACTGGCGCCATGACGGTGGCGCAGGCCTCCGCGCCTGCACAACGCGGTCCCCGTCCTCCGTCCTCCGTCCTCCGTCCGCGGCATTGATGCTGTGGTGAACAATCCTGTGAGGGCTTTT
>DASRZA010000360.1:0-12821 GCA_035686845.1 Armatimonadota bacterium | reverse complement strand
AGGCGGATCTTCTCATCCGAATTGGAAATGCTCGCACCGATGCTGGCGATCTCGCCGGCGCCAGTGAAGCGCTGGAGGAATGCCTGGCGCTGAATCGAGAGCTTGAAGCGCCGGAAGACGTTCTGCACACGGTGCAGAGCCTGGCCCGGTGCCGATCCTTGATGGGCCGAACGGATGAAGCGGAGACATTGTTCCGGGAGGTGGCGGCGTCCACCAATCCGGCGATCGCATGGCGCGGACTGCTCGGGCTGGGCCAGATTATGGAGCAGCGGGATCTCTACGAAGAGGCCCTATCCGAGTATGAGCGGGCGCGAGAGGCCGTGGAACGGCTTCCGGCTTCGCAGGACGCCAGCCGGAGAATCGCCGAGATTTATGTTCGCACCAATCTGGGTAACGTTTACATGGCGGAGGGTGACTTCGTCTCCGCGCTCCCCCTCTGGCAGGAGAACCTGGATGCTTGCGAAGATCGTGCCCTGCCGGACCAGTTCCTGGAGGCGCTCCTGAGCGAATCCGTCTGCCATCTGCATCTCGGCCGGCCGGGCGCCGCATTCGATCTCTGCCGGCGCGCGATCCGTCTTTGCCGGCTGCTGGGCGATCGCGAGCGCCTCGCGGTGGGCCGGGCATGCCTCTCTGAGATGATGGCCGCGGCGGGTCTTGGCGAGGAGGGCAGGGAACAGGCCCGGGAGGCGGCAAAGCTTTCTTCTGAGATTTCTACGTCGCGCGGGGTTAGCTGGGCGAACCTTGCGCTCGCTCACAACCTGATGTTACTGGATCTGGAGGAGCAGGCCCGGTACTGCCTGGACACAGAAATCGGATCTCCCTACCCCAAGAATCGGGCGGTGGCGCTGCTGCATCGTTCGGAACTCTCCCGGCGAGGCGGTGACACAATTAGCGCGGAAACCGATGCCCGGGAGGCGCTGAACTCTTTGAACGAACGCGGGGCTCTTCACCTTGAAAAGGCGGCGTGGTCGACTCTTGCCCGGGCCGGCGCCGCGCGCGGCGATGCGGCGCTGATCGACGAAAGCCTGCAGCACGCGGCGGCGCTGGATCGGCAGACTCCCGGCCTGCCCGATACGCCCTGGATGATCGAGGCGGCGCACGGCGACCTGAGCCGGCTGCGTGGAAATCTTGCCGAGGCTGCCGGGCGTTATCGCGCCGCTGTGCGCATACTGCAGGCGCTGCGATCCGATCTGAGCGCGCACGGCGTGATTGAAGCCTCACTCGATGATCCGGAGAAGCTCCGTGTCTACGAGGAGGCCATTCGAGCCAGTCGTGACGCGGGAGAGCCGGAGGCGGCCGACGCGATTCTCACGGAAGCGGCCTGGCCCCCACTAACCGACGCCAGCGGAACCGAATAATGTTTGCAGGGGCGCCGTTGGCGCATCTGAGCCGGTCGACATTCCGCGTTCGAGCTGCCGCGGCGCTCGTCATTCTGATCGTCTGCGGATTCACACTGTCACTGGGCGGCTGCGGACTTTCGGGCGGCGGAATCCCGCCAGGCGGCGTGGTGTCTCCGCCCGCTCTCAGCTTCACCGCAACCGGCCGGGTACGATCAGCTCTGCCGCCGTACGATACGCTCACCCAGGCGGCGGTGAGCGTCAGAACTCAAGCGGGAGCGACGATTGCCGGACCGGTACCCGTTGCGGGAGATGGCTCCTTCGTGCTCGCCAACGTGCCATTGGGCGCGGTCACACTGCAGGTGACAACACCCGATACCACCTTGAGGCCGGTGGCAATCGCTTTCCAGATACAGCAGCCCGGATCCGTACGGTTTATCATCGCCGTTCCCCCAATATACTCCACGCCAGCGACTGCGGTGACGCTGGCGCCGGCGTCGAACAGCCCGCTGCTTCTCCAGACTGATAACATTCACGCGACGCTTGTCGGCGCCTCGCCTGCTGGCCTGGCGCCAAGCTGGATCGCCTTTGGGAATGCCGGAAACCTGAGCGCGGTCGGTCCTTCAGCCGTCTTCAGCGCCGAAGGACCGGGCAGCGAAACGATCATCGCGCTCTCCGATGGCGCCCTGGCAGAAGTCACACTCAACGTACCAACGACGCCTCCGGGTTCCGGCGGGAACACCAGCGGAGGTGGCGCTACGACAAGCGGAACCGGCTCCACGACGAGCGGCAGCGGCTCCACGACGAGCGGCAGCGGCGGTACCGGATCTTCGACCACGATCTATAGCGGTCCGTGAGCGGGCGATTGCTCACTCCGCCTCAGCAGCAGGTTCCCACGCGGCTTTTTGCCTGATGAGTGCGGCGCCCGCACCAGTTGGTCTCTCCGAACATTTAAACATCCCGGACGGCAGAAATAAACCCAGGCAAGACAAGAAGTTATACCATTCCCAGAGCCCCGTCGTAGTCTCCCCGGGATCCGGAGAGGATCGGGTATAATGGCTCCGGTTACGTTCCCAATATCTGCTGCATCTGAGCTGAGCTCGGCCTTTTAGAAGGAAGGGGTGCCCGGTAGCAATAACCTCTACGTCCTAACCGGGCGGCAGGTGGTTGCGACCTTCAGCCCCACGAGTGACGCGACGTACACCGCGAGCAACTGGAACCGGTCCACCTCGGGCGGCGATCCGTTCGAGAACTACAACCCCGAAATCGCGCTCACGCCCAACCAGTTCAAAGCGCTCACGGCCGATGACACGACGCAGTCAAGCTTCAGTTTTTACACGAGAAAAGCAGACACTGACGCCGCTGTAACATGCACGGCCGACGTCCTATGCCCCGCTACCGCCGCCTACCCCAACGGCCAGACACTCCCTCTCACGGCAACGCGGAAGCTGGCGTCCGTGAAGCCGACGGCTGCGTTGACACTAAACGATCCCCCGGCTGATATGGACTCGGCAGGAATCTATCTCGACCAAATTGGCCTTACCCTGAAGGTTTACGAGTACTGGTGGCCGGCAACCATCACAGTCCTGGCGCCCTTCGTGGGCGGGACCGGATGTTTTACTCAGCTCGTGACCTCGGCCCGAGTGAACACGAGGGAGGATTTTGGAACCGCCGCGGCTACCTACACCAGCCAGATAGAGGTTGGCAATCCAGGGGTCTGGATGAATTTCCCGGACAACTGCATCGATCCGACCTTCATTTATCCCACGGGCTACATAAAGAATGCTGATGGAACCTTCACAGCGGGCCACTCGACCTGGTCTGCTGGTACTGACATGTATTCTTTCGACAGCCCCGGCGGCACCCTGACGCCCACCGACGTTGATGGCGGTGGCACGAAGTGGAACGAATACGATGTCAACGATTCGTTCGAGACTTGGGTGATGTACAAGCCGCCGGCCAACGGACACGGGGTCGTCTGGGTTCCCGTGGAGAGCCTGACGTGGTCCTGGATCAAGGAAGCAGGAAAGAATGACCTGGGCGTCTGGACGCTCTATACCTTGCCCGGAGATACCTATAACCCTGGCGACCCGGCCGCAACGGATGATCCTCCACAATGGGCGTACAGCGATAGTACCGCCATCCAGAGACCGGCGCTTGGCGGCTAAATCCGCTCGACAAGCTGTAAATTGGGACCTTTGATCGAGAATGGAACAATGATGATGAAAAAAGAGAATGCTGTAGCGAAAACACGCTCACGGGTCTTTTTCGGCTTTGCATGCGTGGCAGCGGTGATCTGGCAGGCGGCGCCCGCGGTGACCGCGGCGCCGAACGGCCGCGCTGCACACAGCAAGAACCACGGATCAACCGTGGTGCTGAGCGCAATGAGCCAGAAGCTTCTGCGAGATACCGCGGTGAGATTAGGGATGAAGGCGCGAGGCGCGGCGCCGAAGCCTCCGAAACGGGAAACGCCTGAAGGTGAAAGGCGCCCAATCAAGCCGCCCTCGACGGCGCCTGGCGCAAACGGCCATGACGCGAACGGGTATTACAGCGCGCCGGACGTCCCTCCCGCCCGTCTTCAGGCGATGCTGCGCTTAGCCGATCTCCGCGGTCGGATGACCAAGCAGGGAGATGAGTTCGCTAAAGAAGGCGCCTGGGATGCGGCGGTTGAGAGTTATGCCGGCGCCCTGGACATCACTCCGGGCTACCAGCAGGCGCTTTACGGGATAGCCAATTGCGCGGGCGCCGCTGGCGACGATCGGGACGAGCTATTATTCTACCGTCGCGCCATTTACTCCAACTCGCCACTGAATGGCGGCTTCCGTGAGGGAAACTTTGAGCCGCTGATGAAGTTTGCGCTTCTCCTCAGCCAGGCCGGGCAGGAGCAGGAGGCCCTGATGATCTACAACCACACGGCCGTGGCGATCAACTTCGAGGACGGAAGGCCGAGCATCCCGGTCCTGCTGCCAGTCCTCGGACCAGGCGGAGCGACCTATACCCCGCAGCGGCTCCAGGCGATGGCGATGGTCGGGCTCGCCCTGCAGCACATCGGGGACACAAAAAAGCAGATCGAACTCTTGACAGAAGCTCTTCGCCTTGCGCCGGATTCTGTGGCCGCTAATTTTTATATGGGCGACGTGTACGATCTCGAGAATCATACGGCCGCTGCGAGACCGTACTACGAACGTGCCCGGGAGTTGGGCAGCGCATCAGTCCGCGCGCTTGTCGACCGCAGGCTAAGATCTACTCCGATGCTGGAATAGGCGCAAGGCGCGGCGAACAGCGGTCCGGCAAGCTGGTGGCCTCTCCGAGGCAGTCGCCGTGACAGGGGGCAAATGATGGCGAAACAACCGACCGGGCGGCGAGCGGTCTGCTTATGCGCGGCCGCCGCTTTGTGCGGTGGGATCGCGCTGGCCCAGGCGGCGCCCGGATGAGCGAGGCCGTCGAAGGTCGCTGCGCCCCGTGGTAAGCGCAGCGCGGCGCAATACTCGATACGGCCGTCCGTTTGCAGGGGCTCTTGCGGGGCGGCGCGTAGGGGCGAAGCATTCGCCGGAGGAATTGCGGGTACGAGAGATCTGATGCGAATGCTTCGCCCCTACAACGATGCGGGTCAACCGGGCATTGGTCTGCGGCGGGATTCGCCCGGAGTCTAAAGCTCGGCCGTCCCTTCAGGACTTCGTGTCGTACGGATTTACGGGGGCGCCTCGGTTACCAGAGCTGAAGCCCTTCGCTATGATCGGCCGTCCCTTCGGGACTTCACGGCCAGCCATTATGTTGGATTGACTCATCCTTGGTCCTTACCATCCCCTCCTCCGTCGCACCGTCCCACCCTCTCACACACCCACACACCCACACACTCACCCTCTCACACACCCACACACCCACACACTCACCCTCTCACACACCCACACACCCACACACCCACACACTCACCCTCTCACACACCCACACACCCACACACTCACCCTCTCACCCCCCTCCGTCCCCGTCTGCTCGCTCATCCTTCGGCGCCATCGTTCCCAATAACTGCTGCGCGGGGGCGCCCGATCGCACGTGGATGTCTCGCTGGGGATAGGGAATCTCGACGTTATGCTCCGCGAGCTTAGCATAGATGCGATAGTTAAGCTCGCTTCGCGCCAGCGTCTCGGTGGTTTCACGGATGCTGATCCAGACCAGCAGTTCGTAGTTTACGGAACTGTCGCCGAACGCGGTAAGAATTACCTGCGGTTTCGGCTCTTTGAGGACAAGGGGCGACTCTCTCGCGACCTCTTCTAGCAGCGGCCGGACGAACTCCGGATTGGCGTCGTACGAAACACCGATTGGAACATGGACCCGGATGTTCGGATCATGATAGCTGTAGTTCACGAGCGCCTGCGAAATGAGTTGTGAATTGGGTACCAGAATGTCCACGTTGTCGATGGTGCGAACCACGGTCGCCCTCATGCCGACTTCGGCGACGGTCCCGGTGGTATTGTTGAGCGAAATGAAATCCCCCTTCCGCACGTAGCGGCCGAGCAGGAGAATGAGACCGCTCGCCAGGTTGTTGGCGATATTCTGCAGCCCAAAGCCGATGCCAACGCTCAGGCCTCCTGCCACAATGGTGAGATCCTGGCCGGATATGCCAATCACGTCGAGCGCCAGGAAAATGGCGATCGCTATAATCACGTATCGGAGCAGGCGGTTATAGGTGTCAGCGGCGCCCACCTCCAGGCCCATGTGAGGGTAGATAAAGTGATTCAGCAGGGCGCTGATCAACTCGCCGAATCGCAGGAAGATCCAGAGTATCAGCACCCCTAAGACGATCGATCCAATAGTTATCGAGAACTTTGATCCCGCAAAGATGATCTGGCGCCGGAAAACCGCGCCAAGTGGTCCTCGAAGCTCAAGAAGCCCGGACCCAATCCAGACCACAAGAAACAGGAAACAATAGGCCGAGTCCCGGATCAGTATGCGTGCAAGATCCGCCGCGGTGATCGAGTCGGGATGCGGTTCCATCACGTAACGCTCGATCGTATGGACAACGTAGCGCTGCAAGACGGCGGCGCCGAGGATCAACACAACGAGCGCCCAACCGCGCCCGAAGACGATATCCACCAGCCGCCAAAATCCGACAGCGCCCAGCAGTGAGACGACCAGCGAGCCAAACGCCAGGAGATAGTACCACCGCCGCAAGATGGTCAGAAACAACTGATAGGCGCCGTTATGGAGGCGCGGAAGCAGGCCCATAACGGTGTCCCTATCAAACAGAGCGAACGCCAGCAGCACGGTGAGAGCGGCCCACTCAAGAAAAGCCAGAAATGCCGTAAGATCACTCGGATACCGGGGCCGCCGGCTGAGGAGTACGGCCGCCGATAGCACGATACCCACTCGAAGCACAAGCCGGAGCCGGCGCAGAAGCCGCGCCGCCCGCTCGGGCGCGACCGGTGTTCCAGGCCGCAGGATAATCTCATCCAACGCCGTGTCAATCACACGGTACGCGCACCAGAGCAGGATCAGGTTCGCGGCCATCCAGAACCACGCCGAAGTCGTATGTGTCGCGCCGCCGACGATGGTCCAGACAAACCAGATGGCGAATGGCAGAACCGCGCGCGTGACGATTTTTCCGATAGCGGTTAGCGCCGGCGCCAGAGTCGGGAAGAAACGATCACACCAACGGCCCCACCGTTCCCAGGCCAGTTCGCGATTCCGCCGCTCAATCCAGACTCCCTCAGCCATCGCGAGAATTAGGACCGAGAGCATACCCCATTCAAACGCCCCCGCCGCACGAAACGGCGCCAGCGCCAGCCGGGGCGATTGTCGCGCCCGGGCCCACTCCCGCTGCGTCCGGCTCCAGAGGTTCAGGAGTGTTGATACACTGAAATGCAGCGGCTCGCGCTCAAAAATCCGGGATAAAACCCGGTCGAAGCCGCCGCTGACCAGTCGCCTGCGCACGGGCGATGGCGGCGTTCCCGGCGATGGCCGGTCGACCGGTTGGCGAGGAGTCCTCGAAGTCGCAGGCGCCCCATCCGACGAACCGGATCCGGCCGCGGCGCGGTGGAGTGGAGCGCCAGTCGTAGTAATCGGCGCCGATCCCGGTCGGGCGCCCGCCCCCCATCCGGCCGGCCCAACACCCGTCAGCAGCGAGATTATGAGAACGCAGACTATACGTGGAATGGACAAAAATGCTCCGAATTCAGCGTTTGCCTTTCACCTGCCAGCTTCCCCCAGCAGAGGCTGCCACCCGCTCGAGCAGCGTCTTAACCGAGGCTGCCCAACGGTCTCCGGTATCAGGGGAGAGGAAGCTGGAACGGGAGAGCCAGGTTTCGTAGCCGCCTTCGGCAAACGCCTTCCGGGTTGGGATATAACCAGCGTAGCCATTCGCCAGGCTCACCGGCAGCGCAACGGCGCATCCCACACGTTTAAGATCGAGCTGGTATTGCGAAAACATCTCGCCCGGCGCCCCGACGATCGCCAGATCCCCTACCCGCAGAACCTGCGCCTCTACGTCTTCCGTAGCCGGCTCGTTCATAAGCGCCAGCCGTTCCCGCGCATACATTGGCCGGAGCGTCTCGGGAATATCGGCATCCAACGGGTCATCGCCCGACCATTCCCTGCCAGCGGCAATGGCCTCAAACGCCGCGTGATGATCGCGAGAGAGAGGACGACGGATTCCCGTGATCCAGGCGGACTCTGCGCGGATTGGACCCGCTGGCAGCTTCTGCCGATTCGGCAGGGCATCGAGAAGGGCATTCGCAATCTTTTCGCCAATGGCTTGCGCCTGGCTCGGACCTGATTGTGATGGGGGACCAGCGACGTCGATATGATTCACGTCGCCGCAAAACCCGAGCAGAAAGAGGCTCCGGTGATCCGGTCCAAGCGCCGATTCGATTCGGGCGAGAAGCCCGGCCGGATAATCCGCCGAATATTCTGTTCCGCTGGTCGTATCCAAATGCAGCGCAAAATGAGCGATCGACGCCGCAGCCGTGCCATCGAGCCGCTCGAACGTGACGAGTACGGCGTCGGGATCGACCGGTCCCGCCGGGGCGACGATATTCGGATTGCCGAGGCCCGGATTCATCTTCACCGAACCGTCATTCATAGAGTATCTCCGGTTGAAAGCAAGCCCCGGCACGGCAGCGCGAACGGCGTGAATCGTCACCGGTGAGAGGCGCGCCTCCGCCTCGGTGAGCGCCGCTGCGATGCGTTCAGGGAGCGCTTTCAAGAAGGTGTCATCGGCGGGAATGTCGAAGATGCTCCGCGTTACTGGCCCCGTGTGGGTGTGGGTTGCAGCGACCATGATAGCGCTGAAAGCGGGCCCGGCGTTTTCCCTCACGGCGCGGGTGACGGCGCTTTTGAGGCAGACGGCGTCGACGGCCACAATACCGATTCGGGTCTCATCCGTCTCCATCACGAGCGCCCGGGCGTAGAGCGGGTCCAGGATCCCGGTGGAGCGGCGTTCCTTAAAGTAGCCAGCCATCGGCCCGCCAATCACGGGGGTAATCTCCACCCGCGCCGCTCCGACCCGCAGGGGCGACGCATGTGTCGCCCCTTCACGGGCTGCCCCTGCTCTCGCCATTCCGTGTACTACCCCCATCCTCTTCCGCCCGCTCCCACTTCCCCACCCTCTTCCCATCTCACTACCCCGCCTCTCATCCCGCTCATCCCGCCTCTAACGACACAGGTGAATTCGGTGAAGGGGTTAGGAATGCGACACCCTTCTGGGCCGTGACAATGGTGAGTGGGGTGCTGCCCGGGGTAGAAGGCTCAATCACGCGCGGCCGGTTGAAGCCGGCGATCTGCACCTTCACTCCCGGTGTATCGCAATAGAATGTGCAGTGGTCATCATCCCTGAGCATTATCCATGTTCCCGCGTGAAGATACACCGAAGCCACCAGCCGGCCGTCCAGCCAGACCCGGGTCGCGTCGTCGATTGGCTCTCCGGATGTTCGCACCGGGCCATCGCCTCCCGCAACCAGGGTCGCGCGCCCGATTCCGTTCTGCGGACCATGAGCGATCTGCCCGGTATTGCGCGCGCCGGTCGTCATCTGGACCAGATAGCGCCGCGAGACGCCGAGCGGTAATCCGTCCAGCGAAAGCGCCATCACCGTCCCCTCGTCGGACTCGGAGTGCACCCGCAAACCGTCCGGACCATTGGACACGTCGTGCGGTCGGAGATTACCTGCTATCGCCTCAAAACGCGGCGTCTTAACTCGCAGCACACCGGTAGCGCTGTCGCGGGTGATTTCGCCGGTGTCAGAGACCAGCCGGTCGCGATGGACCGAGGACGAGTCGTTGGGGACGCCGAACCAGCGGCGCATGGCGTCGAGCGTGACACGGAGGGCGCTCTCTTCGTCCAGGTCCTGGAAGACATAGTTGTCACGGGTCGGATCATAGAAGCCCAGGCAGCGGTAGCCATCAGGCGTTACACCGATCGGAAAATACCCTCTGGCGCGCACGTCCGACGTGGGGTAACGGAGGCCGGCCGGAAAGGCGTCTACAACGCCCGCCTTGTAAAGATCCCCCGAGAACCTGAACGGGCTGGCCGGCGAACGGACGCATCGGAGTGGATAGCCGCTGCGCGCGGCCGCCGCGTACGAGGTGCGGTTCAATGTGATCCCATGGTAGAAATCGTTGGTGCGGATCACCGCGTGGCGGCCCGGATAGGCCGCCGCGGCGCTGTGTCCGGACGCCACGACCACGTCGCCCCGTTTGACCGGGGCCTTCCGATTGAAGAAGAGATTCTCCACCCGGCTCTGCCATGCGAGGCTGTAGACTGAGCTCTGGTATCCGTAATAATGGAACACGTCGGCCGTTGAATAACCGATGTCCACAGTGCGCTTTGCCGGCGCCACCAGGCGATCCAGAAAAACCTCCGAGAGCGGCGCCACCTCCGACCAGCGGCAGGGATCGTGGCTCACGTCGAAGTAGGAGAGTTCCCTCTGATTCGGCTGCGTGTCGTAGGTGAAGAGAATCATGGCGTCAACGTCCTGGAGGCAGCCATAGGCCGCCGCCTCCAGCATTCCCACGTCCCGGTAACGATTCGGCCAGCAGTAGTTCCACTCCCGCAGAACGAGCGGCTTCCCACGAACCTTATAAAAGGCCGTCGTGGGAGCAAAGCTGTAGCCGTCCATGGATTCGATCGGGTTCTTGCCATGGAAAAAAGATGGCAGGCGCCATTTTCCATCACGAGGGAAAGCGGGGTGGTCCCAGTAGAAGTTATTTCCGGTAAAGTCGAGAGTGTCGGAAATGGACTTCAGATCAGGAATCGCGTCCTGCGATCCCACCGCGGTAATCGGCACGCGAACACCGATCTTCCGGAGAAAAGACTTCATCTCTTCGCAGTAATTCGCCTGAACGGTATAGGCGAATATGGTGGCGTCGTTGACGCGGGCCGGCGACTGAAGCGCGCTGGAGTAGGGCCGGTTCCATTCCGCGCGCAGCAAGAGCTGCGGAAGCTGCACGGTAGCGCGTTCCAGTGACTCCCCGCGCTGAAGCGCGTGCTCTCCCTCTCGATTGGTCCAGGCCGCCGCAAGGCGGTGTGTCGTGTGATAACGATCCCTCAACCAATTGTTCCAGCGCCACGTCAGATTGGATTCGTACGGCCAGGCGAGCTTACGCAAAATCGTTCGCTTGATGAACAGACCGTTCTCATCATAAAGCTCCAGCATACAAACACCCGGATCATTGGCGTAACTCAAGTGCGTATAACGATTGACGTGCTGAACCAGCAGGCGCTTCGCGTATTCCTTCTGCAGCGCGATCAGCCGGGGATCGAAGACGGCGTACGGCTTGGCGCCGCGGTTCAACAGCGACGCGTTGGGCACGCCATCGCCCTTTTTGAACGTGCGATAATCCAGGAGGTCCAGATAGACGTAAATCCCTGCCTGCTCACAGCGCCAGATCCAGTAATCCAACGTCTGCAGATGGGCGGCCGAAAAATGCTGGCTGTCGCCACGGGAATAATCGATGATTCCGCCGCGATCGTCCACGTCGTGGAAGCGAACCAGGTTTATACCTGCGCGAGCCAGGACGTCAACAATCTGATCGATACTCTTATG
Source organism: Armatimonadota bacterium (assembly GCA_035686845.1). GTDB lineage: Bacteria > Armatimonadota > DASRZA01 > DASRZA01 > DASRZA01 > DASRZA01. Next base: position 1,447 of record DASRZA010000360.1, on the reverse strand, counting down.
CGGCCGGAAGACGCTGGTCGAAGCCACGTTGATACCCCAGAACCGCGCCCTCGTTCCATCCTGGAAGTAGAAGTGGCCATCGGGCCGGGTGGTGACAAAACCATGACGACCGGCCGGCGCGTCGAGAAGGCGTCGGAAGTTCCAGAGACTGCTGTCCGGGTGCGGATTGGCGTTGGGATCCAGACGGGTGAGAACCGGCGCGGCGCCATAGGGCTCAATTTCGGAAGACGAGGGCTGCACAGTAGCAGTCAGAATGACCAGAGCGGCTATTATGAGAAGGGGCGCCAGAGTCCGGCAGCGAGGCCGAATTCGCATCGTTAAAAGTTCCAATCTACGTATTGGGGCCGGCGTTTCCTGAACAGCGCTGAATTACCGGCCCATCCGGCGGGAGTCCGAAGGGCGAGAGTTAGATGCAGGCGAGAAGCCAGCAGCTTTCTGACAGGGTGGAATCGCCCGTGCAGAGCGAATTGCTGATGTTAGTGAATTGCCGATGTTAGTGAACTGCTGATGTTAATGTCTTCTCGGCAGGTAACCGGTCTCCTTCCATAGTTGGAGCGAGTGTACACATTACATTTATTGGAATAAGACAATACAGCGCAGAGCAAGAGCCGGCGCTGGCCCTCCACCGCCGGACAAGAGAATGAAATAATGAGGAGTGATGATGCCTGAGCAAACCATACGACTCGCGATGATTGGATGCGGTGGGATGGCCGGCGGCCATCTCCGCGCGTACCACGAGATTATGCAAAAGGATCCGGGCAAGGTGGAGATTGCCGCCTGCTGCGACGCCGACCGATCCCGGGCGCAGGATTTTGCCGATAAGACCGCCGCTGTCCAGACCACGGCGCCGCGCGTTTATGAAGATTTTGAGACGATGCTTCGAGAACAGTCTCTCGACGCCGCCGATATTGCCACACCTCACTCGGATCATCACCGGGTGGGAATCGCGTGCCTGGACGCCGGAGTGAATATCCAGGTTGAAAAGCCAATCGGAATTACGGTTCGCGCCACTCGTAAGATCATTGAGGCGGCCCGGCGGAATGGCAAAATCGCCGCCACGGCCGAGAATGTGCGCCGCGGGCTGAGCCAGCGTACGGCTCACTGGTTGATTCATGACCGCAAGGCGATCGGCGTACCGCGCCAGTTCTTTTCGCAGGCCGCTTCGTGGCAGAATCCGAATCCGGATGCTCCGCGCCGGTGGCACTGGCGAATCGAGGCCAATCGCGGCGGCGGTGGAATGGTGATGGACAGCGGAGCGCATTATTGTGATACCATCCAGTATCTCTTCGGTCCGGCGGCCAGTGTTTTCGCCAGCGTTCGTCAGTTGGAGAGGCGGCCGCATCTTCGCGGATCGGAGCGTGTTTTGGATGAGCGCGAAGACACGTGGGTGGCGATCATCCAGTTCGAGAGTGGAATGGTAGGAACCTGGAGCTGGTCCATCTCCGCT
>DASRZA010000359.1:0-8375 GCA_035686845.1 Armatimonadota bacterium | reverse complement strand
TGGCACCCTGACGCCGAGTAAACTATTCGAGCTGCTGGGACGCGCTATGGTCCGCTGCTGTGCGCCCGCGACACCGGAGAATAGCAAAACTAACGCCAGCGCGACGCCTGCCGCTCTGCCCGCCAACCGCTTCCAATTCGTTTCTCTCATCTGCCCCTTCCTCATCAACCCGCCGCCCAATCGCCAATATACTTTAGCAGGAAATTGGAAAATTGGGCGCGAGGCGCGGAGCGCGGACGGAGGACGAGGGACGGATGACGAAGGACGGAGGACGGATGAGAGGGCGCGAGGCACGAGGCGCTTCTCCCATTCCCGCTTCGGGAGGGGGTCGGGGGATAGGTCCGAGGCGCGAGGGAAGGAACGCGGCCATTGCGGTCGAATCTTAATTATAGCGCTCAGTGGGGACGCCGGGTTTTCGAACAAATAGGCTGGCGGGCCGTAAACGAGCCTCGATCCCAATCAGGAGAAACAGTATGATGACGCTTGACCTCGCCCCAAAAGTTCAGAAGGCGCTTGACGAAGCGGGGATTCGAGGCAAGGTGCAGGCGGAGCAGACGCCCGTGCCCGGCGTTGTCCGGCTGACGGGCCAGGTTCCCGCGGAAGACGAGCGGCTGCGAGCGGATCAGATTGCCCGGAGCGTGGACGAGGTTCTGGACGTGATGGACGAGATTAAGATCGGGACGGGTAGGGGCCGTTAATGACGGGCGGCGGATAGAGACAGCCGAGAATCGCCGGGGCAGCGGCGCCCGTTGCGCCGGGAACGCTGGACGCGCCGCCGCAGAGCGTTTCATTCGCCAGTATTGCGAATGCCAGGCCCTCCTTCGCCTGCGCGGGAATGCCAAAGTCTTCGTGTGTTCGAATCTGCGCCTTCGGACAGAGCTGCCGGAACGCGTCAACCATCACCGGATTGCGGCTCCCGCCACCCCCTAAAATGATCTCTTCCGGGAACACCGGAAGATAGGCGTGGTACGCCTCCACCGCGGCCCGGGGCCCGAGGTGCGTGAGTGTGGCGATGAGGTTTTCACCGGTTACTCCAAGCCTGCCGGCTTCATTGAGCATCTCCTCGAAGTAGGCATTGCCAAACTCTTCGTGCCCGGTCGATTTCGGAGGTTTGCGCAGGTAGTACGGGCGCCCCAGAAGCCACTTCATGAGCCGGCTGGAGACACGGCCGCGTCGGGCTGATTCGCCGTCCCGGTCATAGGACTCCCTTCCCTCGGATAACGCCCGTACGGCCGCATCTACCAGCATGTTGGCGGGACCGGTGTCAAACGCAATTACGTCTTCCAGCCGGTCGCCGGGCAAGTACGTCACGTTGCCGATGCCGCCCAGGTTCTGGATGGCTCGCACCTTCTCGGCCTCGGCGAAGAGCGCCCAGTCGGCGAAAGGAACGAGGGGCGCGCCCTGACCACCCAGCGCCACGTCGGCGGCCCGGAAGTCTGCGACGACGGGAAGTCCGGTTCTCGCCGCGATCACCGCGCCCCGACCAAGTTGAAGCGTGGCGCGGACCGAGATGTCTCCGAGCTTCGTATCATGGGGAAGATGCGATACCGTTTGACCATGAGAGGCCACGAGATCAATGTTGGAAACGTCCCGGCCGGCGCTCCGGACACAGGCGAGCGCAGCTTCGGCGAATACCTCGGCCGTCCATACGTCGAGAAGCGCGATCTGGGCGCTTGGAGGGGGATCGCCTTCAAGCCTGGCTGGCTGCCCGGCCGAAAGCGACAGAATCGCTTCCTGCAGCGCCGGTGGGTATGGTGTTGAATGATGCTGCAAGATGCGCCATTCGGTTTCCCGGCGCTGACCCGAAATTTCAACCAGGACGGCGTCGACTCCGTCGACTGAAGTGCCCGACATCAATCCGATCACCCGGCGAGGCGCCGCGGCCCGGTAGCGCTGCACGATCTCTAACATTGGGGTGGATTACGAGCCCGGCTCAAGCTCAACGATGAGGTCGATCTCCACCGGCGCGTTGAGCGGCAGTGACGCCATGCCCACCGCGATGCGGGAATGCTTACCCGCTTCCCCAAATACCTGCTGCAGGAAGACGCTGGCGCCGTCGATGACCTTTGAATGGTCCGGAAAATCGGGCGCCGCCGCGACAAAGCCGTTCAGTCGCACGATGCGACGGACTCGATCGAGACTGCCGACTTCGGCTTTTAGCGCCGCGAGCGCGTTGATGACCGCAGCGCGCGCCGCCTCCTGCCCCTGCTCGACCGTTACTTCGGCGCCCAGTTTTCCCGGATAAAGCAAAAGCCCAGCCCGGCGCGGGATCTGCCCGCTCACGAATACCAGGCTGCCTGTTCGTACGCAGGGAACGTAGGCGGCGACCGGCGCGGCCGGCTCGGGCAGCGTCACTCCCATCTCCCGCAAACGATCTTCAATGCCCATAGGAACCCCTTATTCTCGGCTACGCCACCGACAGAGCCGGCGCGCCCGCGGTCGGCAGCTCACGGAGCCAGAGGCCCTCTCGCGCCTGTCCTGTCAGCACGGTTTGCTGCCGGTGTGGGCCGACCGAAACGAGCCATACGGGAACTTGCGTGAGCCGCGAAATCCCCTCAACATACTCCCGCGCCTCGGCCGGCAGATCGGCGTACCGGCGTACCTTCGAGATATCCCGGGTCCATCCTTTGAACGTCTCATAGAGAGGCTCGCAGCCGGCCAGATCCTCATTCCGTAGCGGAAGGCGTTCCGTAACCTTGCCGTTCGGCAGACGGTACGCCTTGCAGACCCGGATTTCGTCCACGCCGGAAAGCACGTCCAGCAGCGTGATCGCGAGGCGGTCGATTCCATTTACCATCATTGCGAAGCGAAGCGCGACGGCATCCAGCCAGCCAATGCGGCGCGCCCGGCCGGTGGTGGTGCCATACTCATTGCCGCGTTCCCGGATTCCGGCGCCGATCTCGTCCAGCAGCTCGGTCGGGAAGTTGCCGGCCCCCACGCGGCTCGTATACGCTTTCACGATGCCGATGACGGCGTCGATGGATGTTGGCCCGGCGCCGGTGCCCAGGCACGCTCCCCCAGCGACCGGGTGGGACGAAGTGACATAGGGATAAGTGCCGTGATCGATGTCGAGCAGCGTGCCCTGCGCCCCTTCAAAAAGAACTCGCCGATCCGCGGCGAGGGCCTCACCCACCATCCAAGCGGTATCTCGAACGAAGGGCTTGAGGCGGCGGCCGAGCGCCGTGTACTCCTGCAGAATTTGCGCTTCATCCATTGGTTCGGAATCGTACACTTTTTGGAGGAGCAGGTTATTGAACGTCAGCGACTCGTGCAGCGCGTGCGGGAAAGCCTTCGGGTCAGTAAAGTCGCCCATCCGGATACCGATGCGGCGGACTTTGTCGGTGTACGCCGGGCCAACACCCTGGCAGGTGGTGCCGATTTTGCGGCCGCCCCGCTTCTCCTCGTCAACGCGGTCGAGCGTCCGGTGATACGGCATCACCACGTGGCTGCTCGCGCTTACATAGAGGCGCGCGGTGGAGACGGCTCGCTTCTCCAACTCATCGATCTCCTGGACCAGAATGGCGGGGTCTACCACCACACCGTCGGAGATAATGCAGTCGATACGAGGATTCAGGATGCCCGAAGGCACCAGGTGGAGCTTAAAGAGACCCTGGTCCGAAGTGACACTATGGCCCGCGTTGCTCCCACCGGCGTACCGCACCACCATAGAGGCGCCCTGGGCAAGAATATCGGTAATTTTACCTTTCGCCTCGTCGCCCCACTGTGCTCCAACCACGATCGCTGTCGGCATTTCAGCCTCCTCCACCGGGCCCGTTCGCGGCACGGGCGTCTACTCCTGCAATGACGGCGCCGCGCCGCCTCCTCCGGTTTGGAACCGGAGCTTCCGCAAAAACAAAGGGACGGCGGTTGCGCCATCCCAGACCTGCATGGTAACAAAAATGAGCGAGCGCGTCAACCGGTAGGAAGTCGCTTATCCGCCAATCTGGCTCATTACCCGTGAGTGGGGCTCGACGCCGGCGTCCAGACGGTGCTCTTTCGGCTTGTTTCCGAGCGCCCGCAGGATTCGCCGTTCCACCTCGGCTTCGCCTTCCGGTCCGCGTATCGCCTCGCGCAGATCCTCTTCGCCATCGGCCATCAGACAGGGCCGCAGCATGCCTTCGGCGGTGAGGCGCATGCGGTTGCAGGTTTCGCAGAAATCATGGCTGATCTGGCTGATGAAACCGATTGTGCCTCTCCCGCCCGCCGCCCGGAAGCTCCTTGCCGGGCCATTGGTTATCACTTCGGCCGGTGTTAGAGGTCCCAACTCATCCTCGATTCGGGCGCGAATTTCGCGTGCCGAAACGAACCGCCGCCGCATCTCGGCAAATCCGATGGTCTCCAGGCCCCGTATGGGCGTGGATTGCGCCGTCGCTTTCCAATCGACCGATTCCAGGGGTACAAATGAATCTCCGAACGCGTGCGCCGCGCTCTTCTCCCCACGGGACTCGCAGCCGGACCCTGTTTCCCATACCGGCTCATCGTCGGGTGACCAGCCGATCGGCATCAGCTCGATAAACCGCACGTGCAGCCCCCGGGTCACACTCAGCCGGGCGAGTCGGCCGACCTCCTCGTCGTTCAGTCCGCGCACGACCACGGCGTTCAGCTTGATCGGATCAAGGCCCGCGCGCTGGGCCGCGTCAATTCCTTCAAGGACTTCGCTGAGCTTGCCGCCGCGGCTCATCCGCTCGCATATCTCCTCGTCGAGGCTGTCGAGACTGATATTAATCCGGCGCAGTCCGGCGTTATAGAGTGGCCGGGCGAGCTCGCCGAGCAGCGATCCGTTCGTGGTCATCGAGAGGTCTCGGATGCCGGGAATGCCCGCGACCATGCGCGTTAGCTCCACAATATCTCGGCGCACCAGCGGCTCCCCGCCGGTGAGCCGGATTTTTCGGACGCCCAGTCGCGCGGCCACGCCTACAATCGCCGCGATCTCCTCGAAGTTGAGGATTTCTTCGCGGGGCACGAATACGGCGCCTTCAGCGGGCATGCAATAAAGGCAGCGAAAGTTGCACCGGTCGGTAACCGATACCCTCAGATAATCTATGGTTCTTCCAAATGGATCGATCATCGGTCGTCCTCGACAGACCTCTCTCCCGGCCTCTCCCCTGCGAGGGGAGAGGGGCCTGTGACTTCAGCTCGAGCGTTTTGACCTCTCTCCCGGCCTCTCCCCTGCGAGGGGAGAGGGGACTATGCCCGGACGGTTCAACCTCTCTCCCGGCCTCTCCCCTGCGAGGGGAGAGGGGCCTGTAACTTCAGCGTTTTAACCTCTCTCCCGGCCTCTCCCCGAAACGGGAAGAGGGGCCTGAATTCGAACGCTTCGGCCTCTCACCCGGCCCATACGGCGCTCGGCTGCAGACCCGGTTGAAACCTTGCCTGACGGAGTCTTTGGATACGACTTTACTCGGGCCCAGACGCCGCTCGGTTGCAGACCCGGTTGAAACCGGGCTCTGCGGTCGCGAAACCCTCCTTCGAGGGTTCAAAACCCGCCGCTTTCTCCGCACGTCGCTGAAGACCCGCTTGAATCATCGTACATTGTTCATCCTTGAGCTTTCTGTGATCGCCGCCTGGCGCCGGTGATATGAAAGCACCGGCAGCAGAGCCTTCGGCTGATCGACCTCCGTTCGAAAACAGGTAATCTACAGTCGCGTCCGTGAGGACGCTCGGCGGCAGGCCCCATCGCCGGGTATTTCATAAGCCCGTGCCGCTCCACGACCCCGCTTGACTCATCCTTCATCCTTCATCCTTATATCTTCCTTCATCCTTCAGCTATCTATCATCGCCTCCGGGTCGACCCCGCGACCGCGGATCCAATCTCGATAGAGATGAGGCGAGATTTCGGAGGGTTTGATTTCGCTCCGGCCGCCCCAGAAGACATTAGTATAGCTCACGGGCATTGCGATGGTGTTAAGATGGTCGTCAATCGCGGACTTATGAGTCATGATCAGATCTTTATCGGTTCCGTGCATGACGGCCATGATATTCACGTTTTTGAACTCGGGTCCGCCCTCGCGCCAGTAGCAGTGCGTGAGAATGTGATGCCGCCCTATCTCGCAGCCGGCTTCGATCTCGCGGCCCGGCGGAACCGCCCAATGGAAGAGACCATTAAACCGCGTGACGCGATCCCCCGTCGCCAGGGGTTTGACGTGTTCCAGGAATGTTGAGAACCGGCCGATCACGCGACGTTCATTGAGGGCGTGGGCTGTTTGAAGGAACGTCGGCTCTGTGACGCCGGCTTCCCTCGCACGGCCGGCCCAGAGATCGGGCCGGACCTCCTCGGGGTCCAGTTCACGCTTGAGTGCTACGAGGACTCGCCATTCCAGGTCACTCAGCGTTACGATTTCGGTGTTGCGCGCTTCCGCCGGGGCCTCGGACTTGCTTCCAGGTTCCAGCGACTTGCGGCGGACGTGGCCCACGCCGAGCGCAAAGATCCGCTTCGCAGGCATCACCCGAAAATGCTCGGCTCCGACCTGTTCGGCGAGCAGAGCGCAGTGCTTTCCAATCGAGAACCCCTCGGGGACTTTCACGGTGGTCCAGAGCCGGTAACTGGAACCGGGTGTCGCCGAATCGGTGGATCGGATCACGACGTGCCCGGAAAACGGGTCGTCGTTGAACATATATTCGAAGGCGCTATTAAGCCGGTCCGGGGGAACCTGCCAGGCGATCAAAGCTCCCCGGGCCAGGTTCGTCGCCATCAATGTTTGCCGCACGCGCCGGATGACACCGGCGCGCATCATTGCCTGAATGCGGTCGAGAACGTCCGGAAGCGGGACGCCCGATCGTGCGGCGATTAGGGCGAACGGATCGTCACAGAAGCCTTCAATCTTATCTTCGGATACCGCTAAGATCCGCGCATTCACCGGATCGGTGTGCTCTATGGGTACTGGCGCTGCTGATAATAGCTCGGTCATAAATCGCTCGTCTCTAATCGGCTCTCCGGGTGCTTCGCCGCAGGTTCATTCTGGCAGTTCAATAGCGCGGTCCACCACTGGTCGACCGGCCGGTGATCGCTTCGGCGGCTGCGCGGGATGCCTGCGTCATGAGGCCGAGCTCGCTGCTGACGGCGACGAATCGCCAGCCCTCGTCGATCCGGCGCCGCGCGGCGTCCGGGTTCGCCGTATGAATCCCGGGCGCAATTTGATGTTTATTGGCGGTCTCACGGAGATGGCGCAGCGCGTCGACGAACTGGGCGTCATCCGAATCCATGGCCGGTGTCTTGTTCATTGAGGAGAGAAGATCGTTGGGGCCGACGAACATCCCATCGATACCGGGCACGCGGAAAATATCGTCGCACTGCTCGACTGCCAAGACGTGCTCCGCCTGGACGATCACGAGGATCTCATCGTTCGCCTGACGGTAGTAATCGGCCGGGCTTGCGCCAAAATTGAGCGCGTGAAGCCCGCCGCCCACGCTCCGTCTTCCGGCCGGTGGGTATTTGCAGGCCGCGACCGCGTCTTCGGCTTCTTGCGGCGAGCAGCACATTGGGAACACGACGCCGAACGCGCCGGCATCGAGCGCGCGTTTCACGTTTTCGAGGCTATTCGCCGGAACCCGTACGAGCGGCACTCCGCCCGCGTCGGCGATTGAGCCAAAGATGATCGCCGCGGTTTCCCAATTTACCGGACTATGCTCCATGTCGAGCGTGAGCCAGTCGAATCCAGCGCGGGCTAAATGCCGCGCCGCCAGCGGGCTGCCAAGCGACAGCCACGTCCCCACCTGGGGTTTGCCCTCTTTCAACGCCGCCTTGACCGTGTTTATTCGCATGATCATATTGTAGCCGGAAGAAGGCGCGGGGACGGAGGACGGAGGACGGAGGACGGAGGATGGGCGCGGGGCGCGGCAGAGGCAGGGACGCCTGCGCCACCGGGCTGGCCCCCTGACCCCCGATAACGGGGGAAGTGTTGGCCCCCTGGCCCCCTGGCCCCCGATAACGGGGGAAGTGTTGGCCCCCTGGCCCCCAATAACGGGGGAAGTGTTGGCCCCCTGGCCCCCAATAACGGGGGAACTATTGGCCCCCTGCGCTGGCCCCCTGACCCCCGATAACGGGGGAACTATTGGCCCCTGCGTTGGCCCCCTGACCCCCGATAACGGGGGAACTATTGGCCCCCTGGCCCCGCGCTGGCCCCCTGGCCCCCGATAACGGGGGAACTTTAGATCCAGAGGCGCGGCTTACGGCCCTGGGCGGGGGCGCGGTTGGGGGGTTGGGGTTAGCCGTAAGGGCGATATTCGCGCCAATCGATACGGGGCCAGCGGCTCCAGTGTGGGTGCGGACGCCCTGTGGGTTCCGGAGGATCGGGTGTGTCGTCGCGGAAGCGGGCGAGGCGTGCGCGATGAATCTCGGCGTGCAGTTGTGCCCGGCGGCGCTCGCTGAGCTGGTA
>DASRZA010000358.1:0-4588 GCA_035686845.1 Armatimonadota bacterium | reverse complement strand
AGGAGTATAACATAAAGGACGGGATAAAGCAAGGGACGGAGGACGAAGGATGGAGGACCGAGGACGGAGGAAAAGGTGCGAGGCGGGGGTACGGGGTGTGGTGGCGTCCCTTCGGGACTTCACGGCCGGTCAAAACAGCGCCGCCCCGCGCCTCACACCTCCGTCCTCCGTCCTTCGTCCGCGCCCCGCGCCCTCTTTACGGTCTTACCGGTGAGCCGTCGGGTGTGCGGGTCTGGGTCCACTGCTCGACGCTGTCCTGGCAGGGATATTTCGCGGCAAGTTCTTCGTTGATATCGATGCCCAGACCGGGCGTTTCGTTGGGATAGAGGTAGCCCTTGTTCATGCGAGGGCAGCCGGGAAAGACGTCGTACATCACGTCGGGGAAGCCGCACCACTCCTGCACGCCGAAGTTAGCGCAGGCTACGTCGAGATGAATGTTGGCGGCGTGTCCTACGGGTGATACGTCGCCCGGGCCATGCCAGGCGGTGGCGACGCCGTGCATCTCGCCGAGAGCCGCAACCTTCTTCGCCGGGGTGATTCCACCCATCTGGCTGATGTGCATACGCATGAAATCGATCAGCCGGCCGGTGATAAGAGGCGTCCACTCGCGCGGATGGTTGAACAGCTCGCCCATAGCAATCGGCGTGGCGGACTGCTGCCTGATATTGTTGAACCATTCCAGGTCTTCCGGCGCCAGCGGATCTTCAAGGAAGAAGAGGCGATATGGCTCAACCGCCTTCGCGAAATAGACGGCGTCGGCGGGCCGCAGGCGTTCGTGGATGTCGTGGAGGAGCTCCACATCCCAACCTACTGTACTCCGAATATGCTCTAACAGGGGTGGAATGGAGCGTGCGTATCCTTTGGGATCAAAATAAGCGCCGGTCGGGGAGTCCTCGGGCGGTTCCGGCAGCGAGCTTCGGCCACCATACCCGCCCATCTGGACCCTGACGTGCCGGACCCCTTCGGCCATCCATTTCCGGACGTTATCTTCCACCTGCTTCGGCTCAGCGCCATCCGCATGGCGATAGACGGCGGCGCCGGTGCGGCATCGACCGCCGAGAAGCTGGTAAAGCGGCATCCAGGCTTGCTTCCCCTTAATATCCCAGAGCGCCATGTCCACGCCGGATATGGCGTTGTTCAGCACCGGACCATTCCTCCAGTAGCCGTGTACCATCATCTGCTGCCACAGATCTTCGATGCAGCTCACGTCCCGGCCCATCAGGAACGCCTTGAGGTGCCCCTCAAGAGCGCCGGCCACGGCATGGTGGCGCTGTGTGAAAGTCGCACAGCCCACGCCGTAGAGGCCCGGCTCAGAGGTGACGATCTTGACCACCACCAGGCGGATACCCGCGGGCGCGGTGAGAATGGTCCTGACATCCTGAATGGTAACTGGCATTGTTTTTATCCCTCAATGCGGGCGAGATGTCCCCTGGTAGGTCTTAGGTCTCAGGTATTGGGAATTGGGTCTTAGGGGCCGATCGCATGGGACCGCCCCCCTTCCATTGAGCTTTTCCTTCGCGCCCTTCGTGAGCCCTTCGTGGCCTTCGTGTTCGCTTTTCTGCCGTACGACGGGGATTATTCCAGCGTGCGTGAGTAAATAGGCTCCCAGCCGAAATCTCTCCTGGCGGCGGACGTATCTACCAGGCTCTTATCCGGACGATCGAGATAGTCCGGCGCGGCGCGCCAGGGGATGTCGGCAAAGTCTTCCCGCAGGATCTGCTCGGTAGGAAGTCCGGCGGCGTTATCCGCGGCGGTGAGTAGATAGCGGCCGTGCCGGGATTCAGCGGTATCCTTCAAACAGCCGAGCACCGCTCGTGCCACGTCGCGCACGTCGACATAGGAATAGTAATCCCCCACCAGCCAGCGCCGCATTCGTTCCGGATCGCGGCTGCGCCACCGGCCCCAGTCTTCATCCACGACGAGGCAGGGACGCAGGCAATAGGTGCTGGCGCGATGCCACCGGGTGAACGATTCGCACATCTGCTCCCCGACATGTTTGCTGAGGCCATACGCCGGGCGAGGATATGGCGGATGCGCGTCATCAATGGGGAGATAGTCCGGCCGCCGGGCGCCGCCCCAGATCCCGAGCGCATTCACGCTGCTGAAGTAGATGATCTTCTTCACCTGCGCTTCGGCCGCCGCCTGCAGCACGTGCCACGTTCCTGTGACGTTGGTGGTGAAGACGAGATCGGATTGCCCGGTCCGGTCATTGGGGATGGCGCCCGCGTGCACAATCGCATCGCAGCCCATGACGGCGCGCCGGACAGCGAACGGGTCGAGCAGGTCGCCGGGAATGTGATCGACCTGCTCCTGCGGCGCCGCGATGCGATCGAATGTCCGAAGATCGTAGCCTTCTTCGACGGCCATCCGGGTGACGACTCTGCCGATCTTCCCCTGACTACCGGTAATCAATACTCTCAAGCGTTATCGTCCCATCTTTCGTAGATTTTGCAGACAGCGGTCCACGCACTCTAAGGGTGGGTACGCGTAGCTCTCCTGCTCGACGATGTACCATTCGGTGGCGGCGATTCCTTCACAGAGAGAGAAGACCTCATCCCATTTCACGGTACCCTCGCCAATGAGCGCGTTCGGGTTATCCGGATCATACTCTTTCAGATGCACGGTGGTGGCGCGGCCGGGATAGCGGCTGAGATAGGGAATCGGTTTGGCGCCGCCGTGCATGGCGTTGCCAATATCAAGCTGCATCACAACATCTTTCGTGGTATTCCCAAAGAAGGTCTCCCACGGCAGCTCACCATCCATCGGCTTGAATTCCACGCCGTGGTTGTGGTAGCCGGTTTTCATGCCATACAGCTTGAGGCGCTCGGCGACCTCGTTGAATGTTTTTGCCGTTTTCAGCCAGGCCGCCCGCGAGCTGCGGCGCTCTTCGGCAACTCCCGGCACGATGAGGAACCGGTTCCCGATGATCCGGTTGAACTCCACCGTCGCTTCCAGCGCGCTGCCCAGAAGCGTGTCGAGTCCAATGTGGGTTCCCGCGACCTTCAAGCCGTTATCGTCGAGCAGTTGCTTCAATTCCGGCGCCGACCGGCCATAATAACCGGCGAACTCGACACCGTCATAGCCCATCTTCGAAACCGCGGTCAGGCAGCCCGGTAGGTCGCGGGCACAATCCTGCCGGATGGAATACAACTGCAGCGCAATCGGAATCTTCCCCATCTGTCAATCTCCTGTATCACAATGCCGGCCGTCTGTCCCGGCCATCTGCGGACGCGCGCCGCAGGTAAGACCGTTCCAAGTATGCCCTGTCCGCGCGTGGGAAACCCGCGTTTATTTCACCACCGAGGCGCAGAGGGCACGGAGACAAGCGAAAAAGAGGAAAAATGGAAGGAGAGGAGGAAGGGTGGGAAGAGAGTGAGAAGAGAGAATGGAGGATGATCGCGGCGGCGGCCGGACGAGCAGGTAGTATCCCCAGAACCGGCTGGTGTCGTCCCCCTATAACTCCAACACGAACAGCTGCGTGTGTGGAACGGATGGTTCCGGCATCAGAGCGCCGTGAACGACACGACCACCGACTTCGCGCTGGATGGGCAGTACTTTGTGCGGGAGATGCACGGTGGCGTGCAGTATGCGATGTACCTGACCAGGCTTCTGCACCGGCGAGAGACGACCGGGGCGACGCTGCGGTGGTACGTCTATGACGGGCTGGGTTTTTTGAACTCAGGGACCGTGGCAAGGTTTGCTACCGCTGACAATATCAGGACGTGTAAATCGTGATGGGATCGAGCCGCTTAATCGCCATGCTGTTTATCGATGATCCGCTAACGCCTATCCTGCCGTGGGAGCGGTCTGCCTTCGATTCGCCCTCCAGGAGGTTGGGTTTCTGGCGCGTCCTAATCTCGATTCGCACGACCAGTGACAGCGAAGGGTTCCAAAATAGCGTTCCCTCTTTCAACGAGAATTCTGATAGATACAGCCGTGAGGCCTGGCAGGAATATGGTACAGTCTTCCGAACAATCGCCGCCAAACTCATGCCCATTCCCTGCAACGTTTACTCTGTACAGCAGGATACTACGAATGAGGACTTCCGTGATAACTCATTGGCGTCCCGCGCAGCGCATTGGGAACTGGCGCTGCCTCAAAGCGTCGGTGAAACCCGGGCGTTCGCTAGCAGAATGGCAAGCAGGGACTTTCCACAATCTGACTGGCCCGGATTCGGATGGCTGAGTGGCGCCAGTTTGTTCTTTGGTGAGGAGCGCGAGTCCGCCTACGAGCGGCGGCTAAGCACCGCCCTGGCTTTGAGTGACTGGCCGCTCTCGTACGAGCTGATGATGAAGCCGCGGTTTCGAGCCGGCTTACTCGAGGATTTGATGCGCCAGGCTTCGCTATACCTCTACGCGGACACTCTGGCGATGCCAGAATCGTCTGACCCGTGGTATTTCCTGCCTCCCGAAGCTCCCATCGAACCGCTTCTCTCAATCGCCGGCCAGGAGCTCACCAGAGCCGGGTGTAACGTGTTCGTGAGCCGCAGGATAAACGAGTATCGGCCGTGGCTCGAGGCTTGCCGTCGGCCCTCGGACAGTTTGATGTTGGCGCCCGCACATCGCTGAACGGTGAGCAGCCTGACTGA
>DASRZA010000357.1:0-5351 GCA_035686845.1 Armatimonadota bacterium | reverse complement strand
AGCTAATGGGCGCCGATCGATTTGTCCACCACGATACCGGAATCGGCAGCAGGAGCGAGGACACGGCGTATCTCGCCCTGGATATACCAGGTGGCGACGTCACGCGCCCGGGAGTCTTTGGCGCGGTGGCGCACGGCGATGTCTCCAGGACCTGGTATCTCTGGGAAGGCGCCGGTTACCAGGCGTACGCCAGTGGCGGAAGCCATCCCGGCGACGAGCTATTCTATTCGGTCGTGGTTGGTTACCGGCCAAAGGCCTGGCAGTTAGAATACCCAAAGCCAGACTTCCGGCTCCTGCTCGAGCTGATCGGGGAAGCCCAGAGGCACGGGAGCTGGCACGGCGCCGCAGACCCCGCGTCGGGCGGCGACCGGATCTTCTTAACGCCGGGGGTGCTTGGCGCCTATAAGAACTATGGCTTTTCGGCGGGTATCGGCTTCCCCGTTTTGCAAGATCTGCCGCACGGTTCCCCGCTGCAGAACCTCCGCTTTGCGGTGGACGTGACGGGGTTCGTTTAGCGAAAGGAATTGAAAGTTGACACTCAAGTGGAGATTGCCACTGCTTTTAGCGGCGGTGGCGTGGATCGGTTCGGGAGGGGCTGGACATGCCGAACTCCTGCACATCCGGGCGACGGTGAAGGGGATGGACTGAGCGGTCTGCGCCGCGGCCGTTGGTTCAACGGTCTCAAAGACACCCGGAGTTGGACCGGTTAATAAGGTGGTTGTCAGCCTCAACAAAGGATACGTAGACATCCCACTCAAGCCCGACAATCACTTCGACCTGAAGGGTTTGCCTGCTAAGATCCACGCAGACGGCTTCTCCATGGGATCCGCGGAGATCACCCTGCGGGGTGTTCTCACCACCTGGAATCACAAGCCTGCGGTGGAAGTGAGCGGGAGAAAAGACCTGTTCTTCTACCTGGAGCCGGCGAAAGCTGGCGGCGAAACGCCGCCCCCGGTGGGCACGCCTGTGGAAATCACCGGCGTGATGCCGGCCTACAAGCCCGGCAAGGTGCCTCCGGACGGGCAGCCCCTCACGCTGCGCGTCGAACGACTGCAGGCGCTCAACAAAAGCTGAGAGCAGATCCGGGCCAGGGCGACATCGCCCTGGCCCGTGCAAGAGACGGCGGAAGAATACTGATGAGAGGGAACGGTTGAGCGTCCTATCTCACAGCTTCACCCGCCGGAGCCGCAGCGCATTGCTGATGACCGAGACGGAGCTGAACGTCATGGCGGCGCCGGCGATCACCGGGCTGAGCAGCAACCCGAAGAGCGGGTAGAGCAAACCCGCCGCAATCGGAACCCCGATCAGGTTGTAGAAGAATGCAAAGAACAGGTTCTGCCGGATGTTGCGCATCGTCGCCTGGCTGAGCCGGCGAGCACGGGCGATACCCCGTAGGTCGCCCTTCACCAGCGTAATTCCGGCGCTCTCCATGGCGATATCTGTGCCGGTTCCCATCGCAATCCCCACGTGCGCCCGGGCCAGCGCCGGCGCATCATTGACGCCGTCTCCGGCCATGGCCACGATACGCCCTTCGTCCTGGAGGCGCCGGACCACGTCGCCCTTCTGATCGGGCAGCACGTCGGCTTCCACTTCGTCAATGCCCAGCTTTCGGGCTACGGCATCTGCGGTGACACGGTGATCTCCGGTGAGCATGACGATCCGGAGCCCCTCTTGGTGGAGCAGTCGCACCGCTTCAACCGTCGACTCTTTGACCGGGTCGGCGACTCCGATGAGTCCCGCCGCATGGCCATCCACCGCGGCGAACAGCACAGTCTGGCCGTCTTTCCGGAGCGTCTCCGCGCGGGCAGGAAGATCCCCCGGGTCAACTCCCAGCTCGTTAAGCAGGGTCAGATTGCCCAGCGCCACTTTTCGTTCCTCAACGTCGCCCGTGACTCCCCTGCCGGTGAGCGAACGGAACGCGGTCGCCGGCGAAAGCGTAATCCCCTTCCCCGCCGCACCCGCGATGATCGCGGCGGCGAGCGGGTGCTCACTGGCGCGTTCCAGACTGGCGGCCAATTGCAGCAGGTCGTCTTCCTCAAATCCGGGCATGACTTCTATTGAGGTAAGCTTCGGTTTGCCCTCGGTGAGCGTGCCGGTCTTGTCGACGACGAGGGTATCCACCTTTTCCATCACCTCTAAAGCCTCGGCGTTCCGGAGCAGAACTCCAGCGCTGGCGCCTCTGCCGGTTCCCACCATGATCGACATTGGCGTGGCGAGTCCCAGCGCGCAGGGGCATGCGATAATCAGCACAGCGATGGCGTTCACCAGCGCGAAGGCCATCCGCGGCTGTGGGCCCCACAGTCCCCAGCCGATAAAAGTCAGCACGGCCACCGTCAACACGGCGGGGACAAAGTAAGAGGCCACGACGTCGGACAGCCGCTGGATGGGCGCCCGGCTTCGCTGCGCTTCCGCCACCATGCGAACGATCTGGGCGAGGAGCGTATCGCTTCCCACTCGCTCAGCGCGCATCACCAGGCCGCCAGCGCCATTCACCGTTCCGCCGGTCAGCCGGCTCTCCGGCCCCTTCTCCACGGGAATCGGCTCGCCCGTGATCATCGACTCGTCGACAGAACTGGCGCCCTCCAGCACGACTCCATCCACCGGCACTTTCTCGCCGGGACGCACCCGGAGCCGGTCGCCAGGGTGAACCTGCTCGAGCGGCGCATCTTCTTCAGCGCCATCGGCGCCGATGCGCCGCGCTGTCCGGGGCGCCAGTCCCAGAAGGGCTTTGAGTGCGCTGCTCGTCTGGCTGCGCGCGCGAAGCTCCAGAACCTGTCCCAACAACACAAGCGTCGTGATAAGCGCCGCTGGCTCGAAGTAGACGGCGATTTCACCCCCGTGTCCTCGGAATGACTGCGGGAATATCGATGGGAAGAAAACGGCAGCCAGGCTGTAACCGTAGGCGGCGCCGATTCCCATGGAAACCAGGGTGAACATGTTGAACGCCCGGTTCCGTATAGAAATCCAGCCCCGCTGGAAGAACGGCCACCCAGCCCAGAGCACCACGGGAGTCGTCAGCGCAAGCTGCAGCCAGATCGCAGCCCGTGTGCGCAGCAGCGCCTGCAGCGGACCATGCGGCAGCATGTCGGCCATGCCAATGAAGAGAACCGGTAGAGAGAGAACAACCGCGATCCAGAACCGGCGAGCCATGTCCACCAGTTCCGGATTAGCCTCGTCACCTGCCGCAATCGTGCGCGGCTCTAAAGCCATGCCGCAGATCGGGCAAGGCCCCGGCTCGCTCCGCACAATCTCCGGGTGCATCGGACAGGTGTACTCCACCCGGGGCCCTGCCGCCAGGCTGTCCGGTTCAAGCGCCATACCGCACTTCGGACAGGGCCCGGGCTTCGACTGCCGGACTTCCGGGTCCATCGGACAGATATATGCGGGTCCGCCGGATGGGACGGGAACTTTCCGCGGTGATAAGTCAATCGCCCGCGCCTTCTGCGCTGCGGGCTCCGCGGTTGAAGCCTCCTGCGCCCGGGATTCCGGGGAATGCTGGGAAGCCGCAGGCGGCGGGAGGTACTGTTCCGGGTCAGCGTCGAATCGTTTTTTGCACCCCGCGCAACAGAAGTAGTAGCTATTGCCCTGGTATTGGCTGTGATTGGACGCCGAGTTCGGATCAACGTTCATACCGCATACCGGATCCAGAGCCGAAGCTGCCGATGTCATCAAATCCCCCTACCTCAGGAACCGGGTAAGAGCTGTTCGAACCTCAAGAAGCAGCTCTTCTGGAGAGAGATGCTTCGCCTGCTCGTGGGCGCTGTCTCCAACTTGCAGGACACAGCTCTCGAGGTGCTGGCTGAGAAGCTCGACTCCTAACGCGTCCAGCGCCGAACGCGCAGCGGCGATCTGGTTGAGGATATCCAGGCAATACCGGTCTTCGTCGATCATCCGCTGGATACCGGCCACCTGCCCGGCAACCCGGTTCGTACGCTGTCGAAATCGCCGCCGCCCGCTCTCATCCATCCATCCCGCTCCGTAGTTCACGCGCATACCCCATCCGGGTATGTATCTATCACTCATTATACCCAGGGGGTGTATATTTGTCAATCGCCGTTTCGACCGCGCTATCGCGCGCAAAAGCGGGTATTACTGAATTTTTCCGCCGCGTTTAAGGCTTACTCGCGACAGGCACTGTTGCCTGGCCGGGTTTCAAGGGCGGCGACTGCCTCGGAGATGGGCTCCTTGCTATCATCCTCGACAACCCCGATGGACGCACTACCATGAAGAAGAGCTGGCTGCGCAATTAATAGGCGTCCGGGTCCCGGCCCCCTACGAACGGTATTGGCGGCGCCAGGAGCTGCCAGGGAGGTGTGTAAGTCAACTCTGGATCGAGTGCCAGGCTCACCCAAAGAAACGGGCCTTGCGGGCGCGACATGGCTTCTTTCACGCCCCGGCGCAGCAGCCAGATGTTGACCGGCCAGGCGGTGAAGAAGCCGAGGATCATGGCGATCTGCATCATAAACCAGTAGACGCCGCTGTTTGGCGCGAGTGGCGGCCGGAAGAGGAGGTAATGCGTTATCGCCATCCAGCCGTACATGCCGATTTGGAATGACGCAATCGAGAGAGTGTCAGCCTTGACGGACTCGATGATGCCTTTGCCCGGCGGCAGCTTCTTCATCGGTACGATAGCAAAATACTGGAACGCGATGCCAAAGAGCCAGGCGAGCGCAAAATCAAGAGTGAAGTAGCCCCCGAGCCGGTTTCCGAGGACCGTGAAGCCGGCGGCGAAAACGCTCCAGTCGGCAATGATGTCGCCGAGGGCGCAGCCTGCGCCGCAGTGGCTTGCGGAGAGCCCCACAGACTGCCAGGTTGGGCGGCCTTGAGGCTGCTCCTGATCGTTTGACGCGGCGGGATTATGACCGTTCGACCCTCGCTCAGGTTGAGACGGTGGAAAGGCTGGCCTATCCGCCGAACGCTCCGCCTTCTGTCGTCCGATGCGGTAATAGGCCCAGAGAGCGACCGGGCCCCAGTACAGCGCGTTCAGGGGCCACACAAGCTCCATGACCTTCATCTTCTGCCGCCAACCCCCTACGCGGATGTCCAATAGAATGATGATGGCGCACAGGAAGGCGGCCGCCAATGAGATATCGGCCAGTATTTTCAGCGAGGCAGGCGCCATCGCATTCCTCTCTGACGGCGCATGATGTTCTGCAGGGTAGTTTTCCGGCTTAAGCTCGCCGCCTGCACGGGAGATCGCCTCCCGCCATGGATGTATCTTCCCCACTGCGCACGATCTCACACCGTGAGAGGGTGAGTTCCATGTGGAGTCGCGGCGATGACGCAGGCTCTCGGGAGAGTTCTCCGATGGGGGATCCCCGCTCGTTCGAGAAGGGAAGGCGCCGGAACCC
>DASRZA010000356.1:0-3189 GCA_035686845.1 Armatimonadota bacterium | reverse complement strand
ATAATTCCCTTCTAATCATAGGCTACCCTCGTGAAATCGCCAAGGCCGATCTGCGTGGTGGGACGCTTCGATTGTACTTGGCGCCGTCTCGCCCGTCCCGGTCCGCCCTGCCGCGGCGCGGCGAGCAGGTGTGAACCACGCGCTGGGGTAGGAGCAGGCTCGTCTCATCCCTGGCTTGGCCCAGCGCCATTCCGGACATCTCCGGGTTCGCGATTTCATTGCGACCGTACACTCCGCAGTAGCGCGCGATGAACGGATGTTCGACCGCTCCCAATGGCTGCATCGGGATCCCGGGCGCGTGTCGGCTCCCGCGCAGCCATCCCCCCGACGGCGTGCGTTGGCGCCTTGCGCAGCGACACGGGAAGGATTCACGGGCGCCGAGGCCACGAGAACCTCAAGGACTCAAGAAATCGCTCGCCGGATACGATAAGAGATCAAGTCCACCATATTAATAACAATTATTGTGATGAAAAGGACGGTACAAACCTGATGGTATTGGAACAGCCGGGTATAGTTGAGGAGATCATATCCGATGCCGCCGGCGCCGACGAAGCCGAGGATGAACGACGCCTGAAGATTCAATTCAAAAGCGTAGAGCGTATTGGAGACATAGCCGGGGAAGACTTGCGGAAGCATTCCGAAGACGAAGGTTTGAGCGGTATTGCCGCCCGCCGCGCGAACCGCCTCGACCGGGCCTGGTGCGACCGACTCGAGCGCTTCTGCATACAGCTTGGCGAGCATCACGAACGTGCCGATCATGATTCCCAGCGCCGCGGTTGGCTTTCCAAGCCCTATGACCGACGCCAGGATGATAGCGTAAACGACTATTGGGATGGCGCGGAAGATGTTCAGGATGGTCTTGATGACGCCGCTCATCCCCCGTACGAGAGTTGTGGTGCGCGCGGCGAAAAATGAAATCGGAAGCGCGAGCGCAGCCCCCAGCAAGGTCCCGACCACGGCCATTTGCACGGTATCGAGCATGGAGTTCCATTCCTGCAGCAGAATGGTCCAGTCCGGTGGGAAGAACTGCTTCAGGGCGGTCGCGCCTTTGCCGGCGTTCGAGGCGAGGTATCCGATGTTCAGACCCACGCCCCAGAATGCCCACCCGAAGAACGCCAATCCCAGTACCATCAGCGCCAATCGTCCGGTGACGATGATTGGCGGAACAACCGGATCGACCGGAGGCGAATCCCAACCGGGCGGCGTCGAATCCAGAGCCGGCGGGATCGACGGGTCCGGAGAATCAGATGAGATCGTCATGGGGGAGCTTCCGATTCACACGGCGGGGACCCGATGCAGAATATCCTGCACCGCCGCGTTGTCGAGTTCGTTGGCGGGGGCGTCGAAGGTCAGCCGGCCGTGCTTGAGGCCGATGATCCGGGGACAGTAGAGCCGCGCCAGCGGAACGTCGTGCATTGAGAAAAGAATGGTCGTCCCCTTCATCCGGCTCAGATTCTGGAGGATATCCATGATTTCCTCTTTGGTAAGCACGTCCAGGTTGGCCGTCGCTTCGTCAGCCAGGATAATCTCCGCCTGCTGCGCCATGCAGCGCGCAATCGCCACGCGCTGCTTTTGTCCCCCAGACATATCGCGCACTCTCCGGCGCTCATAGCCTTTAAGGCCAACGCTCGCGAGGCACTCCCGCGCCAGGAGAACGTCTTCGCGACGGAACTGGTGCAGGCATGAGGAGATGGTAGGACTGTAGCCCAACCGGCCAATCAGGACGTTCTTCAACGCCGAGAGCCGATCCATCAGGTTGAACTCCTGAAAAATCATCCCAATCCGGCGGCGCAACCGGACGCGCTCCCCCTCACTGAGCTGTGTTACATCCTGCCCCAGCACCAGCACCTCGCCTTCGGTTGGTGTGAGCAGCCCATTGATACAGCGGAGCAGCGTGCTCTTGCCGGCGCCCGAGAGCCCGATCAAGGCGACCATTTCACCGGGCGCAATGTTCAGATCGAGTCCTTCCAGCACGGGCAGTCCGGGCCGGTACGCGTGACTCAGGTTGCGAAGCGAGATGGCTGCATCACCCATTCTCAACCTTTTGATTTCGCGGTCGCGGCCGCTCGCTGCGCGGACGTTGGAAGATCGAGCTTTAAGATAGCGGCAGCCTTTCGAACCGGGTCGAAAAGGTTATCCTGCGGCGGGACCCACTTTTCCACGCCCATCTTCTTCAGATACAATTTCCCCATTGGATCGGAATTGATCTCCCGCATCGCTTGCTTTAGCTTCTCCACCGCGGCGGGATCCAGCGTTCCGCGCGCCACCAGCATTCCATTCGGGATCGGGTCGGTGCGAGCCAGGATTTTAAGCTTCGCCCGATCGGCCGGGTCCGGAAGCGATAGCTCAATCCCCTGCTCGAAGATCGCCCCCGCGGCGGCCTGTTTGTGCAGCACCGCCGGAACAACTCCCTGCGCCCCGGCGAAGAAGACCTGTTTGAGGTCGCCCTCGGGCGCCGGTTTGGGGTTCACTCCCGCCTTTAGAAGCATCGCTACCGGGTATAGATATCCGGAGGTCGAAGTCGGTTCGTTGAAGGCGACGGATTTTCCTTTGAGATCGGCGAGCGACTTGACCCCCGAGTCCTTACGAGTGAAGATGACGCCTTCGTACGTCAGATCGCCCTTTCCCTGGTAAATCACGTAAGGCATGGCGATAGGGATGAGCGGATGACCCACTTTCCGCGCCCGGTTGGAAGCGATCACGTATCCCAGTGGGTTCAGATACGCGGCGTCAATCTGATCAGCCTCCAGCGCGGATATGACCCCCACGTAATCGGACGCGATAAAGACATCGGCCGGCCTGCCATCGATCCGCTTGCCAACAAAGTCGCCAAACCCGACGTACTCTTCCTTCTCTTTTCGCGGCTCCTCGTAGGGAATTACCCCGATGCCGAAGTTCTTGCTCTGGCCGCCGCAGCCTGCGAGAAACGCCGGCAGCAGCAGGGTAGAAGCAGCGGCGCCTCCCAGGAACTCTCTCCTCGTTCGCACAATCCTCAATTCGCAGCCTTTCGCACCATCCCGTCAGACCCACCCGCCATAATCAGTGTACTGTTTTCGCCGGGGAAGGGCAACTGGTCGGACGGAGGACGGGGGACGAAGGACGGAGGACGGAGGACGGAGGACGGAGGACGGGGGACGGGGGACGAAGGACGGAGGACGGAGGACGGGGGACGAAGGACGGAGGACGGAG
>DASRZA010000355.1:0-3256 GCA_035686845.1 Armatimonadota bacterium | reverse complement strand
CTCCCCGGTCCTTGGTCCTCGGTCGGCGCTGCGTCCTCCGTCCTCCGTCCTTCGTCCTCCGTCCGCGCTGCATCCCCCGTCCTTCGCCCTTCGTCCTCCGTCCCTATCGCGTCCTCCGTCCTCCGTCCTTCGTCCTCCGTCCCTGTCGCGTCCTCCGCGGTCCACTCCTGCCGTGCCAGGAGCGCCGCTCGGTAACGGGGCTCGAGACGGAGAGCGATCTCAAGCTGGTGATAAGCGTCGGCCGGCCGGCCGGCCTTTCGATACGCGGACGCGAGATTATAGTGGGCCTGTGGACTGGTGGGGCGGGTGTCGACGGTCTCCTCGAAGATGGCGATGCCGGCGGCGAGGTCACCCGCCTGGAAGAGGGCGGCGCCCAGCATCTCCCGGGCCTCGAATGAGAGCGTCCCGGCGTGCTGCAGGATTGCAGCCGCCATCGCAGGTTCGCCGCGTACGAGCGCCTCTCGCGCCATCTCAAGCTGGCGCTCGGGATTTGCCGCCAGCACTTCGAGCGGGATCGAGCCCGGGGCGCGATCAACCGGCGGCGCCTCTTCCTCCGGAGACGCCTTGGTCGGGGCTACTTCACCGGCTGCGCCGGCGTCAGAGGAAGCCTCCGCGGGCGCATCCCGGTCGGGCTTAGCATCGCTCGAGGCGCCGGCATCGTCGGGCACACCGGGCAAATTGGTATCAGGCTCGGCCACACGGACCTCCTGCCGTACGATCGATCCACACGATTATTCCCCAATCGTGGGCGCTCAACTCGATCTTCTTCTACCCCAGGCGTGGGATTACCTGCCAAATCTGTATTATCGTAGTACCGTGTCGCTCAAATGCTCTATCTTTACGTTCCTCTGAAGCCGACTATCATCGCAGAGCGTTTGAGTTCTCCGAATGTTCCGGCAGGAAGCGGCCGTTTGTTCGCCGAAGCGTTGCGTAGAGTTAGAGTTCGATGACAGGGTGATGACATTACGATGAGTTGTTCGGGAGGATAGTATGGATCGACCGGTGCGAATCGGTATTATCGGAACTGGCGGGATTTCCAATGAGCATGTCCGGTGCTATAAGCAGATCCCCGAAGTGGAGATCGTCGCTGTCGCCGACATCATGCCCGGCCGGGCGGAGGAGGCGGCGAAGCGCTGGGAGGCGCCTCGGTTCTATACGAGCCACAAGCAGCTTCTGGCGAAAGAAGACCTGGATGGCGTGAGTGTTTGCACTCCCAACAAGCATCATCGTCAGCCATCCATTGACGCGCTGCGCGCCGGCGTTCACGTCATGGTGGAGAAGCCGCTTGCCTATAGCGCCAACGAGGGCCTGGATATGATCAAGGCTGCCCGGGAGACGGGCAAAATGCTTACGGTTGGAATTCAGAGCCGCTACGGGCCAGACCTTCAACTGGCGCGCCGCGTTGTAGAATCCGGGCAGTTAGGCGACATTTATTATGCTGAAACGGTGGGGACGCGGCGGCGCGGCATCCCTGGCGGCTCGTTTATCCGCAAAGAGACCGCGGGGGGCGGCGCCGTGGTGGATATCGGCGTCTATTCTCTCGATTCGGCGCTCTACGTGATGGGCCATCCGGAACCGGTCGCCGTAAGCGCTGTCACCCAGGACATTATTGGGAAAACATCTAAACCCATCCCCGGATCATGGCACTGGGATCCGGAAAAGATGGAAGTGGAGGAGTTTGGCGCCGCATGGATCCGGTTCAAGAATGACGCCGTGCTCATGTTCAAGATTTCGTGGGCGGTGCATCTTAAGGAGATGGGCAAGACTTTCTTCCTGGGAACGCAGGCCGGGCTGAGCATGGGCCCGCTGGAGGTCTTTCGCGATGAATGGGGCGCTCTCTCTAACACCACTTTTGACTCTTTGCCCCGCGTGGACGCGTTCTTAGAAAAGGTCCGGGCGTTTGTTAAGGCGATTCAAACCGGTGGGCCTACTCCCATTCCCGCAGAGCAATTGTATCTCACCAATGTCATCATGGATGGGATTTATCAATCGGCCCAGAAGGGCGGTCGAGAAGTGGCGCTCAAGAGCCGGTTGGACGAACTCGCATGACGCGGGAGTTCGATCCTGAAGTGAGCGGATACTAAATGGCGGGACGGAAACTATCGCTGGGACTCGATTACGGCACCGAGTCGGCCCGCGCCCTCCTCGTTGATATGGCGACCGGCGAGGAGCTCGCCACGGCCGTCGAGCCGTTCCCTCACGGTGTCATTGATCGATATCTGCCGGGCGGGAAGATCGCGCTGGGTCCCGATTGGGCGCTCCAGCATCCGGCGGATTATCTCACCTGCCTGGAACGATTGGTCCCGGCGGCGCTCCGTTTGGCCGGGGCGGCGCCGGATGAAGTTCGCGGCATCGGAGTCGATTTTACCGCCTGCACACTGCTGCCAGCCCGTTCGGATGGAACTCCGCTCTGCCTGCTTAAAGAGCTTGAGGCTAAGCCGCACGCGTGGGTGAAGCTCTGGAAGCATCATGCTGCGGCGGATGAAGCGGAAGCGATCAACCGGACCGCCATCGAGAGGAACGAGCCGTTTCTCCGCCGCTATGGGGGAAGGACGTCTTCGGAGTGGCTTCTGGCGAAGGCGTGGCAGACGCTGAATGAGGCGCCCGAGGTCTACGCCGCCGCGGACCTTTTTGTGGAGGCGGCCGACTGGCTGGTCTGGCAGATGACCGGCGTTTTGCGGCGGAGCGCCTGCTGCGCCGGTTATAAGGGAATGTGGTCGCGAGAAGACGGCTACCCGAGCCGTGAGTTTCTGGCTGCGCTGGACCCGCGCCTGGAGCGATTCGTTGAAGAGAAACTGCCGGGCGAAGTACTGCCGGTAGGCGCCCGGGCGGGTAAACTGACTTCGGCAATGGCCGCACGCCTCGGCCTGGCGCCCGAAACGCCCGTGGCCGCAGCGATTATCGACGCGCACGCTGCCGTTCCAGCCGCTGGCGTTGCCGCGCCCGGCCCTATGCTGATGATTATGGGCACTTCAACGTGCCACATGACGTTGTCCAGCGAAGCCCGCCTCTTCGAGGGGGTCGCCGGGGTAGTGCAGGATGGGATAGTGCCCGGCTTCGCCGGCTATGAGGCCGGGCAGTCGGCTACGGGGGATATTTACGCGTGGTTCGTGGAGCACGCGGTTCCCCCCGTTGTTGAATCTGAGGCACGCGCCGCCGGCCTTGGCGTTCACGAACTTCTGGAGCGCAAAGCCCGTGCTCTACGGATCGGGCAGAGCGGGCTGGTGGCGCTCGACTGGTGGAATGGGAACCGGTC
>DASRZA010000354.1:0-4799 GCA_035686845.1 Armatimonadota bacterium | reverse complement strand
TGGAAAATCCGGCGTAATGTCCCACGCGAAGAGATTGGAGACCACAAGCTGCGCCTTCCAGAAGAGGAAGAAGAACCAGCTTGAGAAGAGCAGATCGAGCGGCAGCAGGAACCCGAGACCGATCACCATCGGGTAAAACGTGATGGGGAACCAGTCAATCGCGCTCCAGGGCTTCACCGTTAGAAAGAGCTTCAGGTCGGTGATACCAAGAGGAATAGAAGGCAGCGAGGGAAACAGAAAGGCGGCGCCGTTCCAGAGGTTGAGCCCGGCGGCTGCGCCAAAACCGAGCCACATCAGCCGGTTTTTGAAAAACACCGCGCCATCGCCGTTTTCGGTCATCGCCAGCGGCAGCCAGATAATCGGAAATGTCAGGCGCTCCTGGTCCGCCCACTGCCGCCGCACCAGCACATTCACGCAGTTCGCGACGAACAGCAGCAGAACGATGAAGAGCGTCCAGGCCGCTATCGGGATGGCCCACGCCCGCAGAATATCCGGCTGATAGAAGTTGGAATGTCCCAAAAAATGGCCGCGGAGGATTTCGCGATTTCTAACCACGAGCCACTTTGGAAAGGCGCCGAGGAACTTATTCCACCCCGGCGTTGTCGAGAACCACGCGCCGTGCGCCATGATCTGGTTGAGCGTGGGAACACCATCCAGCCCCGCCAGACCGGTGGAGATGGCGAGCATGGTATAGATCGTGAGCAGCTCCCCCTGCGACATGCTACACCGCGGGAGAAACCGGTGAAACAGCCGGTTAAGCCCCACCAGCGCAAAGAGCGCCAGGACCGCGTTCGCGAAGAGTGAGATGGTGGAGGGGTAAGGGCCAAACAGCACCCGCTCGAGCCGTACCACGTAGAAACTATTAAACGGAATCAGCAGCAGCCCGATGAGAATGAACCGGCGGCGGATGCTGCGTCGCACGGCGCGATCCGTTGATCGAGCGCTCATCCCTCAGATTCTCCCGATTCAAGCTGTTCTGCCGGTTCGTCCATGCCAGATCTGTTATTCGCCGCCTGTCGAAGGCTCCCTGCCGGCCTTCTCACCAAAGCGGTGATTTCACCACAGAGTTATCATGAGCCTTCGGCGCAGCACGATGAATGAAAATGATCGGGCCGCGACCGGGCCGCGACGCTCTCTGGCGCCGTACGGCGGCCCTATTTTCAGAAGAGGCGCCGAGCGCACAGAGGAAAAGCAAGAGAGAAAAGCGAGAAAGGGATTCTGACACCGGAGCACGCGCCTCCCGCCTCTGAAGCATTTCAAGTTGACACACGAAGCGCAATCGGGGTATCATCATTTTAACGTTTCTTGAAATGAGGAAAAGAATGAACCGACCGGATAAAGAGCGGTTAGAGATCGCCGGCATGTTCAAAGCGCTGGGAGATCCGACGCGCTTGCACATCTTCGAGTTTTTATGTTCGTGCTGCTGCCCGGTGGCCGTGGAAGAGAGCGGCGACGTGCGCCCGGTTGTGGGCCCAACGGTGGGAGAGGTTTGCTGCCACGTGACCGGCGCGGAACAGATTAACTCAAGAATCTCACATCACCTGAAGGAGCTTCGCCTTGCCGGGCTGATTACGGTTGAGCGGCGGGGAAAGAACATGCTCTGCCAGGTGAACCGGGAAGCGGTGGCTGCGCTGGCGGAATTTCTCACCGGTGCCGTTTCTGAAGAGAGGGAAAGTGGACCTTGCTGCTAAACGCGGCCCGAATTCATGAAGAAGAAGGGAGTACCCGCGTGGAAACGTGTCATCCAACCGTAGCAGGCAGGCTGTCATTCCTGGACCGCTTTCTCACGCTCTGGATCTTCATGGCGATGATCCTCGGCGTTGGCATCGGATATTTCATGCCCTCCGTCTCGCGGGGAATCACCGGTCTCTCGGTCGGCACGACGTCTATACCGATAGCCGTCGGACTCATCATCATGATGTATCCGCCGCTTGCGAAGGTGAAATACGAAGAGTTGGGAGAGGTATTCCGCAACCGTCGCATCCTTGCCCTGTCGCTTGTGCAAAACTGGATCATCGGTCCGCTATTGATGTTTGGCCTGGCCCTGGCTTTTCTACGCGATAAGCCGGAGTACTGCATCGGATTGATCATGATTGGCCTGGCGCGGTGCATCGCGATGGTGATTGTGTGGAACGAGCTCGCGAAGGGCGATAGCGAGTATGCGGCCGGCCTGGTCGCCTTCAATTCGGTCTTTCAGGTGCTCTTCTTCTCGGTCTACGCGTACGTTTTCATCAAGGCGCTGCCGCCGTTGTTCGGTGTTCACTTTGAAAACGTAGACCTCTCCAAAATCACCATCATGGCGATTGCCGAGAGCGTCCTCATCTACCTGGGCATCCCGTTCTTCGCCGGAATGCTCACCCGGTTTCTGCTACTGCGAACCAGGGGGAAGCCCTGGTATGAGAAGGAGTTCATTCCGCGCATCAGTCCGATGACGCTCATCGCGCTCCTCTTTACGATCGTTGTAATGTTCTCCCTCAAGGGAAACTATATTGTTCGTATTCCGCTGGACGTGGTTCGGATCGCCATACCTCTGCTCATTTACTTCGTGGTCATGTTCCTCGTCTCGTTCTATATGGGGCGGCGTCTCGGGGCGGATTATGCGAAGACGGCCACACTCTCCTTTACCGCGGCGAGTAATAACTTTGAGCTTGCCATCGCTGTCGCGGTGGCCGTCTTCGGCATCAATTCGGGCGCCGCCTTTGCAGCCGTGATCGGTCCACTGGTAGAAGTCCCGGCGCTCATCGGGCTGGTCAACGTGGCGCTCTATTTTCGGACGCGCTATTTTTGAGCTGCCGAGAGCGGAGGCGCCGATACCATCGCTAAATCGGGCCCTTCGGTAGCTGCTTCTCGAACCTGGCCGGCAGCTTCCAGATGACCTTAACGCCCTTGATCTTAACGCCGGGCGAGAGCGCGAGGCGCCGCACGCCGCCATCCCGGAAGATCAGATCACACGTCAGCCGGTCGCCTTTTAAGCGACCGGGCAGCCAGGCGGCTGCAGCGGCGGCGGGCTGTTTGCCATCCGCCGGGTCGAAGTGTTCAACCGCGGGCGCCGGACGGAATTCGACCCCGGCGATCTCCCGGACGTTGTACACGGAAATTCCAACGTATCGCCAGTCGCGCGGCGGTGGAATCGACTTGATCGCCGGACCGCTCTCTTTACGTCCGGTCGTTTCGCTGTTAACGTAGCTCGGGTAATCCTTCATGATTGCAGCGAAGTTGGAAAACTCGCCTTGCATTTTGTAGAACGTCTTTCGAGATCCATCCGCCAGGGAAGCAGCGAACTGGCGTGGCGGCCATGGTCGTCTTCCATTCGCGCGCACAAAGTAAACTTTGTAGTTATAAAGGCTGGCTAGCGCGCCAATTGATTCGACCGGCGCCCACATCGATTCGCTCCACAGAGCCCGGTACCCGGGGACGTCCGGCACGGCGAGAGGAGCGCCAGGAGGCTGATTAACCCAGATTTCGGCGGACCCCATTGAGGTAATCGGCCCTGACTCGTCCCCCGGTCCGCTCAACTGTGCTGCCAGTTCAATTGTTGCTATCTCGGGACTTCCCATTCTGTATCTTAAGGTGTGACGCGCAATGAAACCAATATTCCCGAGGCCGAGTTGTAAGAACAGACCGAATCCCACAGCAAAGATCGCAAAAACCGCCGTAAGTGTTAGGTTGAGAATGAATATCCGCCGCGCGCATGCATCGGTTGTGAAGCGCCGAATTGCCGGCATCGGAGGGCGCTCTAGAATAACATCGTGCTGTCGCGCCAGGCATCGTTCCCGGATCTGTTCTTCACGAAGAAACCGGCGAGCGTCGTCAGGGCTGCGGTATAGATTCGCCCGGTTCACAATAACTGTGAACAGGTCTTCGGCCAGGCCTTCGGCGTAAGTTTGCGGCGAAATTCTGAATGGGCCGCTGTCCGTGATCAGCAATATCTGACCCGATTGCACGCGTTGGACGGAACGGATCTCGCTCCATCGCATCGCCCGCGCGCCCCTGCGAGTGGTAATCCCGATTCCGGCGTTATCCGTTGTTACGTACAGCGGACGGTGCACTTGCTGCCAGAGAGAACGGATTACTCCCAGGAAGACGACACATTCTAAAAGCAAGATAGGGTCGATGAACCAACGGGAAAGCCCCCCGCTATCGAGGTGTGCTGTGAAGTAAATGCAGTAGCAAATAAAAAGCGTGGACACGCCCATAGAGGCGAGACTCGTCATCATCGCGCGGCGCCGCCAGGGGTTGGGCGCCCAGACCCGCGCTTCGCCCTGCTCGCCCGGTTGATCACCGCCCAAAAGCGTTGGCGCGTGCGTTCGCGCTCCAGAATCCTCACCGGAGCCTTCCGCAATCCTCAACTCGTGGTTTTCCATGTTCGTACCCTTCACAGCAAGATGCCCTTCGCGACACATACTTGCCGCAAGGTATTGTTAGCTATTATACACGATTGCGAGGACGGCGTGCTGATCAATGACTTGCGATGCATAATCGCTTGGAGGCGTCGTTCGTTAGAAGCCGAGATCCTCGCCTGGGTGCGTCGCCAGTCCAATCTGTTCGACGCCGCCGCCGCGGCCGTTATACCAGAGCATCCATCGCCCTCCGTCGAAGATAGCAGAAGGCTTGTAACAGGCGTCGGCGTCCCACTGGTTCTGCCCGGGTCTGATGATTGGATTGGCCGGGAGGCGTTTCCAGTGATGGATGCCATCTTTTGAGCGCGCGAGGCCGATCTGAGCGTGATCTATGTCGCGAAAGCCGATGTAGAACATATAATACCAACCGCCGTGACGCGTCACCTGACAGGCCGTGAC
>DASRZA010000353.1:0-7797 GCA_035686845.1 Armatimonadota bacterium | reverse complement strand
TCCTACGGTAATAATCGGTTCTGCCAAATCAAGTTCCCGCAGCGAAACGTCGAATCCGAAGCCCGGACGCTTCGCGGTACGATCCACGAGGCGAAATGGGAAGCACCTCTGTTCGATCAGAGCGCGTGAGCAGCCTGAATTCCCTTACCAGTATGACATGCGCGGTCCCGTCGCTGCCTACGGCACTGATCCCCCAGAGCCGATAACGAGGTAAATGTGTCATCGTTCCCGGGACGGGGAACCGCGCGCACGTGGGCCGCGGAGCCGGGAGCGGCGGCCAACACCGCCCCCGGCTACCAGGATAACTCGTCCAATAGTTCCCCCGTTATTGGGGGCCAGGGGGCTAAACCGGGAGCCTTCGCGCGCTTTTCTGACTTACACCCCGTCAATCCCGGCAGGAACCTCCCGCCTGCGCCGTGAAGTAGATCCAAACCCAGATCATCAGCCTCACGTCCCCACAGGTTCATCGGAACATTGAGACAGCCTACTATCCCACCCAGCGCGCTCGAAGCCGGCTTCAGACTGGCGCCGGCGAGCACCCATACCGGCCGGACGATTATGCTCCGGGAACTCTCTCTCCTCCTGGAAGCCAGTCCCCGGTGCGCCTCCTACGACGATCTGCAGCGGCTCGTGGTGGATGAGAATGTAACGCTCAAGGCGACCCAGGCCGGCAGAAAAGAGAGCTTCCGGCGGTTGCGCGAGCTGTACGGTCTCCGGCGACAGTACGCCGTATACCTGGCGCTCCGGGTTCTTTGGACCGCGCGTCCCGACGAGCAGCCGCTGCTGGCGATGCTCTGTGCTCTGAGCCGTGATTCGCTCCTGCGCGCGACCGCGCCCGTGATCCTCGATCAGCCGGTGGACGCCGTCTTAACGCCGCAGATGATCGCTGAGGCTCTCCGATCCCAGTTTCCCGATCAGTTCAGCCCGATCATCTCAGCCGCGTTTGGAAGACACGCGCTCTCATCCTGGACACAGTCCGGTCATGCCGCCGGCCGTCTGCGCAAGACCCGCACGAAAGCATGCATCGGCCCCGCGTCAACCGCTTACGCCCTCTTCCTCGGCTATCTCTGCGGCGCCCGCGGAACCGGGCTTTTTGAGACTCTCTGGGCGGAAACCCTCGACTCCTCCCCCGCCGAGATAGACGCTCAGGCGTTCGCCGCCTCCCAGCGAGGGTGGATCGACTATCGTCGAATGGGAGACGTGGTGGATATTGGCTTTACGCTGCTTCGGAAAGAGCAAGTCTGCACGTCAGGCGTCAATGGCGATAATGCGCTCCTCCACAGCTAAGCCGAACGAGGGCTCCCGCGTTATCGGGGGCCGGGGGGCTTTCGGATGCGAAGGGGCCAAACGCCGAGGTAACACTTCCCCCGTTATCGGGGGCCAGGGGGCCAAATCGCGGGCCAGGGAGCGGCGGGAACCACGCAGCCAGACCAGTACCAGGACCCAACGCTGTGGGACCAACAGCGAGCCGGTCATCGGAGTCAGCAAGGTAATAGTCCCCCCGTTATCGGGGGCCAGGGGGCCTTGGCTGGGGTCAGGGAGCGGCCGCGGTACAGCCGGCCAACGCGCGAGGCCAACAGCGATCCGGTTATCGCAGCCAGCAAGGTAATAGTCCCCCCGTTATCGGGGGCCAGGGGGGTTCTGATGCTCCCCCGTTATCGGGGGCCGGGGGGGTTCTGATGCTCCCCCGTTATCGGGGGCCGGGGGGCGAAAACTCCCCCGTTATCGGGGGCCGGGGGGCTGCCGGGGGGCTGCCGGAGGGCAATGAGCGATGGGTGGCGTCGAACGACTCTTAGTATCCTACGAACGGCATATAAGCATCCCCTGGGATCCGCGCCTTGCGGGCGCGCAGCGAGTCTGGTTTGCCCTGTACGATCCCCCGGATGAGCGCCGGCTGCGCTGCAGAATTGAAGAGTTCGGCCGGGTGACAATGGAAGCCGGGCATGGCTGGCGGCACAAAGACCTCACCGACCTGTTCCCGCAGTGGATGGCGGAGCATGAGTACCGGGAGAGCTACTTTGAGGAGCCCGAATTGATAGACGGTTCGGCGATGGCGGGCTTTGCCGAATATGTTATCAGGACCGTGAGCGGCGCTCTCTCGGCCCCGGAAGCCGATGAGAACAGCGTGGTCGCATTCAGCGGGCTCGGGTCGCTCTATGGCCTCATCCGGTTTTCGGCGGTGCTGGAGCAGGTGAATACACGGATTGTGGGGCGCATGTTGGCCTTCTTCCCGGGCGAATTCGATAACTCGAATTACCGGCTGTACGGCGCCCGGGATGGCTGGAATTATCACGCGGTTCCCATTACCGCGCAGGAGAGCGTTGGATGATAAATCGTGAACTCTTTATCAATGATCCGCTGGAGACGTCAATTGCCAATGATGGGGTGGCGCGGGTCAAAGAGCCGGAAAGCGACCAGGAATGGGATGTCCTGCGCCATGAGCTCAAAACCTTCGTCTGCGAAGGGGAATACGAGCGGGGGCTGGAACGCATTCTGAGCTCCTATCTCCATCACCTCGGAGAGCCAACGCAGCCTGCGGTCTGGATCAGCGGATTCTATGGCAGCGGCAAATCCCACCTGGCGAGGATGCTGGAATTCCTCTGGCGCAACAAAACGTTCGCCGATGGCGCGACAGCGCGCGGACTGGCAAAACTTCCCGCTTCGGTCAATGAGGCCCTGAAGGAGCTGACGATAGCGGGACGCCGCGAGGGTGGGCTCTGGTCCGCCGCCGGCACGCTCGGCGCCGGCGCCGCGGACAGCGTTCGCCTCGCGTTTTTAGGGGTGATCTTCAAGAGCGCCGGCCTTCCATCCGACCTCGCCCCGGCCCGGTTTTCCCTCTGGCTGAAGAAAGAAGGCTGCTATGACGCCGTGAAGGGCGGCGTGAAAGCCGCCGGCAGAGACTTTGCCCACGAGCTCAGCAACATGTATGTCTCGCCATACCTGGCGGCGAGCCTGAACGCGGCGATGCCCGGAATTGCCTCCAGCGAGGCGGAAGTCCACAAGCTGATGAGAGAACAGTTCCCCGGCGTAAAGGACATCTCGGACGACGACATGATTAAGCGCCTGGGCGACGTGCTCGAGATGGTCTCTTCCGTGCCGGGCAAGATTCCATGTACGCTCATCGTGCTGGATGAGCTGCAGCAGTATATCGGGAACGATGGCGCCCGGGCGCTGCTGGTCCAGAACCTCGTAGAAGCGTGCTGTTCCCGTTTCCGGAGCCGGGTTCTCTTTGCCGCCACCGGGCAGTCGGCGCTTCAGCAGGGGACGGAGCTTCAAAAGCTCCAGGGGCGCTTTACGGTTCAGGTCGCCCTCTCAGACACCGACGTGGAGAAAGTGGTGCGTGAGGTGGCGCTGCGCAAGAAACCGGATAAAACGGCTGCGATCGAGGAGAAGCTGAAGTCCTGCAGCGGAGAGATCGACCGGGAGCTGAACGGTACGAGAATCGCTCCGACCGACGCTGATCGGGCCGTCTGGGTGGCCGATTATCCGCTCCTCCCGGCGCGCCGCCGGTTCTGGGAGAAGACGCTGCGCGCGGTCGACAAGGGCGGTGTCGCCGGCCAGCTTCGCACCCAGCTCCGGATTGTCTACGAGGCGAATCGCGCGGTTGCGAACGAACCGCTGGGCACGGTTGTGGGCGCCGATTATATCTACGAGCAGCTCGTCCCGGGCATGAGGGGAAGTGGCATACTTCTCCAGGAGGTGGAGCAGATCATCAAGGCGCAGAACGACGGATCGGCTGACGGCTATCTGCGGGAGAGGCTCTGCGCCTCCATCTTCCTGATCGGCCAGCTTCCCACGGATGCCGGGGTGGAGATTGGCGTTCGAGCCACGGCGCAAACCCTCAGCGATCTCCTCATTCAAAACCTGGGAACCGAGGGGCCCGACCTGCGCGCGCGCATTCCTGGCCTGCTGAACGCCCTGGTGGAACAGGGGAGTCTGATGCAGGTGGGAGATGAATATCGGCTTCAGACCAGGGAGAGCGCTGCCTGGGAACAGGATTTCCGGGGCAGGCAGGCGCGCCTGCTCGCCGACGAGGGTAAAATCGCCAGCGACCGGCTGCAAGCCTTAAGAAGCGCCTGCGATCAAACCCTGAAATTCAGTGGCTTCTCACAGGGCGCCCTCAAAGTCCCTCGCAAAATCGAGCTGCATTATAGGTCCGATGCGCCAGACGCCGGCGCCGGTGGAGTCCCGGTCTGGATCCGGGATGAATGGTCGGTGTCCGAAAAGACGGTGCGAGGTGACGCGCAGGCAGCCGGCTCCGACGGGCCGATTGTCTATGTCTTTATCCCGCAGGCCGGTACCGCGGAGGCGTTCAAGAATGCCCTGGCGGCGCTCGGCGCCGCCAACGAAACCATTCAGTCGCGACCCTCTCCCTCTACGCAGGAAGCCAACGAAGCTCAGCGAGCGATGCAAACCCGGCGGGACGAAGCCTCCCATCAGGTGGAGCGGCTCGTCGCGAAATCGCTCGCGGAGGCGCGGGTTTTCCAGGGAGGCGGAAACGAAATCGTGGAGGACGGCCTGAAGTCGAAAGTCCAGACAGCCGCCCAGGCTTCGCTGGCCCGCCTGTACCCTCATTTCAACATGGCTGACCACATCCAGTGGCCGCAGGTGGTGAAGCGAGCGCGTGACGGGAGCGGCGATGCTTTAGCCGTGGTGGGATTTCATGGCGACGTGGACAAGCATCCGGTCTGCGCGGCGATTCTGACGTTCATCGGGTCCTCCGGAAGGAAAGGCGTTGAGATCCGGAAGCAGTTCGTCGGCGCTCCATACGGTTGGTCGCAGGATACGGTGGACGGCGCGCTTCTCGCCCTCACCGCCGCCGACCGGCTGCGTGCAGCCCAGAACGGCGCCCCCGTGACGGCAAAAGGTTTGGAGCAGACCCGGCTGGGTCAGGTGGAGTTCCGAGTCGAGGGCGTAACCCTGACGATCGCCAAGCGGCTCGGCGTCCGGAGCCTGTTCCAGGAGGCTGGAGTTGGCTTCAAGGCGAACGAGGAAGCCCAGTCCGTTCCGGCGTACCTGGAGGCGCTGCTGACGCTGGCACGGAGCGCCGGCGGCGAGCCTCCGCTCCCGGCCCTACCATCCACCGATCATGTCGAGGCTCTCAAAGCTCTTTTCGGAAACGAGCAGCTCGCGGCTCTTTACGATCAAAAAGATCGGCTCAGCCAGGAATTCAAAGAGTGGCGCAGGCTCAAGCAGGCCGCGGAGGCTCGCGTCCCACGATGGCAGGAGCTTCAGCGGCTGCTCAAACACGCCGAGCAGCTCCCAGAGCACAAACCGGTGGCGCAGCAGGCGGAAGCTATCCTCGCAAATCGATCTCTCCTCGCGGAACCCGACCCCGTTCCCCCGCTCTGCGACCGGCTCTCAGACGCGCTGCGGACCGCGGCGCAGAGCGAAAGGAAGAGATACCTCGCGGCGCACACCGAGCAATTGTCATCCCTCCTCGACTCCGGGGCGTGGAACAGCCTTTCGAAGGCTGACCGCGATTCTATTCGCGACCGTTACGAACTCGGGCCGGAGCCTGAGCTAAAGGTAGGGACCGACCGAGATCTGCTTTCCGCGCTCGATTCGCGTTCCCTCGCCCGGTGGGAAGAGCGGATCGCCGCGCTCCCGCACCGGATCGCCCGGGCCCGGCTCGACGCCGAGAAAATGACGCAGCCCAACACCGTGCCGCTTGAGCTGCCCCACGCCACGCTCCGCACCGTCGACGAAGTCGACCAGTATCTCAAAGACGCGCGGGAACTGCTTCTAAACGCGATCAAAGGCGGAACCGGCGTGGTGGTCTAAAAGGCGACAGGCGCGTTCGAAAAAATAGCTCCCTCGCTAACGGAAATCCGGAGATATCCACAATCCGATATAATAGCCGTGCTGGATGGAGCCGGGTGCGCGCGGCTGAGCCGTGGGATCGGAGGAATGATCGTGAATGAACGCGGAACTGAAAACGAAAGACTGATCGCTGTGCTATTCCAGATCATTAAGTCCTTGAGACGTGTGACAGGACGCACGCGACTGATGAAAATGGCCTATTTGGTTGACTACCTGACGGCGAAGAGTACGGGTCACGCTGCGCTGGGCATAAAGTGGTCCGGCGCCGTCACCGGGCCCTTCTCCAATGAGCTAATCGACACACTCAGGTACATGGACGGCCGGTTCATTGAAGAGGAGTGGTATACGGACACCTTCGGCGATCGCAATTACGTCTATTTGTTTCCAGATGGCGGGCCGGCCATGAACCCGCCGCATATTAAGGATCCGCACATCGCGCGAATTGTGGATCAAGTGGTAAGAAAATGGGGCACGCGGCCGCTGAGCGAGCTCGTAAGCTACGTTTATACGACAGAGCCGTTTAAAAACTCTCGTTTAGGTATCGATATCAAGCTGGACAGTGAAGTCGTCCGATGAGATCATCCTATGTACTCCTGGCCTGAGTCTCCGGAATTCGACGCGATAACCAGTAGGCTTTTGGAGGTGCGGTACCTGAACCTCGAACCGGCCGGGATGGTTATTGAGGATCTCAAAGCTTTCGATGATCTGCTCTTTGCGGTGTTCAGCGCCTGGGCGCTGCGATCTCTGGGGCGGCAGGAGTCTCACGTTCGTTTCGTGGCGTTGGATGAGAGTCACACGGCGCTGGTTTACCGCCATTCCGAACATCCTTCAGTCTTTCCGGAGATCACGGCCCGCCCCCACTACAACGATAACTTCCTTACCAGGGATGCGCTGCCCGGCCTGAAGGGGAAGCTTCTTTACAATGCCGACATCTCTCCCCGTCGTACCGAGATTCCATTCGATAGGCTGGAGGCATTTCCGACGCAGGACGGCCTTCGCGATTATGTCACCGTGCAGACGCTCGCCAATCCGGATCTTTTCGGGTGGCTGTGGGGTGGGCAGCTCATACCCATCGGCGCGCCCGCGGCGCTCGTAGAGGCCCTGGTGGCGAACGAAGAGGCGGATCTGAGGGGACTCACGCGACTATTCGAACAGATCCTCTGCCTTCGTCTGGCTGCGGGAGCTTCCGCATTCGTGGGCAAGTGCCATATCTCAGACACCGGTAGATTTAGCGAGATAGACCTGCTGCTGTACTTTCCAAGTCCCGCATCCCGGAAATGGGGGAGGAAGAAGCATCCCGATGAGGAGAGCCTGCATGACGATGTCGCGGGCGACCGCGTATTCGTGCTCGAGAATTCCGTGGGTCTCGGAGGTTTCGAGGGAGAACTGGATGAAACCGCTCTCGGGCCCGCCCTCGGCGCGCCGGCCGACGATTACGCGGTTCATGTGCAGCATTGTCTTTCCGCGGCGTCTCGATCCCTTCGCGCCATACGAGCCCTGCACGAGGGCAAAGAACGATCGGAGCCGGAGCGCCGGTGGCATCAAAAGCTCATTAACCAGATGGCTCTGAAGCAGATCGGTTTCGAGAGGGTTCGGCTCTATCTTTGCAGTCTATACCCTGTCGATATCGCGAGCCCGGCGCTGCTCGGGGCGCTCACATCAGATGAGGTTTCACACTTCAGTCTGGACAGAGCGTTTTATGCGACGATTCGTGAAGGTACGCCCCCGGTTTCCCACCTGCGGCGCCATTTCGACCTCTTCGTTGAAGCCGCGACGACTCAGATTCGGACGCTTTTAGAGTGATGCAGTTGTCCGCCGAGAATATCGGCCGCAGGAGCGGAAACCTTTCCGCGATTGCCGCGCAGCGACACACCACGTTTCGTTCGTTCACGAGGGCGCAGGTTCCTCGCCCCGCTCCTAGTCCTCCGTCCTTCGTCCTTCGTCCTTCGTCCTTCGTCCTTCATCCTTCGTCCT
>DASRZA010000352.1:0-8615 GCA_035686845.1 Armatimonadota bacterium | reverse complement strand
TTCTCACATCACATTCATTCAGACACGGCGACCGAAACCTGCTGCACGTACAACATGCTCAAGCTGACGAAGGAGCAGTTCACGCAGGCCGCCTCGTCCGCCATCGCCGAGTACTACGAGCGCGCGGTCTTGAACCATATTCTGGCCACGCAGGAGCCCGAGCATGGCCTGATGGCGTACCACATACCCATGAAGCCCGGTCACTTCAAGGTCTACGGAGATCGGTTGAACTCCTTCTGGTGCTGCACCGGCACAGGAATGGAAAACCACGCCCGCTACGGCGAGGCGATCTACTTCCGGGGCGCGGTCGATCACTCCCTCCACGTTAATCTCTTCATCGCCTCGGAGCTGCGCTGGCGCGAGAAGGGTTTGACGCTGCGCCAGGACACGCGCTGGCCCGAAGCTGACACGACCCGGCTAACACTATCCTGCGTCCGGCCGACGCGACTCGCCATCAAGCTGCGGCGTCCGACGTGGGCGGAGGGGCTGACCGTCCGGGTCAACGGCAGGTCGGTTCGTACGACGCCGGCGCCGGACGGATACGTGACGATCAACCGCACCTGGCATACCGGCGACGTGGTGGAAGCGCGCTTCCCGATGGGTATCCGCACAGAGATCCTGCCGAACACCCCGGAGAAGCAAGCTGTGTTCTACGGCCCGGTTCTCCTGGCGGCCGCGCTCGGTACGGACGGGATGACGCCCGGCATCGACGTGAGCGGCAACCAGGCGCCCTATAACCGCCAGCCCGCCCGCGATGTGCCGGCCTTCGTCGCCCCGGCGAACGGCGTGGCGGGCCGGATCAAGGCCGTGCCGGGCGCCGAGCCGTTGACCTTCCGTACGGAGGGCCTGGGGCAGCCCGACGAGGTCACCCTTATCCCGCTTTACCGGCTCAATCACCAGCGTTATAACCTCTACTGGAGCGTATACACGCCCGAGGAGTTCGCCCGGCGCCAGGAGGCAAATGGAAAGACGTGAGTTTCTCAAAGCGGGGCTGGGGCTCGCAGCCGGCAGTCTGATTCCCTCAACCGCGCAGGATTTGGCGGGCGCCCCTGAGCCGGCCCGGGGCCCCCGGCGGCGCCAGGTCCTCAACTTTAATCGCGAGTGGCGGTTCGAGTTGGGCGACCCGGCCGGCGCGGAGAAGGCGGGCTTTGACGACGGCGCGTGGCAGAAGATCGGCCTGCCGCACTCCTTCTCGCTGCCCTACTTTACCTCGCCCCAGTTCTACGTTGGTTAT
The DNA here is from genome assembly GCA_035686845.1 of Armatimonadota bacterium. Lineage (GTDB taxonomy): Bacteria > Armatimonadota > DASRZA01 > DASRZA01 > DASRZA01 > DASRZA01. The sequence continues at coordinate 7,381 of DASRZA010000352.1, read as the reverse complement.
GGCTGGTATCGCAAGCATCTGAACGTTCCCGCTTCGTGGGCGGGCAAACGAACGCATCTTGAGTTCGATGGCGCCTTCCAGGTGACCGAGCTGTTCGTCGATGGGAAGCGGGTGGGCGAACACCGGGGCGGCTACAACGGCTTCACCTTTGACCTCACGGACTTCCTTCATGCTGGCGATAACCTCGTCGCCGTACGCGTCAACAACGTGTGGGACCCGCGGCTGGCCCCGCTCGCCGGCGAGCACACTTTCTCGGGTGGCCTCTATCGCAATGTGCGCGTGGTCGTGACCGATCCGCTGCACGTGGCCTGGTACGGTACGTTCGTGACCACTCCGCACGTCTCGAAGGAATCCGGGATTGTCAACGTCAAGACAGAAGTTGCGAACGACTCAACGGGCGCCAGGACCGCCACGGTCCGGACGCGTATTGTAGACCAGGATGGCAGGACGGTCGCGCAGATGCAGTCCACGCAGCCGGTCGGCGCCAACACGTCCCTGGTCTTCGACCAGACGAGCCGGCCCATTCCAAATCCGAAACTCTGGCATCCGGACCATCCTTACCTTTATTCGGTGGAGACCACGGTGCTGCACAACGGAAACGCCGTGGACGATTTCCGATCGCCGCTGGGTTTCCGCTGGTTCAAGTTTACATCGGAACAGGGATTCTTCCTGAACGGCGAGCACTACTACTTCAAGGGCGCCAACGTCCACCAGGATCATGCTGGCTGGGGGGACGGTGTTACCGATGGAGGCGCCTGGCGAGACGTGAAGATGGTGAAGCAAGCGGGGATGGATTTCATCCGCGGCTCCCACTATCCGCATGCGCCGGCCTTTGCAGATGCATGCGACGCCCTGGGCGTTTTATTCTGGTCGGAGAACTGTTTCTGGGGAACGGGCGGCTTCCGGAGCCCGTGGGGCGGCAGCGCCTATCCGACGGATCCCGCTGATGACGCGGGGTTCGAAGAAAGCGTCAAAGCCAGCTTGCGGGAGATGATCCGTATTCACCGGAACCATCCGAGCATCATTGTCTGGAGCATGGACAACGAGGTGTTCTTCAGCGCCCGTCAGGTTATGCCAGAGGTGAGGCGCCTTCTGAGCGAACTTGTGGCCGAAACGCACACGCTGGATCCCACGCGTCCGGCCGCCATCGGTGGCTGCCAGCGGGGCGGCATCGACAAAATCGGCGACGTGGCGGGTTATAACGGCGACGGCGCGCGGCTGTTTGTAAACCCCGGGATTCCGAGCGTGGTGACGGAATATGGCTCGACGATCGCGGACCGTCCGGGAAGCTACATCCCGGGGTGGGGCGATCTACCGAGCACGCCTGGCGCAGATCCTGATCGAGAGGGGTCATGGCGCCTGCCCTGGCGCAGTGGCGAGGCGCTCTGGTGCGGATTCGACCACGGCAGCATCGCAGGCCGCGCGTTTGGCGCCATGGGCTTCGTGGACTATTTCCGTCTGCCCAAGCGGCAGTGGTACTGGTACCGCAATGAGTACCGCCGCGTCCCGCCACGAGATTGGCCATCCGAGGGGACGCCGGCGGGGCTGAGGCTGACGACGGACAGGACCGTCCTGCAAAGTGTGGATGGTACTGATGACGCACAGTTGATCGTGACGGTTGTGGATGCGAACGGCAAAGCGCTCAGCAACTCCCCACCGGTCACGCTCACCATTGTGTCCGGGCCCGGCGAATTCCCGACGGGTCCGAGCATCACGTTCGCTCCGGATTCGGATATCGCCATCCGCGATGGCATGGCCGCAATTGAGTTTCGCTCCTACTACGGAGGCAAGAGCGTGATCCGCGCGACCTCCCCGGGGCTGAGGGACGCGGTGGTGGAGATTACCTCGCTGGGCGAACCGGCCTTTGTGAAGGGCAAAACCCCGCCGGTACAGGCCCGCCCGTACGTGCGCTTTGAGGGAAACACACCGTGAACAATTCAATCTCTTCTTTTGTGAAGCATTTTTTGCCTCTCGGGCTTGCGCTGACGTTTTGTAATGCGGGTCATGCGCAGCGCGAGGGGTCCAATTCCGCTGACCCGGCGGCGCCGGCGCCGATTCCCTATTCGACGATGCAGGTCATTTCCGCCGACGATTCCCCCGCGGTGATCGCTGCGAAGGCCGCGAAGACGCTGCCTCGCCCGAATCAGACCGCGTGGATGCGGATGGAGCGAACTTTCTTCATCCATTTCGGCCCGAATACGTTCCGGGGCGTGGAGTGGGGTAATGGTCAGGAAGACCCCTCGGTCTTTAATCCTACCGCTCTCGATGCGAATCAATGGATCAGAACCATCAAGGAAGCCGGCGGGAAGATGGCGATTCTGGTCTGCAAGCACCACGATGGGTTCTGTCTGTGGCCCACGCGTTACACGCAGCATTCGGTGGCGGCCAGTCCCTGGCGCGGATGCAAAGGCGACGAGGTGCGGGAGGTGGCCGATGCGGCCCATAAATACGGCGTGAAGCTGGGCGTTTACCTGTCGCCCGCCGACCTTTACCAACTGCGCACCAACCCGAAGAATCCCGCCGGCTACTACGGTAACGATAGCGAAAAGGTCCGCTCGGTGATTCCCACCGATCCGGCCAGTTTCAAGACCGATCCTTCGAAGGGACGCACGTCGCCCCGGGGGTTTAGGAGCTATACATACGAGGTGGATGATTATAATCGCTATTTTCTGAACGAGCTTTATGAGCTGCTGACCGAATACGGTCCCATAAACGAAGTCTGGTTTGACGGCGCGAATCCGGACCCGAGTGTTCATGAGACCTACGACTACGCCGACTGGTACGACATGATCCGGCATCTGCAGCCGCAGGCGGTGATCGCCGTCAAAGGGCCGGACGTGCGCTGGGTTGGCAACGAGTCAGGCGTCGGCCGCAAGACGGAGTGGAGCGTGATTCCACTTACCGCGCCGCCCGCCGACTTCCGTTGGCCGGACATGACGGCCGAAGACCTCGGCAGCCGCGATAAGCTCACACCCGGTTCCTATCTCTGGTGGTATCCGGCGGAAGTGAATAACCCGATCCTCCGCGGATGGTTCTGGGCGCCCGGGAAGCCTGTGCGGAGCGCTGAGGAGCTGATCGACATTTACTACCAATCTGTGGGCCGTAACGGAAACTGGCTGTTGAATCTCTCACCCGACACACGCGGGTTGATACCGGACAATCAGCTTGAGCCCCTGCGCGAGATGGCGAAGGTCGTGCAAGAGACGTTCGCCACGAATCTCGCCGCCGGCGGCAAGCTTACCGCCGACAGCTCCGCCCCCGCGCGCAGACCGTCGCGCGCGTTGGATGGAAACCTCGACACCTGGTGGGAAGCGGCGGCGGGAATGACGACCGCCACGCTGACCCTGAAACTGCCGAAGCCGGTGACTTTCGACGTCGTATCGCTGCAAGAGGCCGTGGATCATCGCGGCCAGCGCATCGAGTCTTTCGATATTGATGCGTGGGATGGAGCCAAGTGGAACCAGTTAGACGCCCAGACGACGGTGGGCCACAAGCGGCTGCTGCGGTGGAATACGCCCGTCACCACCGACCATTTGCGCATTCGAATTACGGGTTCGCGCCTCGAACCGACGCTGGCTGAAATCGGACTTTTCAAGCAGGCGGTAGAGGTTGGGAATTAGCGTTTATCACAGGTGTAGAAGTCGTGGGAGAGCCGGCGCACGCGACGTTGGACGCTTCGCCTGGCGCCGGATGGACCGAATGAACGACTGATTCGAAAGGAACTCTATCATGTCATGGTTTCACTTCCGCCCCTCTAAAATCGTTGGATCTGCCGCCGCCGTGGCGGGGGTCGCCTGCCTGACGATCATAGGCTGCTGGCTGGGACGGGCGGCGAAGGCCGCCGGCGCCAAAGCCGACAGGCCCAGGACGTTCATTGATTACTTCCGGCCAATGCCGATTACCGGGCGGTTGTCGACGGACATCTGGGGCGCCGCCGCTGTCGGTCCCCGGGACCCGAACAACGGCCTGGAAGACCCGACCATGACGAAGTGGGATTACTGGGACGGCAAAATCATCAAGGGGCCGGATCACAAATACCACATGTTCGCCAGTCGCTGGGATCAGGGCAGAGGACACAACGGCTGGTTCGGCTCCCGGGCCGTCCATGCGGTCAGCGACAAACTGACCGGGCCCTACGTCGATGAGGGCCTCTGCTGGCCCGATAACGAGGGCGGTAAGGGACACAACGTGACCGCGCTGGCGCTGCCGGACGGACGCTACGCGATCGTGGTCAGTGAGACGAGGCCCGGGGACGTGTTTGTGTCGAAGTCCCTGGATGGGCCGTGGGAGCAGCTTGGCTCCATTCAAGTCGCGCCAGGTCCGTACAGCGGCCTTGGCCGCATGTCTAACGTCAGCATCATGGTCCGGCCGGATGGCGACTTCGAGATCGTGCCGCGCTCCGGCGCCGTTCTAATCAGCAAGACCGGCATTCTGGGACCATACACGGTGCAGGGACCGAGCATCTATCCGAACCTTCCAGGGCTCCCGCAGGATCACCTGGGCAATCTCGAAGATCCGGTGGTGTGGTTCAGCGGCGGCCTGTATCATATCGTGGTCAACAACTGGAGCGATCGGAAGGCATATCACCTCACCTCGAAAGACGGCATTACCGACTGGAAGTTCCAGGGCCTGGCATACGATCCGACTACCGACATGGTCCGCTACACCGATGGGAGCGTCAACCACTGGAACAAGATGGAACGCCCCAACGTGTACATTGAAGATGGGCACGTGGCGGCCGTGACCCTGGCGGTGATCGATATTCCCAAGGGGCAGGAGCATGGGAACGATCATCACGGCAGCAAGATCATCGTAATCCCGTTCAACGGCGCCGCCATGGATCGGGATTTGAAGTAGTCGGCACTCGGCCGCCGGGCGTCGCGTAACGGAAGGTGGTGGCGTACGGGGTGTATCGCTTGAACGGCGCCCGTTTCTCTCCCTCCGGACCAATGAGTCCGCCACGCTGGTTCTTCTCCAGGAGGCGATGCCAGCGCCGCTGTTTAGGAGCATTCATACGGCTTCGAGCTACTTCTTTTCACTCGCCCAACCGCGGGACTCTCTCCATTCCCCGCTGCCGTCGCATGGTCCGACGCGATTCGGGGTCATCGTAGATTTCCGTCAAGCCATCGCTAAACGCTCTTCGGCTTCACCTCGAAGTTCGACTGTGAACGGTAGAAGCAGACATCGAACTCCAGAAAGAAGTTGGCCTGACCCAATATCAGGGGAACATTGTCCGTCTGTGCCCACGCGAACGCCAGTTGCACCGGAGGGAACGAGCCGACCGTCGCTGACAGTAGTACACCACGCGCCTGGATCTGAGACAGGTTCCCGGATAGCACTACGGACGTTCTTTGCTGCTCCCAACTCAGACCGAGCTGCTCCCCAATGGAGTAAGGAAGCACGTTGACCGCTGCCCCAGTATCCAAAATTCCGGAAACCGCGGCCTGTAGTTCGCCGCGAGCCAGTCTCAGAGGAAGCAGAGGCATCAGGCTGGCGTCCCGCTGAGTCGGGTCGAGTGGCACGAATGGAAGGCGGATGGCGCCGATCATACCGCTTCTGCCTTCTCCTCCTCGAGTAACCGGAGCAGCGTCGCGGCGGCGTCATACGCCTCATAGGGTGACCAGATGGGATATTCCCCTGCTGTGATACCTACTTCGTCGGCCAGCTCGGAAATCAACTCCTGCACCAGTCGGAACTTTTCCTGGCGGGGCAGCGTGTGGGCCTCGCGGAGCAATTCTTCAATGGACATGGCTAACGAACCCCCTCCATCATCTCATAACCAGCAACTGCAGATCTTGGAGCTTCCATGGATTTCTTCCCACCAGGGCTTTTTGAGCGTGACAGCGCTGTCCAGTTCGAGTTTCAATCGGGCTACTTCCGCTTCCAACGCGGCAACTCTCTGTTCTAAAGAAACAGTTGGCATGGCATTCCAGCACTCCGATGTCGGTACCTTGATTATACCGTACACGGAAGGCGCCGATTACCGGTTCACCACCGGATCGTTCTTAAGCCGCCTCAAGTTGACGATTTAACTCGGAGCGCAGCACAGTATTAATCCGGGCCGGGGGTTCAGCGCATGTCTTGTAGATAGGGAGTGCCGCGCAGCGCGTCCGGATTTGCGCATCATAGCCGTCTCGGCGCACGAGGCTGGCAACGCTGCACTGGTCAAGGCTGGCGCATCGGCGGTTTGCAGCAAGATGGAGTTTGATCGCATAGAGAAGGTAATTGGAGAATTGGCACGGGGGAGCGGTTGATTTGAACTATCTCGAACAGGAGCAGCTTGCTTTTGGCTTCCGAACCCTTGCACCGAGCCAGGTGGGCGAGAGCGCTGCGAGGGGCAATCGTGTCGTCGTGGATGCGCAGATCGTTTTCCAGGCTCAAGAGCCGGATGGTCTCCTCGCTCATTTCGCCAGGATCCGCTGATAGCGCGGGCGGACGCGAGAAATGGCCCCGTTCTGGCAGCGTAACCGGGCGTCCTGATCTGCTTGAAAGGGCTGCTCGGTGTACATTTCGTGCTCGTCGGGGCATTGCTACGGGAGTGTGACGAGGGATGCCCGTTCCCCGATGATCTGAAGGCTTCGAAGAACGCGCTCGGCGACCAGACAACGGGCGCCGACGGATCCCCGCTTCCATTGGGACGGGCGGCGGATCATGGCGCATAGGAACTATTCCGCCGGCCGTCGAAACTCTGCTCGTTGTCTCCTGATCACGTTGCGGAGGAAGACCGTGCCGGACTTACCCGGTGGGACCGTGACCTTTCTGTTCACCGACATCGAGGGGAGCACCCGCCTCTGGGAGCAGCGCCCCGAAGCCATGCGCCAGGCTCTGTCTCGCCATGACGAGATTATGCGCTCGGCCATCCTGCAAAATGATGGTCACGTCTTCAAGACCATGGGCGATTCGTTCTGCGCCTCTTTCTACACTCCTCTCTCCACTCTCCATGCCGCTCTGGCGGCTCAGCAAGCTCTCGTTTGCGAATCCTGGCCTGATGAAGCGCCGATCAAGGTGCGCATGGCCCTCCATACCGGCGCGGCGGAGGCGCACGACAGCGATTACTCCGGGCAGCCGCTCAATCGCGTCGCCCGCTTGCTCGCTGCAGGACACGGGGGGCAGGTGCTGCTGTCATTGGCCACCGGTGAGTTGGTCCGGGACACGCTGCCGCCGGCGGCCAGTCTTCAGACGCTCGGGGAGCACCGGCTGCGCGACCTCAGCCGTCCCGAGACCATCTTCCAGCTCCTGCATCCCGATCTGCCCGCTGAGTTCCCTCCCCTCAAGTCGCTGGATCGGTTTCCCAACAACCTGCCGCGCCAGTTGACCTCCTTCATCGGCAGAGAGAAGGAGATGGCCGAGATCAAGAGCCTGGTGATGGCGGAGACGCAGG
>DASRZA010000351.1:0-27438 GCA_035686845.1 Armatimonadota bacterium | reverse complement strand
CATTCGGTGAAGCGATTGGCTGCTCTTCACCGACGTCTTCCGGTGTGGTCCAGAAATGGGCATGGGCGAGGCCCACGTGCCCCAGAAGACGAAAGGCGGTTCCATCCCGTCCCCGTGCGCGCAGAGCGCGCGTGAGGGAATCCAGTTGTTCAGGGTCTATCGGGGCGCCATTGCGATTGAAAATCGCGCCAATCCCGCTCAATTTCGAATCCTATCCAGCGACCCGAGCGCGGTATACTCCCCCAGCGCGCCGCCGCCTAAAACCACACGGCCCTCACACTCCACCCATGCATGGGCTTTAAGGTCGGCGTCTTTCGCGACACCGATCCGGATGAGGGGCTTCCGTCCCGTTCGATGAAGCAGCGCCCCTGCGGCGAGAGCTTGCGTGAGGCATGTCGCGCGGGGGACGCAGCGGCTGGCGCGACGCACCATTTGCGCAACCTCGTCGGGAGTGAGCGTCGTCCACCGGTCGCCGGGCGTCATTAGATCCAGCCGCCTGATGATCCGGCGCAGCGGCATAAACCAGAGTTGGAGGCGAATCGAAATCACCACAGCCAGCGCGTTCAAGAAGAGCCGCCGATCTCGAGGTGAAAGACGGAGTAGTTTAACGAGCGGAATCATGAGGCGCCTCCGGCGCTGGCCGTATTTCGATCAGCGATTCGTCGATCATTTCCCGGATCAACGTCAGAAGATCGCTGGCGCACCGATCGGGTTCAACATCGTATTCATCGACCAGCGCGACCTGCACTTCCGCCACCGTGCGAGGCTCCTGAATAAGTTCCCAAATGCGCGCTCCGACCGGGTTCAGGCCATAATAGCCGCCATTGGAGAGATTCAGTATAACGGCTTCTCCTTTAAGATCGCAGGAGATCTGCTCCGGCGTGGCGACCACCGTCGATGCCATCGTTATTGACTGACTCATTGCCACAAACATTCCCTCGAGGCCGCAGTTACGGAGCTGGAAGAGATTGCCGCCGGCGCGGGCCGCGCCACCGTCGCTGGCTTCCATTCCTGCGGGCCGTGTCCGAAGCTCCGCTGTTCTAATAAATTATATCATACGGCCGCTGGAGGACACTCAAGCTTATGCCGCCATCGTAAATAATCTGCGTGGATGGAACCTCCAACGCACCGCTTGTTACTTCCGAAGCGCGACCCGGGGTCCCGAGGCGGTCATCTTCTGCTTGAGAATCGTAATGGCCTCCTGAAGCTGCTGGGCGTCAACCTGATCTCTTTCCCGGTTATACGCCGCCTGCGCCGCATCCGATTGATCATCCGGCTCCTGCACTATATGGCCCACGACCACGTCGGGCATAATGCCTTTGAGGTTGATATCGGCGCCGCTGGGAGTGTAGTAGTGGGCGGTAGTGAGTGCGATGGCGGAATTGTCGTTGAGAGGCATAATCTCCTGCACAAGACCTTTGCCCCAGGTTCGTATCCCGACGATTGTGCCCGAATGGGTGTCCTGAATAGCCCCGGTGACAATCTCAGAGGCCGACGCGCTGAAATGATTCACCAGGACGACCAGCGGCAGGTGATGCGTGACCGCCGTATCCTGGTCGGTGGGAAGGCCGTTCCGACGACCGGCTCTTTCCTGAACGTAGACGACCGTGCCGGGCGGGATAAACTTGCTGGCGACGTCAACAGCCGCGGTGACGAGGCCGCCCGGGTTGTCACGAAGATCCAAGATGAGTCCTCTGACACCCTGCTTGCTGAAACCATCCATAGCCCTGGAGATGTTGTCGGCCGCCTGTTCGTCGAACATCAACAAATGCATGTAGCCAATATCGCCGCCTATGACGCGGGATTCAAAATGGGGATAGTCGATTTCCTTCCGCGTCAGGTTAAACGGAAGTTCCTTGGCGCCTCGCCGGATCATGAGAGCGACCGTCGTCCCTTCTTCGCCCTTCAGCAGCTCCCCTACTTCTTCGGCGGTCTTGCCGGTCATGCTCGCGCCATTCACTTGCAGGAGCTCATCATTCTTCATGATTCCCGCAGCAGATGCCGGGCTGTTCGGAAGAACCTTTACAATCGATAACGTGGTCCCCACCGTGCTCAACTCCACTCCGATTCCGGGAAAGCTCCCACGGTTTTCCCGCTGCATCTCGGCATACTGCGCGGGCGCCAGAAACCGGGTATAGGGATCGTCCAGCGAGCTGAGTACGCCGCGGATGGCGGCATAAGTGAGATCGGTGGGGTCCGGGGTCGTTTTCAAATCCGGATTGAAAAAGGAACCGCGGATCTGATCGAGCGTCTTCCAATAGCCCTCCAGCGTCGGCATTGGAGATGCTTCCTGCGCCGGGTCCGCGGTGGCCAGCCGGACCGGCTTGTTTGCGTAGAGTTGGGCGACACTCACTTTGCGAGGAGCTGAAGCCCGGGAGCGCGCCTGATGGCCTGGTTTCGCCGCTGCCGGGCCGCCCATCGCTGCGACGCCGACGATGGCCATTGCAAGGATGAGTAGAACGCGGCCCGAAACGGGGTGAGAGCAGGCTTGAGAATGTCTCGATTTCATAAATCCCATCGCTGTCGCACGGTCCCTCACCGCTTCTGGCCGGCCGGGGCGTGCAGTGACGCGGGCGGTATCCGGGGCCTTCCCGTGGCCTGAGCGCCGGACCCGACGCCACTGTTCGCCACCGCTTTGGAATCTCCGATCTCTCGATGTATGAGAGCGACCGCGGTATCCAGTTGAGTTTTATCCATCGCGTTTCGCTCGTTCAGCCATTTTGCAACGTCGGCCTGTGATTGCGGCTCCGCCATTTGGCGCCCGACCACGATATCGGGCGTGATCCCCTTCTTGTTGATATCGGCGCCGCTGGGCGTGTAATACCGCTCGATGGTGAGGGCGATAGCGGAGTTATCATTGAGAGGGATCACCTCCTGCACAAGGCCTTTGCCCCACGTCGTCGTTCCGATAATAGTTCCGGAGTGTGTGTCTTTTATCGCGCCGGCAAGAATCTCGGATGCGGAGGCGCTGTAATGATTCACGAGTACTGCCAGCGGCAGCCGATGGCGTCCACGCGGATCATTGTTGGTGGGTATCGCCACGCGCTGCCCGGCGCGCTCCTGCACGTAGACGACCGGTCCCGGTGGTATAAACTTACTGGCCAGGTCAACAGCGGTGTTTAAGAGGCCGCCGGGATTGTCCCGCAGGTCAAGCACCAGACCCTTGACATTCTTTTTACCAAAACCCTCCAGCGCCTTCTCCACATTGTCGGCGGCCTGCTCGTCGAACAGCATCAAGCGCATATACCCGATGTCGCCATCGATGATTTTGGAATCAAAATTCTGCGCGTTGATAATGGCGCGGACGATGCGGACGGGAAATTGCTTACCCGCCCTTAAAATCGTGAGTGTAACCGGGGTTCCCGGCTTGCCCCGGATCAACCGCACGGCCATCTCGCTGGTCATCTCATGGGTGGATTTCCCATTGATTGCGATAATCTGGTCCATTGGCAGAAGATGCGCGTCGGCGGCGGGTGTGTCCGGCAGAGGCTTGGCGATGATGATCTTCCCATTCTCATCTTCAAGCTGAGCGCCAATCCCGCCGAAGGCGCCGGCGTTATCCTGTTGCATCTCTTTGTAGGCTTCGGGGTCCAGGAAGCGGCTGTACGGGTCATTGAGAGACGACATGATGCCCCGGATGCCCTGGTACGTGAGGTATGTGCGCATGCGCTGCGGATTGCTAAAAATCGCGCGGCCGGTATCAGTGAACAGCGTGATAGGCGTGGGATTATAGAAATGCTGAACGATGGTATTGAGCGCGACCCAGTAGCTATCCAGAGTCTGCGGAAAGGCTTTGTCCCTCATTCCGAGCCGCGCATCGCCGGCGCCTGGTCCGAGCGCGATCATGCGCTGAAAATTACCGCGAATACGGCTGGCCCCGGTGACAATCGCTCGAGTGGCGCCGTGCCCGGCCAGCGAGCGTCCTTGCAAAACTGCGCCGGTACGATAGCCGGCGCCAACCAGGAAGAGTAGAACGCCCGCCGTGAGAGCGACATTCTTCACGCGGCGCAGGGCCGAGGGCGCGGAAGCCGGCTGCGTCGAAGCCGGTTTTGGCTCTGACGCTTCGGAAGAAGGTTTCTCTGGTGGACTGCCCATGCGGTTGTTCTCCATCCTCCCCGCCCTCGCCTACGGCGCCTTCCCCATCGCTAAAAGCGAAGGGAGCGCCGCGGCGACCGCGGAGTCGGTGTTAATCAGGTTTGGGCTGATCGGCCGATCGATTGCGAGACCATGCTCGTTAAAATCAGCGCCATCGGGGGCCCGGAGTCGGCCGGTGGTAAGACTGTAAGCCCAGCCATTTTTTAGCGGGAAAACCGACTGTACCAGCCCGTTACCAAATGTGGCCTCGCCGGCCAGCACGGCGCCTGCGCGCTCGTGCAGCGCCGCGGCCGCCAACTCCGCGACACTAGCCGACCCGTTATTGGTGAGAACCACGATCCGCTGGAAGGAAAACGTCTGGGGGTCCGCGGCCGCCGTCAGTTTTGTTACGGCGCCCGCGTGCGTATCCAGCAAGCCGGCCAGCCCGTTCGGCGCCAGCGCGCCCACAACCTGCTCGGCGGCGGACAGTGATCCGCCGGAATTATCTCGCAGGTCCAACGCGAGGGCCGACGGATGATCCGCATAGATGGGCGACAGCGCCTTCGCAAAATCCGTGCCGGTCGTGGGGGTGAAGAGATGGATCCTTACGTAGGCGACGTTGTGCGGGAGTAATCGAGCGGTCACGGGAGGCTCATTGACCGGCCCTAAGTGATCCAAATGTACGTCAATCGCGTGGTCGTCAGGTGGACGCGCGATGGTCAACAGAGAAACGTGAGCCTCCGGGCCATTCAGCATCAGATTGAGATCGTCTATCGTCTTGGTCGCGAGCGGCGCGCGGTCGATCCGAACGCCATCGATCTTGCTGATGATGTCTCCCGGCTGCAGATCCGCTTTCGACGCTGCGCTTCCCGGAACGGTATCCACCACGACTAACTGCCAGACGCGGTCGGCGTCATCGCTCTCGCGCCGCGCGGGGCCCGGAGGCACAGGCGCCGCGGCGCCCATCTTAATAGGAACCAGATCTCCGCTCAGGCGCGCCCCGAGCACCAGCCCGGCGCCCGAAAAATGTCCCAGAGCCTGCTCATGATCCAGTTTCAGCTCCTCCGGCGTGATAATCCGAGAATAGGGGTCCCGGAGGGCGCGAAGCATGCTCGAAACCGCGCCATGAGTGAGCTTATCCTGATTGGTGATCTTATCCACGTACCGCGTTTTAACCTTACCGAGCACCTCCCAGAAGGTTACAGCCGGCCCAAAATCCTGTGGACTTTTCGCCGGCGCAGCGCTCGCCAACCGGTGGCGCACGTCCGGCGGCAGAGTCAACGAGTCGGATCCGTCGGCATCTTGCGCGGCCGGCTCGCCCGTTTGCGCCCCAACGCTGCGCGGGCCAAGCCCGGCGATAAACGCCGCGCCAAAAATCGTAAGCCCGATTACGGGGTATAGCGCACGATGGAATAATCTCATATTCGTCTGCCTGACTGTCGCGGCGCGGGAGTGGGTACCTGCTCCGCGTCCGGATTTCCGGTGACCGGGCCCTTCCATTCAGTGTATCGCACTCGGAATCTTTGACTCCGAACGACGGGCGCGGGTCCTCCGACTAAAACCTTAGACTAAAAGGGAGGAACAGGCGTTCCGTATTTGCGAACTTCGAAGTGGAGATGAGGCCCCGTACTCAGCCCGGTGCTTCCCACCGCGCCGATGGGTTGGCCCTGTCCCACCGCTTCGCCAACGGTGACTTCTATGCGAGAAAGATGGCCGTAAAGCGTCGCCAGGCCGTCTCCATGATCGATGATAATGCCGTTCCCGTATGCGCCTAGCCAGCCCGCGTGGACCACAACGCCCGCCGCCGCGGCTCGCACCATTGATCCCCAGGGCGCGCCAATATCTACCCCGGTGTGCAGTTTATAAACATGCAGGATCGGGTGGTACCGGTAACCGAAGGGCGAGGTAATCGGGCCAATCGCTGGCATAATGAACCGTCCGCGCAGGTGAAGATGGTACCGGAGAGGACGGCCGTTCGGTCCGGCGACGGTGAGGATAGGGGTGCTCTGGAGACGGAACAGCATGGCCTGGATGCTGGCGCTTTGCGTCTCCATCTCGGCCAAAGACTCGCGTGCGCTCTCCGACTGCTGCTCGGTAGCCTGTAGAATCGCTGCCCGCCGGTAAATGGCGTCGTTGAGCCGCTGCGCCTGGTATTGGATGACGTTCACTTGAGAAGCCTTCTGGGCGCGCTGCAGCGCAAGTTCTCTCGACTCTGCGGCGATTTCATCTTGATCGATCCGAACCCTTCGTACGATCCCCAGGTCGTGCTGAGCCACTCGACGTACGTACTCCCGCCGATTCATAAAGTCAATGATATTGCGAGAATAGAGCAGCGCCTGTAGAATGCCAACATTGCCCTCCTCATAAACATCGCGGAGCCGCAGTGTGAGGTTGGCCCGGTCTAGCGCGAGCCGCCGGCGGGCTGCGGCGAGTCGGATGAGGCTGGCGCAAAGATCATCGTTCACCTGCTTTAGATGGAACTGGGCGTCACTCAACCGGTTCGACGCATCTTCCTCGGCCAGTTCATCCTGGTGGATCTGTTTGCTAAGGGCGACACCCCTCTGAACGAGGGCCTGGAGATGCGATTGCTGCTGCTGGATAATGGTTTGCTTCGTAACAAGCGCCTTGCGAAGCTGCCGGCGCTTGCGCACATATTCAGTTCGTGTAATGCCGCGGCGGCGCGGGCGGCGCGGGCCCTGGCGGCGCGCGGCGTGATGGCGAACGGGGTGATGACGAACGCCGGCCGCGCCACACCTCGCGCCGGTGGCGAGAATGAAAACGAAAGCAAAACTCAATGCGAGAATAGCGCCCGCGGCCGCCCTAAGCCCCGGCATTATCATGTTTCGGCTCGCCCGTCGCGGTCTTCACGCCGTTGAGATCCTTCGTCATTCCATTGATCTCTGCGTCCAGGCTCCGGAGCGCCGTTCGTTCGGCTGCCACGCGGATGCGCTCACGCTCCAACCGGTCCCGTTCGGCGTCCAGCCGTTCCAGATCCTGCGGGCGAAGCCGCTGCACCGCGACATGGTATTCTACAGGACGTAAGAATTTTCGAACTGAAACGAGGCTGCCAAGCGCGCCCACGGCAGCGCCGGTCGCCGCGATTTGTCCATAGAAGGGAAGAAGCTGCCGACCCGGATTGATCAACGGCAGGTCAAACGCGAGCGCCCGGTGTACAAGATGAAGCAGGTAGGGATAACCGGCCGCCACGATACCGCAGGCGGCCGCGCCGCCGATCGCGCCGAGAGCCAACCCTTCTAAGATAAATGGCGCGCGTATATAACCGTTCGTTGCGCCAACCAGTTGCATCACCCGGATCTCATGTCGGCGAGCATAGAGCGTCAGCCGAATCGTGTTCATCACCAGGAACGCGGTCACCAGAATTAGCAGCAGCGTTACAGCGGTCGTCGCCAACCGCGTGAACCGTAAAATCGCTGACGCCCTCTGCGCCTCCAGATAGGGCGCGTTCACCCTATCGACCTCGGGCATCCGCTCTATCCGGCGCGCCACGATGGCTACGTGAGAGGGGGTGTCAACCGTGATCATAAAGGTGTCGGGCAGCGGGTTGCCATCGACCTCGCCCTTGAGCGAGTCGGGGATTGTAGCGCTGAAGCTCCGCCAGGCGTGCTCTTTACTCACTAAAATCGGACGCCCCTGAACATGCCGGATATGCGCGATCCGTCTGCCCACCACTTTCCGCTGTTGTGGGGTGACGTCGGTTTTAAGATAGGTTGCAACCACAAGCTCCTGCGCCAGGTGGCGCAGCAGGTTCTCGGCGTTGCGGAATCCCAGAACCACGAACGCCGAGAAGCCGAGCGTCACGGCCACGGTCGTCACGCACGCTAGGCTCATCAGCGCATTGCGGCGCACGTTGGCCGCGGCCTCACGAAAGATAAAATCAAGCGTACTGAGGCGCATGATAAGCTCCAGCCCATTCGTCGCGCACGATTTGCGCGCTCTCCAGGGCTACCACCCGACGGCGCATGTCGTCCACCGTCGTCTGATCGTGAGTCGCGACGACCAGTGTTGTGCCGGATTCATTCACCCGCGCCAACGTCTGCATAATTCCGGCGGACGTTGCCGGGTCAAGATTGCCGGTTGGCTCATCCGCGAGGAGAATAGGGGGTCGATTAACAATTGCCCGGGCGATGCAGACTCGCTGCTGCTCGCCGCCGGACAGCTCGGTGGGATAGCTTGTCGCCCTATGATTCATGCCAACAAGATCCAGCGCCTCGGGGATGCGCTGCCGGATCTCTCGTCCCGACCATCCTGTGGCCTGCAGCACGAAGGCGATGTTCTCCCAGACGGTTTTGAGGGGCAGTAAACGGAAATCCTGGAACACCACCCCCACCTGCCGCCGAAGAGCCGGAAGCCGGGAACGCCGGATCCGGGAGAGATCCTGGCCGCCAACGTAAACCCGTCCTGCGGAGGGAATCAGTTCCCGGTAAATGAGTTTCAAGAGCGTCGACTTGCCAGACCCGGTGGAACCGATGATAAACACGAACTCGGCAGGCTCAATCCTCAGATCGATTCCATGGAGAGGGCAGACACCATTCTCGTAGACTAGCGATACCCGCTCGAAATGAATCATATCGGCCCCTCCTTTCATCCGGTGGGTATCTCGTCATCCTCCGCCCGGGAGCGGCGCCACGGCAAGGAATCGTGGCGACCGGCGGCGTTCGTGCTCGGACAGCCGGCGCATTCTGGGCCGGGCACAGGCCCTCATTTGAAATTGGACGATTCCCTTCGTGGAATTGTAGTCCTGCAGCGAAACGAAATCCAGTTAAGTGAGTAGGAAAATGAGGCTCCGGACCGTTTGCGCCACTTTCTGGTGTGCCGTTTATACAACAGAGGTCCCGCATTGGTCCGCAGATACGGCGTGGGACGTGGACGCTGCCTCAGTGCTCGCACGCTGCTTAGCGTCAGCTTGAGACGCGTTCGCTCCCCTTGAAACCCGCGGCTTCGGCGAAAAGATCATCCCACATTCCCATCACCTTCTCCAGTCCAAACCGCTCCAAGACCTCTACCGCGCGGCGTCCGAGCCGCTCCCTCTCCGCGTCCGATGACATTAATCGATCCATCGCGACGGCAAGCGCCTCCGCGTCGCCTGTTGGCGTAAGCAGTCCGTCGAAGCCATCCCGGATAATCTCTCGTGGTCCGCTCGGGCAGTCGGTCGCAATCACAGGCAGCCCACACGCCATCGCCTCGCACAGCGCATTGGGAAATCCTTCAAAATCGGAGGAGAGCACGAAAAGATCCGATTCTCGAAGGGCCGCCGGCACATTTGAGATCCGGCCCGGCAGCGTCACGCAATCCTTGAGGCCCAGTTCGTCTCGCAGCGCCTCCAGCTCCGGCCGAAGACTTCCTTCACCCAGAATGTCGAGACGCCATTCCCGATGACGGTCTTTGACGATAGCAAACGCTCGCATCAAAAGATCGAAGCGCTTCTGCGCTTCCAGCCGCCCCACACCGATCACGCGCGTCCGATGGGCCTCAGTGGCGTCAGCCGCGGCGGTGACTGCGGGCTCAATCAGGAGGTCCCCTCGCCGTCCCCCCAATCGCGGAGTAGCGGCGCGAGCGGCGTGTTCAATTATGACCGGATTCGGTATAACGACCGTTCTGGCCCGAATGCGCGTCGTTAAATTGGCTCCGGCGCGAGCAGTTTGAGTAACCACGCGGGCCGCTAAGGGATAGATCCAGCGCCTGAGCATTCTGCCGACGAGGCCCGAAGTGCCAAGACCCGGATCGACACGTTCGGCCGCGATTGCGGGAATCTTGAGACTGCCGCACACAATAATCGTCAGGATATTGGGCACGTCCAGGAAGCTTAGCACGACATCTGGTTTCGCCCGCCGGATCGCTCGCCTGAGTCTGATCACACGTTGGA
Organism: Armatimonadota bacterium; assembly: GCA_035686845.1. Classification (GTDB taxonomy): domain Bacteria; phylum Armatimonadota; class DASRZA01; order DASRZA01; family DASRZA01; genus DASRZA01. The sequence continues at coordinate 17,480 of DASRZA010000351.1, read as the reverse complement.
GATTCCGCCATAACGTCTGCAGGGGACCCGTAGAACACGCGGGCAGGCTCAGACACACGCGGTTAACAGCGGGATCAACCGACCAGAAATCCTCCGACTCCGAGCCGAAGGTGATGAGTGTCACGCGCCTACCATGACGAACCCAGTAATTCGCCATCAAAGACATATTGCGCTCAGCCCCGCCCATGGCGAGGCTGGAGATGACCAGGACGATAATCTGGACTCTCGGTGTCACGGGACTCAACCGGCTCATGTTCCGGTCCGCGGAGATCCTGCAGCCTCAACAAAAAGATCGTCCCACATCCCCATCACCTTCTCCAACCCAAACCGCTCCAAGACCTCTACCGCGCGACGGCCGAGCCGCTCCCTCACCTCGTCCGATGACATCAATCGATCCATCGCGGCGGCAAGCGTCTCGACGTCGCCCGGTGGCGTGAGCAGTCCGTCGACACCATCCCGGATAATCTCTCGTGGACCGCTCGGGCAGTCCGTCGCAATGACTGCCAGCCCACACGCCATCGCCTCACACAGCGCGTTGGGAAAGCCTTCATAGTCGGAAGAGAGCACGAAAAGATCCGATTCTCGAAGGGCCGCCGGCACATTTGAGATCCGGCCGGGCAGCCCCAGGCGATCCTTGAGGCCCAGTTCGTCTCGCAGCGCCTCCAACTCTGTCCGGAGGCTGCCTTCGCCCAGAATATCCAGGCGCCATTCCGGGTGCCGGTCTTTGACGATAGCAAACGCTCGCAACAAAAGATCGAACCGCTTCTGTTTCTGAAGTCGTCCCACCGCAGCGACTCGCGGTCGTACTGAGCCAGGATGATCCCTCATGTCCTGCGATACTGAGCCAGGATGATCCCTGATGTCCGGCGATTCTGAGCCGAGATGCTCTCTCATGTCTTGCGATTCAGGCGAGTCATAAGCCGGCTCTGTAACGGGGTTGGGAATCACAACCGTTCTTGCGCCGAGTTCGTTGAGCAGAGCAATCTTAGCCCGCTCGGTCTGAACGATCACGCGGTAAGCCAGGGGATAACTCCACCTCCTGAGAATACTCCAGGGCTGTTCCGGAGGCAATCTCGCGGCGTCGCACCGTTCAGCCACCAGAACAGGGATCGAAAAGCCGCGACAGGCGATCAAAGCCAGAATATTGGGCGTCTCGAGAAAGCTGAGCACAACATCCGGCTTCGATGCCCGTATCGCCTTGCGGAGGCGGAAGATGCGGTATAGATTGCTAACGATCGCGCGCACGGGATTCGAAGATTCGCCAATAAGATTCAGCGCCACGCGTGCAATCCCCGGATCTATCTTCCAGAAATCCGTCGACTCAGCGGCCAGTGTAATGAGCGTCACCTTCTTTCCGTGGGTCGCCCAATAGCCTGCCAGGGTGGACATCATACGCTCCGCCCCACCCATAGAGAGGCTGCTGATGACAAGCGTGATGTTCCGCGGGCCTCTCGCTTCGCTCGAATCAACCAGAGCGCCAGGATCTGCGGCGCCGCGTTGAATCGCTGCCATACTCAGAGCCCGGCCTCGGAGACCGCAAAGGCGGGAACAGCGTCTGGAACATTGGGGGCTGGATTTTCCCGACTTTTTAGGATTCGCATCAGAATGAGGAAGACTCCGCTCGACGATATCACGTATACACCGCTGGTGGATAGCGCAATTCCGGGGACGCCGAACCATCTCAAGAAGAGTATGTCCAGTATCGTGTTGACGGACAAGTTCAAAATACAAACCCAGAGTAACACATGGTTGGCGTTGAGCGCGGTGATTGCGCGCACCAGAAGAATGCCCAGGATATAAAACGGGATCTGGAGCAGGTACATTCTCTGGATTGCCGCCACCAGATGTGTATCTTGAACAGTGAAAGCGCCGCGCTGGAAGAGTAGTCGCACGATCGGTTCGGAGAACGCGCAGAAGACGAGCATGACTGGAACCGAGATCATTAGAAGAAGCCGCCCGTAAACCCAGAGTACGCGCCGTATACCGGCCCAATCATCTCTCGCCACGAGGCGCGAGAGGTGCGGCAGTACCGCAAGGCCGACAGCATTGGCGCCGATGCTCGTCAGCGCCGCGGCCACCTTGGCCGCATAGTTCAGCGCTGCAACGCTGCCCGGCGCCGCTCGGGAAGCGATAGCCTGATCCACCAGGACGGATCCACTAAAAATCAACGCCCCGGCTGTCAGCGGAGCGCACTGGCGAAATACTTCACGGGTGGCGGGATCCAGCTTCGGCCATCTCGGAACGATTGAGATTCCGTTTCGTGAGAGGCCCCAGGCGAGCAAACCGAGCTCTACCATCGAACCCGCCAGCAAACCTATGGCGAGAGTATAAATGCCACAATTTCGGCTCAATCCCAGCACCGACGCAAAAATGAGCAGTGGCGTCACGGCGGGGACAGCGGCTGCCAGGGCGAACCGGTCGCCAGCCATAAGCGCCCCGGAGCAGAGCGCCCCCAGTCCGGTCGTCAGCAGTGTGGGGAGTAAGAGAAGCATCAATCGGTGCGTTAGAGCCAGCTTCTGCGGTCCAAACTTAGCCCCGATCAGCGGGAGCGCCACTGGCGCGATTAAGGCCAACAAGACAGCCACTATCCCGAGCAATATTGCTGAGAGAGTAACCACTCCCGAGAAGAGCTGGTTCGCCGCTGCCAGACCCTTTCGCTCACGCACCCCGACAAAGGTCGGGATCAGCGCCATGTTCAATGAGCCGGCAATGATCGAAATCGCGGCGCTGGGGAGAATGTAAGCAATCCCGAAGGCGTCCATTGCGTCGCTCACGCCAAACTGGCGTGCGACGGTCGCGTCCTTGAGTGTGGAGACCAGCTTCACCAAAATGGTGAAACCTCCAACCGTGAGCATCGCCCCAAAAATCCGACGAACGACGGAGGCGCCAGCCGCGGGCTGCAGCAGCGCGCGTGGAGCGGCAATCAGGCGTGAGCCAATCCTCGTCATGCGCTCTATCATAGCGTGGCGCCGATAATCTTCATGGTATAGTCTGCCTGTGTGCTGCAGTCGGCGTTACATTCGTCAAACAGGTCTCTTTGCGAATACGAACTGATTGCAGCCGAGCCTACGGGTTGTAATAAGCCGCTGCAGAACGTAGCTTCGGGCCTTAAAGAATTCGATAATCTTATCCGGGCGGGCCACTTCAAAAGGATAGCCCCCCACCCAGTCTACAACGTCGGACCAGGGTGACATGCCCCGGATCGACCCATAATTCTTCCACGTGCGGAACAGCTTCCCCTGCATCAGATCGCGAACGGTCTTTGGGCCCCAGAGAGGCACGAAACAGATAATAAGCAGCAGCGGCTTGAGGCGGCGGGGGAGGTGATTATAGAGTCGCTTGATCGCTCTCCAGACGATGCTCACCCACCCCTGATCATTGTAGATCGCAATGAAAAGGCGGCCATTCTCGCGCACCAGCGGATCGACATTCGCAAGCGCTTGCCACATTGCCCCGGTATGGTGCAGCACGCCCCAGGAATAGACGATATCAAACTCTCCGAGCCGGCTTAAGTACGCCGTGTCGAGCACTGAGCCGGTTTCGATGCGCCAGTCGGCATCATCGGGAAAGTAGCGCCGCCTCAGCTCGCACGCGCAGGCCACCGAATCGGGATCGTAATCAAAGGAATGAACCCTGGCGCCAAGCCGTCGTGCGGCAAGGCTGAAGAGACCGCTTCCACATCCAACGTCCAGGAACGACATTCCATGAAGATCTTCGGTCTCCAGCATCTCGCGGAGCGAACGCTCCGCTTCAACAATCCTGACTTCGTCTAAACTTCCGAGAAAACGCTGCCAGTTCTTGCCAAATTCAAAACGCGCTCCCGCCTTGACCTCGGAAGTGAATTGTGCCGATCCATCGTCCATTCCCTGTCCGTCCGTCATCCGCCGGACCCCGGCGCCTTCGCTGGAGGCGTCCCTGGCGCCGGGCCGGGCGCGTTCGTGTCATCGGGCTTCTTCGGATTATCCTTGGAAGCGGGATCATCTTTCTTAGACGCGCCTGCGTCCGGAACGGCTTTCACCACGACGCTGGCGGGGTTTTCGCTAACAGGCGCAGCCGTAGCTGTCGCAGGAATCGCTGGGGCAGCCGTTTTGGGCTGACCATCAGCCGGAGACCCGGCGAGCGGTGCTCCGACCCCGCTGAGTGGGGCGCGCTTATCGCCCCGTTCGTGATCCTTCACGAATGGCCTGCTCAACGACGGCCGGTCTGATCCCTTAGCTCTCTCGATCCGGCCGGCGGGGCTCCTATCGCTCGACTGTTTCTCCGCGGTCAGGCTGATTGCGTTTGTATCCATCGGCGCCGCGGTCCGGACTATCGCGCTGTCATCCGCTGCCAGGGAAGCGGTCTGCGCGGCCTCGGCCAATTGCTGGGACCGTTGGGCAGCGATCTCCAGGAGCGTCAGGCAGTTATCCGGGTCGACTACTGGAGACTGGGATTGGGCGGCGAAGCGGAAACAGAGCTGCGCCGCATCAGGCCGATTGAGCGCAAGATCCACCTTGCCCAGCAGCATGTCCACGTCCGGCCGGTAGAGCGTCCAGTGCGGCTCGAGATGAAGCGCCTTCGTGAGCGCCGCGCTGCTATCGGGAAGCTTACCGCTCTGCAGCAGCGCGGCGGATAACTTTAACCAGCCCTGTGGATTGGCCGGGGCCAGGCGGGTTGCCGCGCTGAACGCCGCTATGGCGTGCGGGAGGTCATTCTGCGCCATCAGCGCTGAGCCCAGGTGAATTCGAAGCTGCGCGTCGTGCGGATCGCCAGCCACCAGCAGCGCGAAATCGTGCGCGGCGAGGCCAAAGCGTCCATCTCGCTCGGCCAGCATCGCCTCTCCGTCGAGGGTCAGACGGCCGATGGAGGCGCCCATCCGGAACGCCGGAACACAGCTTCGCTGCTTGATGGCGGCGCTGAATGCCTCAAGTGAACTTGCGGCGTTCCCATTGTCCCTTCGGACGACGCCGAGCGCGTAATCGAGAGTGGCGCCGAGATCAGGTCCCGGCTGCGCCGCTTCGGCCTGCTGTAAGTACGTCTGCGCTCGATGCAGATCGGATTCTCTGTACGCGGCAAGGGCCAGCCCGAGCAGGGCCCGCGCCCGATCGTCGGGAGAAGCAATCCCCAGATCCAGCGCCTGCTGAAGATGCGTCTCGGCGTCATGGGTATCGCTGTTCAAAAGGAGACAGCCGAGCCGAAGCTGCGCCGGCGCCAGCGCCGGATCCACGGACACCGCGTCCTGCAGTTGTTGCTCAGCACGGAGATCGCCGCGGCTTAGACAAACCTCCGCCAGCCGCAAATGAGCGTCACCGGTGTTCACTCCATCGTCAACGGCGATTTCCAATTCCCGCACCGCTGTCGCCTGATCGCCTCTGGCCCGGGCCAGATTGCTCAGGGCCAGATGCGCCATGCCATTACGCCGGTCGATCGCCACGGCTTCGTTGAGCTGCTGCTGCGCATTCTGAACCTGCCCCAGTTTGAGGAGACCCAGGGCTACATGGTAGCGTGTGCTGGAATCGCGGGGCGCCAGAGTGATCGCGCGCTGGAACGCCGAAATCGCCGCCGCAGGGTGTTTCTCTCCAATGTAGGCGGCGCCGAGCTTCTCTAATGTTCTCGGGGCCGGCCGGATCCGAATCGCCCTCCGGTAAGAACTGGCCGCCGCGACGTACTCTCCACGGCTCTGGAGAGTGTCGCCACGCCAGTTGTAATAGAACGCGATGAGATAGGGCGCTCCGAACATCAGCGCCGGAGCAATCACCAGTACAAGGAGCAGCCCGGTTATGCCGCGGCGCCACTTCGCGCCGGGGACCGCCGGCGCCGGCGATGCGCGCGTGGACGGGCGTTTTACACGCTTCATACAGGCGTCTTCCTCGTAGGTATTACGCAATCAGGACGGATCATTCCTCATCATCCGTATCGTTGCCCGGCGCCTGCGGCTGATCCTGCGGCGATGCCCCCGTCAACCGCATGAGTTCTGAAACGGTGACAAACTGGTAACCCTTCTGGGCCAGAGTGTCGATGATACGAGGAAGCGCGCTGACGCTATTTGGGTCTCCATTATGCATCAAGATAATATCTCCGTTCCGAACATGGTCCACGACGCGATGATAAACCCGATCGGGATCCATATCCCGCGCCAGATCAGCGGCATCGAGGGTCCAGAAGACCGTAGTATAGCCCAGACTATCCACCACTGTCTGGCTCCGCGGGTTCAGCCGACCGCCTGGGGGACGAAAGAGATAGGTTGTCTCCCCGGTGATCTGATGGATTAAGATCCGGTTGCGCTCCAACTCCTCGGCTACCCGTGAGACCGGAATGGTCGGAAGCCGGAAGTGATCGTAGGTATGGTTGCCGATTTCGTCGCCATCCAGGGCGATCCGTGCGACGAGCGATGGAAACCGTGCGCACTGTTTGCCGACCACGAAGAAGGTCGCGTGAGCATGGCGCTGCTCCAGCGCGCTCAGAATCAGGGGTGTCCCCCACGGCTTGGGGCCATCATCAAACGTGAGAGCGACATATTGTCCGGCGTCCGTTGCACGACAGACCCGGGGACGATGGTTCTGAAAGAGCGCGTGCGCCCAGCCATCCGCCAGGATTTGATCTAATGCGTGGGCGCCCGGCGCCGGCGTCGTGTCCGAAGATGGGACCGAAGTGTCTGTGGAAGAGGACGCGGCCGGATATGATGAAGCGCCCGTGTCAGGCGTACTACCCGGCGCCGCAGTCGCAGCCGTTATTGGAGACGGTTTTGTCGCGACTCCCGCAATGCTGCGCCCGATCCCAGTGAGCGCCACTAACCCGAAGACTCCGATGCCGGCCGCTATCAGATATTTCCGTTTCATCCACCCACAAGGCGCGAGGCGCGGGGTACAAGGCGCGACGTACGGGGCGCGGGCGCGGGGCGCTTTTGACTCATCCTTCATCCTTCATCCTTTTGACCTCCTCCGTCCGCGCGCTCTCAGCCGCAGGCGGCGAATCGCCTTCGGATCGGCCCCGGAACGAGAACCTCGATTCGGTCCCCTGACGCAGCCGCTCCCAATTGGATCGGTGCCGGACAGCTACGAAGGCGAGCACGAGCAGACCGAAATAAATATAGGGCGCCGGATCTTTGAGCAGCCAGAACCAGAACGGGACCGTCGCCGTACCGACCACGCTCGCGATTGACATGTAGCCCGGGTATATCAGCAGGGGAAACCCCACCAGGAGCGCAAGCGCCGCCACGCGCGGATCGAGCGCGATCAACACTCCCAGCGACGTCGCGACGCCTTTACCTCCGGCAAAATCGTAGAATACCGACCAGTTATGACCAATGATGGACAGCACCCCACCGAGCAGAATCAGCACGTGCTCGGTGTTGTCATGGCCTCCAAAGACCCTGCGGCAGAGCCAGACCGCCAGGACCCCTTTTCCGGTGTCTAACAGCAGCACGGCGATGGCAGGCTTCCAGCCAAGGGTCCGCTTCATGTTAGTGAAGCCAACGTTGCCGCTTCCGAATTTGCGGATGTCCATCCCGTACATGGATTCCGAGATGATCAGGCCAAAAAGGATTGAACCCAGCAGATAGCAGAAGATCAGGGTCAGTACACTCTGTACATTATGGCTCACGCGTCGCCTTCTCCTTCTGGCGGGTCAACAGCCGAAGCGGGGTGCCCTCAAAGCCAAACGCTTCCCGCAGGCGGTTTTCCAGGTAGCGGCCATACGAGAAGTGGAGCAGGTCCGGGTTGTTCACAAAGAGAACAATCGTTGGCGGGTTGGTTTTTGCCATGGTCGCATAGTAGATCTTGAGCTCGCGCCCCTTCTGTGAGGGCGGGCGCGCGGCCAGAGCGTCCCGGATAACCCGATTCAATTCTCCGGTGGAAACGCGCACCGAGTGCTGCTCGGCCACCTGGACCGCAGTCTCTATCAGAGCGTCGATTCCCGTGTTGCAGTAGGCGGAAACAAATGCGATGGGAGCGTAGGCGAGAAAGGCCAGCTCATCCCGCGCCATATCTGTGAATTCGCGAATTCCGGGCGGATCTTCAGGCGCTTTCTCGATGCCGGGCCGGTCGGGCTCCGGTCGTCCGTGGCGCGTTTGCATGAGGTCCCACTTGTTCGCGACGAGCACGACCCCGCGGCCGCCCTGGTGGGCGTAGCCACCGATCCTGCGATCGCCATCCCGCACCCCATCCACAGCGTCGAGGACCACAAAGCAGACGTCAGCCCGCTCAATCGCCTTGAGGGCGCGGAGAACAGTGTAGTACTCAACCGATCCCTGCACCTTGCCGGGCCGCCGAATCCCCGCGGTGTCGATCACCACGAATTTGTGCCCGTCCTGCTCGAAGTAGGTGTCCACAGCATCGCGGGTGGTGCCGGGAATGCTGCTGACGATGGCGCGCTCCTTGCCCAAAATGGCGTTCAGCAGCGACGATTTTCCAACGTTTGGTCGGCCTATAATCGCTATCCGAATTGCGTCTTCGGGATATTCGTCGGGAGTGGTTTCAGGAAGCCGGGCCAGGACTTCATCCAGCAGATCGCCAACGCCGCGCCCATGAATGGCCGAGACAGGATGGAGAGCGCCCAATCCGAGGGCATAAAACTCGCTGGCGTCCTGTTCAAGCCGGCGGTTATCAGCTTTGTTGGCAACCAGCAGCACCGGCTTGGAGCTGCGGCGAAGCGCCTCGGCCAGTTCTTCATCAGCCGGAGTGATCCCGGTATCCGCGTCCACCACTGCCAGGATCACGTCCGCTTCGTCGATGGCGAGTTGGGCCTGTGCGCGAACCTGCTCATCCAGCGGTCCAAGATCTCCAAATCTTATGCCGCCCGTATCAATCAGGGTAAAGGCGCGGCCGCTCCATTCCGCTTCGGCGTAAATCCGATCCCGTGTGATCCCTGGTTCATCTTCAACGATCGAAATGCGCTCACGGGCAATCCGGTTGAACAGCGCCGATTTTCCCACATTAGGACGGCCCACGATGGCCACCACTGGATTGGGCATGATTCTTAACTCTCCTTAAACTCTCTGCCCGATCGCTGCGCAGCCAGTCAGACGCTCAAATCCTTTAATACCGCAATCTCGCCGCAGTCCGGAAATTTGGGGCACCGGATACACTCGCCCCAGACTTTGCGCGGCAGTGTCGACTTGGGAACCTGTCGGAACCCGAGCCGCTCGAAAAAAGTGGGTCGATACGTGAGGGCGAAAACGGTGGGCACTCCGAGCTGCATCGCTTCCTCAATACACTGCCGCACCAGGAGAGTGCCGATTCCTGATCCCTGACAGTTTTCGCTCACGGCAAGCGATTTTATCTCGGCCAGCGAGTCAAGATTGATCTGGAGGCCGCAGCACGCCACGACCTGACCGTCCTGCTCAGCCACCAGGTAATCGCGGATGTTCTCGCAGATTTCGGGAATTGAGCGGTGAAGCATTTCTTCGCGGTCGGCGAAGTGATTCACCAGTTCATAGATGTGGCGAGCGTCCGCCAGCCGCGCTTTACGGCTATTTATAGCGACAGCCAGGGTCATGATCGAGGTTACAACTCCTTCCAGTCAGCGAATTTATTATAGAGGCGTGCAGAGGCGCTGTCAACGCGAGAAGGAATCTCGAGGGCCGCCGGGGAATGGAATGATAGGAGGTACGCGCTCCCACGGCTTCGTACCAAACGCCATTTAACTGTAGTTCATCGTTTTACAGGCGTATTCTCTAAGGAGGACCTTAATGAAGTATCTTCGTATCCCGCTGGCTCTCGCGCTCCTGGCTGGCGCCGCGCTGGTTCCAGGCCTGAACATGGCGGCCCGCGCCGACACGGGCGCCATGGTCGAATGCCCGATTACGCATGAAATGTTCAAGGACTCGGCAGCCCATAAGGGCTATGTTGTGGATGGCAAGCGGGTCGCCTTCTGCTGCTCCAAGTGCCCGGCGGTCTTCGCTGCGAACCCCGAGCAGCACATAACGGCGGCGATGCTCGGCAAGTGCCCCGTCATGGGGGGCCCGGACCACACGAGCGCCACCGACCGTGTGGTGATCAACAATCAACTTCAGTACTTTTGCTGCGCCGGCTGCGACACGCAGTTCAAAGCGGATCCCGCCAAATACGTTACCACACTGACCGACGTGGTTTCAAACAAGCCGTTCAAGGTTGCGGAGGCCTCACCGCGGTCCGAATACAAGGGCCAGGTTTATCTTTTCTCCGATGCGGCGAACAAGAGCGCCTTCGACAAGACTCCCGAGAAGTATGCGGTTGTCTTCGGCCCAACGAAGGATGCGCCGGCGGCGAAGTGACTCTCACCCACCCAGGTCCGCGAAGATCACCGGCTTCTGTACTGGCTCAAGCGTGAAATCCGCTTGAGTCAGATGGGCGCCGGGATCGACGCGGAGCGTCCACTTTGTGGGACCAACGGGCACATAACCACCAGGGATGGCGGCGGCCGCGAGACTCACCTGGTAATCGCCGGGTGGTAAGTTCTCGAAGCGATAGCCGCCATCCCTGTCGGTGACGGTAGAACGCCCGTTGGAAAGTGTTATCACGACGTCACTAAAGGGATGCGAAGCGCTGACGGCCGCCGGAAGTGGCGCGAGACAGCGCACCGATCCTGAGATTTCTCCCAGAAGTTGGACGGCAAGCGAGACCTCGCTCTTGTTGTGCGCCCGGACCATGACCTGCGTCTCCGATCCGGCTGCTCCCCAGGCCGCCGGCGCGTGGGTGAGGTCCAGCGCCACCCGGTGGGGTCCGGCTGCAATCCGGCGCACGACGAACCGCCCGTCCGGCGCCACTTTGATCCCTTTGCGCCCATCGATTTCGACCGCGACACCGGATGGCAGTGGACCGCCAATGGAATCCACGTGTCCCACGAGCGATCCGTTACTCGCCGCTTCAAAGTGGAACTCACGCGTGAAGTCTACTCCCCAGCCGGTGCGCCCTTCGGACCGCCGTGATATTCCCGGTCCGTAGCTCAAGCCTATGAGATCGTTTGACCGGATTCGAAGGCCAACCCGAGCGCGCTGAATCCCGATGCCCTGGCCCGGTCGCTTGCCGACCTGAAGCTCGATTTGGCCGCGTGTTAATACGGGCGCCGAAACGCCCCCCTGCCAGCCCAGAGCGCCTCCGCCAAACCGATCGGCCTGCATCCACGTTGCAAATCCACTTCGGTAGGTTCGCCAGATCCCCGCTGAGAAATCGGTGTCTCTCAGCGTCAATTGTCCCAGTGCGGCGCTCGCTACCGATTGATAACGAAGGATCAGCAGATCGCGCCCGTGCGGCAATAGCGCCGTTATCGATTGCTCGGCCGCGCGGCTCAAAACGTCGCTGCTGTTCCAGAGACTCAAGTTGAACAGAGCGGGTCCTCTCCGCATCTCCATAGAAGTCTCGTTACCGGAAAAGGCGTTCCTTCCACCACGGCCCGTGACTTGCTCAGCGAAGCTCACACCCTGCAGCAGCCGGAAGTTGAAGCCGGCGCCATAATCCACGCCTCCTGTTCGAGAAAGTGATCCAAGGCTCGAAAAGAGGGAGAGCCGCGAATGCTCCTCCTTCGCTGAGAGCCGCCACGATCCGTCCGCGGCGCCCAGCAGACCCAACGAACCGGCTGATCCCAGGGCAAGCTGCGCGTTCAAAGCTGGCGCGAGCCGGGAATCCAGGCCGCTCGTCAGGGAGTAAATACCGGCGCCATAACTCAGTCCGTGTTTTCGCTTGACGGTATAACCCAGGCCGGTAGAGGCGCCAAAGAGGTCGTTGGAACCTTGACCCACGCGAATAGCCGCGTCCTGCTGCTGGAGGGAAACGTATCCGGCGTTGATAATGGGGATACCGGTGCGGGGATCCACCTCCAGAAACGATTCGAGCTCCCGGCCACTAAACTGGCCGGTCAGCCCGAAAAAGAGCGTTCGATCCCACGGAGTGAGACTAATTGTTGAACTGAGGGTAAGCCCTCTTTGACCGCCAGGTGGGGGACCGAGGGGAATCGCCACATTGTTCGGATTCGTTTCGCGCCGGGGCCGAGGCGCAGCGGCGCGAGAAATCGATCCTTGCGGCCGCGGCACAGAAAATGTCTCGAATCCTGAAGAGGCGGGCGTCTCCTGCCGCGCTGGGGGAGCGGCGCCCGCTAAAGATGTGGTGGGAGTCGCGGCGGCCGTCGAAGATTCGATACGGTCGGCTGTTCGACCTACTTGCGCGAGGCGTTCGGTCGCGCCCGCAAAAGTCGATTTTCCCTCTTGCCCCGGCTGTTCGACAACTTCGGGCGTCTCGCGGTCAGCGGGAATCCAGGATGTCCAGTTAGCAGTGAGATCAAACGTCAGGGCTTCCGGAGACTGGAGGGCTGAAGCCGATTCAAGCGCCGGCCAATTCAGGCGCTTAGCCGGAACGGGAGGGCCCATGATACGCCCTCCCGTAAAGGGGTTCTCGCCGTGCCGGCGCCCGCCTGTCAGAAGGACGCGGGCCATGGCGCCACTGGAACCGTCATCGGTATGCAGCCACAAGCCCCATAGCTCGACCGGGCGAAACATCGGGCCAGCCGTCGGAGGCGCAGGCAAAGCCCACGCGCTCGGGCAAGCGAACGCCACTACTATCAAAAGCGGAAGCAGGGTACTCCATTTATGGGGATTGGGGAGCGCCATGGGAACTCGTCGGTTGCAATGATAAGCGCTGCCCGGGCGGCGCCAGAATCTCTGGCGCCGGCGTATTCTGGCGTGGAGGCGCCGCTGGAATTTCAAGATGGGTGCGTGCGCCGATCAACGCGTCGCCGCGGTAATCCAGAAGCGCCGTGAGCTGGTACTGGCCCGGCGGCAGCTTCAGGTCCGGGGGAAAGGTGAGGTTGATCTCACGCTCCCGATTCTCGCCGGGCAGCGCCACGGCGCCAGTGAGATCCAGCTCTCGAACCAGCTTTCCGGAGGAATTAACGATATCCAGGTTTCCGGTAATCCGGAGAGGGTCCGAGCCCTCATTTACAAGTGTCAGGCGAGTTCCGGAGGTGTCTGCGGAGAAGCCTGTAATCCGACCCTTTCGATCGTGCGGGCCAACGGTGAGATAAAGGATCGTCGCAACCGCTGAGGAAATCATCAATCCTTTCTCGCCGGGCGCCGGAATGGCCATGGTCCGGCTTAGAATCGCTGTCCAGTAGGTTCCATTCGGAAGATTCGGCGGAAGATGCACGGTGTAGCGAACTTCCACACTCTGACCCGGATTTAGATCGAATTCGGCGGGATTGACCTCAACCCAGGATGTACAGCAGTGGGGAAATGTGCCCGGCGGCGCAAATTGGAGCGCCCCATCCGGCTTCATGTCCCAATCGGCCGGGCGAATCAGAATATGTTCCGGTAGCGCGTTCTTAGTTCCCGGGTCGGTGGTCAACTGAACGTTAATGACACCCACAAAATCCTCGCCGGCGCGTGCGTCTGCCTCTACCGTGAGCGGATCAACACCAAGGCTGGTCGCCGCATCGGCAGGCCGGTTGCCGCCAAGCGGCGTAAGAATCGAACTCATCAACAGGATCAGAGCCAGGCCGCTCGAGCCCGCTCGAGCCATTGCTCCCGAGTATCGTTCACGTTGTATCACGAAATGCTCCCCCGGAGGATTGAGGTGGACGCAGATGGTATTCGGACGCCGATCAGGGCGCGACGAGCGTATAAGTGATGGTTGTCGTATAGATGCCAGGGTCGTAAAACCAGGAGTTGGCAAGCTGAAAAGAGAGAACGCCCGTGAAGTTTCCTTTGGGACCCGCTCCGACCGCCTGCATGGAAGATTTGCTCAAGTCGCCGGATTGAAAATAGGCTCCGTTCGCCGTCCAGCTTATCGCGTCAATTGGGATCGTGTCCGCCCCTGATCGAAGGTCATCCGTTGCGATAACTTCTAATATCCAGCTCGTTGTCGTCCCTTCTGCGCGTACGGTTACGGTAACCGGGTTTTGCGCTGCAGGAATAATCGGAACCTGGTCCGGATTGGAGTCGGGAAAGGTGATAGTGGTAGTGCTCAACTGAAGCGATACGGGATTGGCTGGCGCTTTCGTAACTGCCGCCAACGAGAACGCCAACAATGAAACTATGTAGATAACAAAGGTGGAGCGTTTCATTGCAGGCGTCCCGATGACAAGCCGTCCTAACCGTACGTGTCGCCTCACTTGAGGTCTTAAGGTGTGCTGAGAGTGTAGTTGATGGTGGTGCTGTAGCTGCCCACGTTGTCGGTCCACTGCGGCGTAAAGATCCAGTTGAGGGAACCATTCTGGACACCCGAATTGCCCCACTGACCCATGGTGACGGCTGAGTTGCTCAGCGTCCCTGCCTGGTAACCGGCGCTGCTGGTGGTCCAGCTAAATCGGCTCGCCGTGATGGAATCGCCCGCGCCGCCGTCGCTGAGATCAGCCGCGCTCACAGTGAGAGTCGCGGTGCCGCCCTTCGCGATTCGAGCTTTCGCGACGATAGACACCGGCACGGTCTGGGCGCCGGCGGTCGGGCTGGCGTCAGGAAAATCGATGCTCGCCGGCACGACCAGCTCTCCGCGAGCAAGTACGCTCACTGTCAGGGAGGATGATTGCGTGTCGAGCGAGGATGCAACAGCGGGAGCTGCGCTCCAGAACGCGGCGAATAGCGAAGGAACAATCAAATGTCGAGCGGTCAGACGGTAATTCACGTTCAAGCCCTTCTTTCTGTCAAAATCGGGCGTCCTCAACGACGCCCCACGAGCCTGCTTGAGATATTGCCCCAACGGTAATCATCTTCGGGCCGTAGGAATCGCGCTGTAGCGGTCTTTTGATGGATACCCCATCGGTCTTCCGATGGATGGAATCGCTCCTGCAGGCCTCAAACTCGTCCGTTCGGCGTAGGAATCCTGCGTCAACTGGTGGACGACCGCGAAAGTGGCTGTTTGCCCACCTGCCGCTAAATCCTCGCGATCACAGCCGTTTCTGTCAATGAAACGCCGGCGATTCGCTGCTCAGTCGTCGAATCGCGGCGACTCGCTGTCGGTTTCGCTTCGGTGCGGGGCCAGTGTTCCGCGACTCAGTGATTGAGTTAATCTTCGGCGAGTCGCGAGGGTAACTGGATAAACGGTCTGTGATTACGCCGCATGGAGCGATGGAGTGGTCCTAAAGATGGATGAAGACGAAACTGAGCCGCGGGTCTCGTGCAGCCGAGAATCAGATTACCCGTTTGTAATGTGGGCAACCTGGAGGGATTTAGATGGCGATCGTTCGTAAGCGGCGAAAGGGATTCACCTTAATCGAGCTGCTGATCGTGATTGCTGTAATCGGAATACTCGCTGCGATTGCAATCCCGAACCTGCTCTCGAGTCGCAAAAATGCGAATGAGGGGGCGACGATTGGCGCGGTCCGGACACTCGATTCGGCAGAAGAGCTGTACCGGGTGAAAAATCCGACGTATGGCACAGTGGCGCAGCTCGGGGCCGGTCACTTTATCGATCCCGACCTCGGAAGCGGGACGAAGGAGAGCTACAATTTTGCGGCTACGCCAGTGCCAGGCGCTGAGGACGCAGCGTTCTACGTAACAGCTACTCCGGCGAATTCAGGCGCTGGAACTCGCTCGTACTATTCCGATGAGACCGGTGTCCTCTGGATGAACGATATTGGTGGAACGGCGACCGCGGATACCAATGGCGCCGCTCCCACCACCGGCGGCGGAAACTGGATGCAGGTTGGGAACTAAGAGCGCCTAACACAACGGCGACGGGTGGAAGGTGTCCCACAAATCGTGTAGGGGTGACGCATGCGTCGTCCCTACCGTGATGCCGCGGCGCTTGTAGGAGCCGAATCCCCTCGGAGATTATGGCCCCCCGGCCCCCGATAACGGGGGAGAACCGGCCCACCGGATGAAGGAGCCGAATCCCTTCGGCGATTTACGCGGCGGTGTTAACCGGGCCGGCGGTAACCTCGGCCTGAAATGGAGCGCAGGGAGGGGCGTTTTGTTGCGGGCAGGGAACATCATCATCCGGATGGAATGGTCAAAGTGGCCCTGGCGCCCATGAGAGCGGCGGCGCCATAATCCAGGATGGCCGTCACTCGATATTGACCGCCGGCAAGATGAAAACCTGGGGGAAAGGGGACTCGCAGATCCCTCAGCCGTCCGGCCCCCGGCAATACGACAGCCGCGGGCGCCGGGATTTCCAAAAGCTTCTTTCCGGCCGCGTCCTCCACGTCAAGCGTTCCCGTAATCCTCAGCAGGCCGTCGGCTTCGTTGCGAATGACGATATCGGCCCCGGTCGAGCTGGTGGTAAACCCCGAGATGCAGGCCCTCTTCAAGTGAGGGCCCACGGTGAGATAAAGAATGGCGCCCACCGCCGCGGAATCGCTTGAGTCGCCCCGCCCTCTCGCCATCTTTAGCGAAGTCTTGCAAAAGACCACCGCCCGGTAAACGCCGTCCGGCGTATCTCGTGGAATCCGGACATGGTAGGCAATGTCTGTGCTGCCGCCATCCGCGATATCGAGAGACTGAGCGCTCAGCGTTATCCAGGATGCGCACGACCCGGCCGTGGAACCGGGCGAAGAGTAGCTCATCGTTCCATCGGCGGCCATGTCCCAATCGCGGATCAGCATTTGCAGATGCGCTCGCCGAACGCTGACGCCTCGAGATCCCTTTTCAGGATTCAGAGGATCGATGATGGACGCATGGATGACGCCGTCAAAGACGCCGCCGGCAATAGCGTCCGTTTCGACCTTCAGGGGGCTAATCACAAGGGATTCCGCGCTTCCCGGCGCCGCTGACACGACGATCATCGCGGTGGTGACGAGAAGCGCTCCCATTGGCGGATGATCCAGTCGCATCATGTTTCACCGATGGATAGAGTATTCCACGCCATAGAGCTCCGGGCGCGGCCGGCGCCTCATGGCGCCGTAAGAATATAGGTAACAGACCCCCGGGCGGCCGAGACGGGATACGCGGCCGAGACGGGATGCGCAGCTCCAATGAGGTCGCCGCCGGGAACGGCGTTGAGAGAAGCGGTATCCCCGGCGCCGGCTAGAATCTTGGCGGTTACCGCGAGATTCGAGCCGGTTGCCGTGCGAACCCGGAGGGCGCCATCCGCGGCCCCGCCATCCATTGCAAACCCATCCGTGAACCTGCCATCCCTGGACGCTTCTTCCGTGGTCAAAGCGTTCGTTGCGGCCCTGACTCGGCCATCCGTGCCGAGACTTTGGACTATTGGCTCATTGATCGATAGGACAGCCGCCGATCGGATTGTGATCCCGAGAGTGGACCGGGCTGTCGTGACCGCGGCGTAACCCTGGCTGCTTAGACTGCTGGCGGCAACCACCGCCAATACAAGACCTGGCATTCCTATTCGCATAAGAGCTCCTGTCCTTATCCATACTCGCCCGGCTCCGCCATGGCCCTTCCAGAGCTTGCATCCCATCCATGTTCAAGAATCGGATGATAATGGGCTGCCGTTGATCCGTAGATATACGGATCTTAAGGGAGATATACGGATCTCGAAGGAGAGGATATGGGTCTTAGTATTACAGCGACGGGTTTTGGGTAAGACTCCTGAGGGGGGAAGTACCAGAGGAGTTTTATTGTGGATATCAAGCATTTT
>DASRZA010000350.1:0-7537 GCA_035686845.1 Armatimonadota bacterium | reverse complement strand
GCCCCGGTCCATGCAGCGGTTCATCGCGTAGATGGTGGCTACTGCTTCGGGGAGACCGGCTTCGAGGAAGGGACGCACATCTTCTTCCGGCGCCTGGAGCGGAAAGTGGGGCGCATTGTAAGCCACATGCAGGAAGAATGGCTCCCGCCGGCGCCGCTCGATAAAAGCGACGGCTTCGGCGGTGAACACGTCCGTCAGATAGCGGCCGTCCGCCGGGGAAATCTGCCCGTTCCGATCCAGCCGCCATGCGTAATAGTCCTGCCAGCCGCCGCGGAAACCGGCGAACTCGTCGAATCCACGTCGGTTGGGATGGTAGCGCGGGTCCAGCGCGCCGAGGTGCCACTTTCCGATTAAGCCCGTGGTGTAGCCCGCTCGCTTTAGGACATCGGCCAGGGTCACCTCGTCAAGGGCGAGCCGGTCCAGCCCTCGCCCCTCCAGCGTGTCGATGGCGCCAGTGCGGTGCGGATAGCGACCGGTCAGGAGTCCCGCCCGCGCCGGCGCACAGACCGGCGACGCGGAATAGTGCTGCCTGAAGACCAGCCCCTCGTCAGCGAGCCGGTCCAGGGCTGGCGTCTGCGCCTGCGGATTCCCAAATGCCCCGATATCGCCGCAGCCCATGTCGTCAGCGAGGATGAGGATAATGTTAGGGCGTGAAGGCGCCATTGTAGTTTTACCTCACGCTGCGCTACTCGTTCCAGCTTGAAGTGTCTACGTTTATCTCGGCGTGATCGCGGATTGACATATCGGGGCCGAGTGTGACCTCGAACCGGAAGGGAAAGTCTGTGGTGGTTGTGATCATCTCCCCGGCGGGGTCGTACTGAAGCTCAACGTCCACCAGACCCGTGCCGGTGACACGGAGCTCGTCCGGCCGGGCGTGGACACCCTCTATCTCGAGGGCTCCAACGTCAATGACAACCGTGTTGGAGGAGAGTATCGCAAGCTCATCCGGGATGCGTTCGCTCATATAGCGATATAGCTCCATCTCAAGCCCCTCGATTTCGACGTCGACTTGCCGGGGAGGGTTTGCCACAACGAGTCGAAAGTCGTCGTATCCCAACTCTCTGGCAATTCGTCGCAGTCGGGCCACGCGTTCCGATGTAGTGCGGAGTTCGTCACCCGCTTGAACCTGGATCGCTATCCGCTTCCCGTTTTTAGAGGCAAGGAGATCGAATCCTTCAGCGGTATCGACGCTCACGTCGTACCCCGCATGCCTGAAATTCCCTGCTAGCTTATGCACCTTCGCAGCACGAAGGTACTCGGCTGGAGCAATCAAAATGTCTCCTCCTCCAGCGGTCCAAACCGCACGTACCTCGATATTACTTCGCCCACCTCCACAGTTAGGATGTGTGGGGCATTTCCCAACATGCTTTGGAGCTCTCCTAGCGCGTCCTGGGGTACATTGCCGATTCCGAGGTCATAATCGCCGCCCGCATCGATCCGCGAAGCGATGAATCGGATAATCTGGAAGTCATCGCTGAAGACCACTCCCTTCAATGCGTCGATGATCATCTTCGTAATGTTATCCACATCCGTCTCAGCGCGCTCCCGATGGAACCAGTTGATCCGCACGTAGAGCGGTCCGCTGAGCACTGGTTTCCCCCGATGGCACTCCGACGCCCTTGCCCGCAGATCATCCTTGTATTTCTTGTTTGTACCCTTGTTAGCAGACATCGGTTTGCGGGCCACTACCATGAAGAATGGGCTCTCTGGCAACGCCGCGCTCCTGAATGTGTTACTGAGTCCGTGATTCTGTTGGTCTTGTATCCAGCATCTCGACCCGGGCGCCTATGACTCTTTTGAAAGAGGCGGGGTCTCTTGCCGCCAGGTAAGAGTCTAACGGCGCCCGTGCAAAGAGTCAAACCGCGTCTCCGGGAGCCGCAGCGCGTTCAACGATACGGAGCGGCCCGGTTCATTTACCCGGGGCAGATTGGCGTTCTCGGGATGGACCTGGCCTGAAGGATCGGTGAGAGCGTGGTACAGTTCGGGCCGGCGGTGATGCCGGCCGTAGATGCCGCCCTCCCGGAGCTGCGCAAGCTGGTCGAGATCCACAACGTACTGCAGGATGCCCTCGCTTTCGTCCAATTCTTGAGCGATGTCGCCGTCCGGGTTGATGGCCATGGAATGGCCGTTGAGTCTCGGCGCGGCATGGTTGACCACCAGGATGTGCATCTCGTTCTCGAAGGCTCGGGTGCGCAGCAGGCAGCGGTGGATGTCCATGGTTGGACAGGTGCATGCGAACGGGTTGAAGATCACGTCGCAGCCCTGCAGCATTAGCACCCGGGCCGCCTCGGGGACCTCTCTGTCGTAACAGATCATCACCCCGGCTGACATCGATCCGGTCTCGGTCTCGAAGCGCCAGACCGGAAACTCCGATCCGTTGCGCCAGCCGCCGGACGTTTCGAACTTGTTGATATGAACCTTGCGCATCACCCCGATCAGCTCCCCCCGAGGGTCCAGGACCGCAATGGCGTTGTGAACATACCCCTCTCGCATTTCCGAGAGCCCGAGCAGAATGTAGATGGAAAGCTCTCGCGCCAGGGCCGAAAAGTGGCCGGTGGCGGGCCCGGGAATTGGCTCAGCCATGTCCCGCTCCACATCCCCTCCGACAAAGCCAGTCAGCGACACCTCGGGAGTGAGAACCACCTGCGCGCCAGCCGCCGCAGCCTGCCGGACCAGGCGCCCGGCTGCGTCGATATTCCGTTCCTTCTGACCCTGCAAACCGGCGAACTGAACGCCTGCCAGGGTTATGTGTCCTCTTCCCATCGTACGTCTCCTATAACCGGACTGCGAAGTAGAGTTAACGTGCCGAGCGTCGGGGCGGAATGACCGGTCGGTGAATGGGCGCCGCAGGAACCGGCTCAGGCGGGATGCTTCACAGTCTGCGATTCGCTGACAAGGCGACGGGCGATCTCACTCAGAGGGTGGACCGCTGCCGCGTCGGAGGCGACGACGCCATTTGATTGCGGGGCGAAGCCGTGAGCGATCTGGCTCCTGAGCTTTGACGTTTCCTCGATTCGACTGAACTCATCTGAAGACATTTCTCCGTCGGAGTAGAGCTCTCTTAGCATCTGCCCCGGCATGCTGCGCCACCCGGGCTGAGCTCCCGTGATTTCGGCATAGCTGCATGTTGGCGTCGGCTGCGACCGCGTCGCGGTCCTTCCTGACTGCAACGAGAACGCCCTCGGTCCCTCGACGGGCGACAACTTCGACCTTGAAGTCTCTTGCGAACGGGGGCAGCTGATCGGGACTGGGCCAGACGTTGACGTCATAGCCCTGGCCGAGATACAGGTCGGCCACCCTCTCTAATTCTTCTTAAGGTCCATGGTGTCAAGGTCCCTGACATTACATCGGTAGTGGAAATGGGTCCACAGCGTCCTCGATTCTCACGTAAACGAAATCATCCCCAGCCTGTACGGCCGCCACGATGAGCTTTGAGGCTCCGACAATTGCGAAGGGCGCGTCGATCCGACCGGCTACGGATGGCGGGTTATAGCGACGACTGTCAATTCACCTGTCGCTGGACCGTAATGCCAGAAGACTCGAAACGCCGCCGGAGTTTTGTTCTCGACGTAGCACTCCCAAACGTCCTCACCGTTAGCCCCTTTCAAGGTCGCATATTTGTGGCTGTTCAGACCAGGATAGCGGGGGTCCACCTCAAGCTGCCCGATGGTCTTCTTTACCTTTCTTGCCCGGACGCGATCACTCTTGTCCAGGTGATCCAGAGCCTCAAGCGCTTCCGGAGTAAAGCTGACCCTGAAGGGCATCAGTCGATATCGTCGTCCGCAAAGTGTGCGAACGATCCGAGGTAGCGCCTTTCGCCTGCGGCGCTCTGCTGCAGACCTCTCATCACGGAAGCCATCGCTTCCGGGTTGGCGTGCAGCCACGATTCCCGGGCGGGAATAGTGACTACGGGCGTCAAGATCAGCCGGCCGTCGAGTTCCTCAATCTGGAACTGTCTCCCGGCCTTCTCCTTCCCGAGTGTGAGCCTTCCCTTGCTATCAACTTCTCTTACCTGCGTAGACATGAGAACCCCTTTGGTGGGATTGCGGGATCGTGGGCCGATCCCACCACTGAGTATATACCATTCCATCTGAGACGTCAATACGAATGGGCACTCGCGCAAAGCTAAGCTCGCTCGCCGCCCCGGCTGCGGGTTCGACGCGGCCTGGCACCGGCGGTACGGTCCTTATTCTGCGGAAACTTCTCTCTTTAGCCCGCCGGTCTGCAGCAGCACGTTGAACCCGCTGACACCCGGAAACGAAATGGGCGCAAACAGCGAGACAACGTATTTGCCGGGCGGGGCGACAACGGTGGGGATGGAAGTGGCGCCTGTAGTCGGGGCTTTTCGAAACTGGAGCCGGGCGCGCAGCAAGGGGGCCATCTCGTGCGGCTGTATTTGCGTTGTGTGCTGCGGATGAGGCCAAGGTCCTGTGTGAGGGCCACGGGTAGGTACTCGCCGCTGGAATTCCGGACGGCGGGCATCCAATCCCCCGTCGTGTACTCCGGATATTGAACCGTGAGTGGTTGCCTGGTCTGGTTTCGAAGATACCATGTCAGCGTGATATCGTCGGCAGCCTGCGCCACGCCGGGCGTGAGTCCGACGCCTGCCTGAAGCCCATCGAGAGTTTGCCCCCACTCGATTCCTGCAGCAGACGCTTCATCAGCCGGAGGCCTGGGATTCCCGCCGGCGACGGTGAACCTCAGCACCCAGGGACGAGCTCGAAGCGCTGTCGAGGTCTCCGGATCCTTGGGGTCGATTTCCCGGAGTGGTTCCGGGAACTCCAGGATGTAATTGCCGGGTTCAAGTGGGAGAGCGGCGATTCCTGCGCTCCGGGGTGTGTCGCCGGGAGGTATAATACGGGCATGAAACACACCTCCCGGCGCCGTCTCCTGCGCCCACGGACTTACCTGAAGAGCCGCGGCGCCCTGGAAACCCGACTCAAGTCGCAGGCGATTCCCCGAAAGCAGCGTATACTCCGCTCCTTCCATACTCCTGATGTGGAGTGATAGCGGTCTCGCGCTCACGTTATACACACGCAGCCAAAATGTCAGCTCATCTCCATAGTGAAGCGCCTGCTGCGGCTGCTGAGATATGAGCCCCAGTCGGAGGCCATCGCAGATCGCTCCCCAGCAGTCAGGCTCCTCGGGAGTCGCCGCGGTTAGTGTGTTGACGGCGCCCCGTCCGACAGCCACCATTCGTGGCGCGGCCAAGAGTGGTCCGCCAATCGCCGCGGAGCCTGCCGCGACGAACAGCGCAGTTGCGACAACGAGAAAGGCATGTGCGCGATTGGAGGTTGTCCGGCTCGCGGCCGCACGGAAAAGCTTCATCATGGTCTCTGTTTCTCCGGTTGGTTTGAACGCTGGAGACGGTGGGCCGAGTAATATGACCGGGCACAAGGAGTGAATCTTCATTCGGAGTGAATGGATGAGTCGAAATCGCATATCTTGTCCAGATCGTCCGGAGCCTCAGGGGCTTGCGGAGTAAAGCTTAGCCTGACGGGCATCAGTCGATATCTTCGTCCGCAAACTGCACGAACGACCCGACACACTGCCTTTCGCAAACTGCGCTCTGCCGAAGACCTCTCGTCACGGAGGCTATCGCTTCCGGGTTCGCATGCAACCACGCCTCCCGGGCGGGAATAGTGAGACTGTCCACGGTAGCCTCCTGACCCCGCATAAGTCATCCCCACCTGCCGGCATCCCTCACTGCTTTGCGTGCAGCCGAGCTTGTGATAGAGGCGTAACGCCTGCTCATTCTTCTCGTCCCGGGTCAGTGCCACTTTGTCGAGGCCCTGCTCTCTCGGTCCTGGGATCACTCTGTCACCCCTTGCCTGGATGGACTCCCACACCGGGGACTGTTCAGGCTCAGTCCGATCTGGCTAACATTGCACCGACCTTGACTGTCGGAGCTAATGCTACTATGATCGGTGAAGGAATTCTTTTGAGCCTGCCCATCAATGGCTGACCGTTGGGCGAAGGACCGTTGAATGCTTGAAGAAGATGCGCCACCCATCCGTGAGTTTATGGACCGCGGTATCATCTGGCTGCTGGGATCGTCCACGTTCCTGCGGGATCTGCTGGCAATCGTTTCGCAAGCCCTCGCCGCACGTGTGGATCTGACGCAGGCTCAACGTATCAACCGATCATTCATTCCGGACGACCTGCGGAAGCGGGAGACAGACCTGATTGTGCTCGCTCCCTATGTTGATGACGGGAACGCGGTGCCAATCTACCTGATGCTGGATCACCAGAGTGAGCCGGATCCCACCGTTCCTTTCCGCGTGCTGCGCCAGATGGTCTATCTCTGGGATCAGGAGTGCCGTGGTTTCGAAGACGCCAGTTTGAGTCGGAGCCGCTGGCGGCTTCACCTTGTCATTCCAATAGTGTTCTACACCGGGGGCGCCGATTGGAGTTCACCGCAGCTTCTACAGATGATGGACACGCCGGCGGCCCTCGCCCGATTTGCGCCGGTCCACGACATCCTCTTCCTGAACCTGGCCGCTGCACCACCAGAGACGCTAACCGGGACCGGCAGTCCATTGGGCTGGCTGCTGCGGGTGATGTAGAGCTCGCATGCATCGCTGCAGGAACTGGAAGAGGTCGTACGACAGGCGGTCTCTTTTCTGGACTCGCTTTCGGAGGAGCAGCACGGGGACTGGATTCGAGCGATGCACTTCCTGCTGCTCCTGATCCGCCACACGCGGAGCCGGGAGGAGCGAGACAATCTTTATCTTATGGT
This sequence comes from Armatimonadota bacterium, assembly GCA_035686845.1. Classification (GTDB taxonomy): domain Bacteria; phylum Armatimonadota; class DASRZA01; order DASRZA01; family DASRZA01; genus DASRZA01. The sequence continues at coordinate 798 of DASRZA010000350.1, read as the reverse complement.
GTACGAGTCTGCGAGAGATCGCCGGCGCCAACTGGAGGAAATAGTCATGACAGACGCTCAACTGTTGATCAGTGAAGGTAGGGATGAAGGGCTTAAACTCGGCCGCGATGAGGGGCTCAAGCTGGGCCGCGATGAAGGGCTCAAACAAGGTAGCGCCGCGGAGGCGCGCCAGATTCTGCTGAGGTTGGGGACCCGTCGATTTGGCGCTCCGGACTCTCAAACCCAGATCGCTATTGAGAAGCTGGCTAATACTTCAGCGATAGAGCAGCTGATCGATCGACTTCTGGATGTGTCCGACTGGAACAGCCTGTTCTCGGAGTGAGACCTATCTCGACAGACGGGGCTGCGGCCGTTGATATTCAAAGAGATCCTCAATTGCGTCAACCCCCGTCATCTTCCACTACGCGCACGGGCCGGCGCGCAGGACGCCGGCGCCGAGGGTTTCCTGCAGATCCGGGGTGCGGTGTGCGGTGCATGTTTCGGGCGACGATCTCTACGCGGGGATCCCTTTACTCCGCTCCCTCGATGAGCGCCGCGACTCCGGCCTGGTTGAAGTGACGTGCCCAACCGAGAGCGGTGCCGTTGAATTCTCCGTCGCAGAGCGTGAGATCGGGTTTGGCCGTGAGGATCAGCTTGGCCAGTTCTTCATCCCCACGCTCGGCCGCCACGTGCAGCGGCGTCATCTGCCAGCGACCGGAACGCAGATTGGCAAGCTCAGGCTGCTTCTTCAACAGGCGTACGGCCTCCCTCTTCCATCCGAGATCCCAGGCATCCAGAAACCGCAGCGGGGCGCCTCTC
>DASRZA010000349.1:0-10854 GCA_035686845.1 Armatimonadota bacterium | reverse complement strand
GTCAAATGCCCCCTCGAAATCCAGCAAATAATCGCTGTAGTGGCTGCCCAGGCTGGCGCCCACCCGCAACGGCTGCCAGGCGCCTGCTTCGTGAGTCGTGAATGTTATGATCTCCACGTCAGCAATCCTCTTCCCGAAACTGCGTAACCACTCATCGCGGCAGATCACCGCTGTTCGTCACTCGCCGTTAATCATGATACTCGTGGGTCCCAGGCCTACGGTGCCCGGACGGTTGGTATTCCGGGCCTGCGCAAGATTCCCGGCCGGCCCATCGCCCGGCTTCTGGTAGACCCGCACGTAATCGATTAGCATCTTCTGAGGGAACGTCGTCGTGTTGTCGGGATTTCCGGGAAAGTTTCCGCCAACAGCGACGTTGGCGATGAAGAAGAAGGGATGGTTAAAGACCCACGTTTTGCCCGGGATGTCGGCCGGAGTCCGCGTCTCATAAACCTTTCCATCCACCAGAAAGGAGATTTTGTTTTTCTCCCATAGCATTGCGAAAGTATGGTAGGCATCCTTGAAGAATATGCCATCGGGCAGGGTTGTGGATCCATGCAGCGACTGGCCGCCGCTGTATCCCGGACCGTGCAAACTACCCTCGTTGCGCCCCCACCAGGGCTGCTTACCGATGTTCTCCATGATGTCGATTTCACCGCATTTCGGCCAGCCAACACCCGGAGTGGTGATATCCGTGCCGAGCATCCAGAACGCGGGCCAAATGCCCTGTCCGTAAGGGAGCCGGATGCGCGCCTCGATATAGCCATACTGGAACGCCGCCTTATGCGCGGTTTGCAGCCGGGCGGAAGTGTATTTGCCCGGTCCATCCGACGTCGCCAATATCTGCAGCGCCTTTCCATCCGTGGCGTCCCGGTCAGCGACGATGTGAGCGTGCTCCACGTCATTGACATAGTCCTGCAGCTCCCGATTTCTCCAGCCGCTCGCGCGCCTCTCAAGGTTCCAGACACGCGGATCCGGGGGTGAATCGATCTTTCCGGAGAACTCGTCACTCCAGACCAGTTTGTAGCCGGGAGGCGGCCCGGCCGGCGCCGCCGCAGCCAGCGACAGCGGCCCCACCGTCAGCAATATGACGAGGCTCACCACCGAAAACCCTCCAATTACCTCCCAACGATGAATCCACATCTTATGCTTCTCCCCTACGAAAGACGATGCGCTTTTCGTACGCTTGTAGAGTGATTCAAGGCTACCGCCCCGGTTCCCGACCGGGCCCCAGTCGCTGTTCTCGCGCTTGAACCAGTTCGTCGTGAAGCTCAACGTATGCCGCTCGAACGGATGGATCGAGCCTTTCGGCGAAGGAAGCGCCAAGGCCGACGGCCCGGATCAACTCCTGAACGTCCGCCAAATCTTTTCGCCGGTCGATCCCGGTCATTCCGGAGGCGAGCTTCAATTCCACCAGTTTCTCGATGCTAATTGTACTCACCCCGTTGATTTCAACGGAGCTCTCGGAGGGCTCAGGAAAGACCACTGGCTTCGGCTTCCCATCTCCCGGATATTCACCGCTGATGATTATCTCTATGGGAACATTTTCGGCCGTGGAGCGAAAGGTCTTGACAGCGCCAGTAAACGCGGGTCGATAACCTCTTCCCACCAGCTCCGCCGTGAACTTCCGGAGACCTTCTTCGGTCATAAGAAGATCGATATCGGTGGTAAAACGCTGGTAACCGTGCTGGTTCAGCGCAACCGCCCCGATGACGCTGTAGGCAATCCCGTGGGTGTCAAGATCGCGGGCAAGTCGCCTGAGAGTTTCATTCATCAATCCGACTCCGCGAAAGAAACGCAGCCCTTCATCATAGGCAAGGATTGGTTGGGAGATAATCTTCAGAAAGTCCCGCTGGATAACGTCTGACATGATCCGTAGTCTTAGATAAACGATCCTCTAACGTCCTTTAATGCTATGATACCACAGGCCGACTTGCAAGGCTGGGATGAGAGCATTAGTCGCCCTCCGGGCGGATTCTTACCGCGCTCAATCTGGTCGCTGTGGATCGCTTTATTCGGCGAGAAGAGAAACAACTGGAACGAGAGTTTGGTGATGAGTGGACCGCGTACCGGCGTCGAACAGCGCGCTGGCTGTAGCTCCGCGACAGCTCAAGGCGACGGTTGGAGCGCGGCTGGAAATGTCCGAGCGCTGGCCTGGTAGAGCCATGAATAGCAGCCGGAAGAAGCGCATGTTCACTCACCAGTCGTCGACTCGACCCGAATCCAGGGCGAGGGAATGTTCAAAAAGGGTCACCGTCTGAAACGCTTCGATACCACAGGGTCCATCCGCCCGGTTGGAACGAGCGCAGTGGTGATCGCGATTATTTACAAATAGAGGGAGCAGCCGGCTCATCTGCCTCGGGATATTCTATGGCCGCGTCGATAGCAAGCTCGAGCCGCCGCATCCACTCAATATCTCGCTGGACAATGCGCAGATAACCGACGTCTTCCACCAGCCAACGCGCCGACTCCACTCCGGCTTTAGCGGCGGCGTTCACCTGATCGGCGCAGGTCTCAGCCATCCGCACCGCCAACTCGGCGAAGTTTCGCCGGTCTTCCGCATCAAGGCCGCAGGCGTCGCAGAAGATTTTGAGCCGCCCAAAACGGTCCGGAAGCTCGTTCCATCCCTTCGAGCGGCAGCGGGCGTCCTCGGATAGTGGAACGAGGAGCCAGGCCGCACGGGCGATCTCCCAGGCGTAGGGGGCCGGACCGGTGAGATCCCAATCGATGAAGCCGACCGGTTCTCCTTCTTCAAAAACGATGTTGGGCGGGTGGATGTCAAGATGGCAAATCGGCAAATTGTCGCCCTCGGCGCTGCCAATTCGACGATGCCACTGCACTCCCGGCGGCAGTTGGAATCCGGCAAGCGCGAGGTGAAGCTCCCGGATGAGGTGGCCTATGGCAGCCAGTCGCTCGTCGTTGATGAAGGGGAGATTCGCCTCCGGAGGCGTATAGCCCTCGATCCGGGTGAGCACTTCACGTCCCTGATCATCGATCCCCCGGAAGCGCGGCGCTCCTCGAAAACCCGTCTGCTCCAGGTGCTGGAGCACCGCATGAACGGCCGGGCTCCAGGGACCGGTCGACCGGTGGATCGTGTCCCCCAATTGAACAACCCTGCTCACATTGCCAGACAGCGCCACCTCTTCTTCCCGGGCATCCCGCCTTTCGCTCGGTGAGGTTCGCTGCGAGGCGGTTTTGGAGAAAATCAAGCAGTAGTAGTGGTCGTAGCCAAAGGCAAAGCCATCTTCCGGAATAATCACCATCTCGCCTTGAAACGATAGCGTCTTTGAAATCTCGCGGGCCATATCCCATGCCAGCGGAGTCAGGCGCCCACCCAATCGGAGGTTACTCACCAGTACCACCGCATGACCGCCTTCGATCAGCAGGTTCGCGATTTGTCGGTAGATCTCCCCGATCCCCTGAAGATAGCTTTCATAGCCTTTGCCCACGGTCGTATAGGCGGTGAGGGGATCCTCCCGGTCCTCTTTGCCCATAAACGGCGGCGATGAGATGGAGAACTGGATTGGCGGCAGAGAATACGAGGCGAGCTGGCGGGCATCGCCCCGGATTAGGTGATCGGGGTGACGCAATAGCGATCTGGCATAATTGAACCGGTCGGGATCGAGCTCGATGCCGTAAGGAATCCGGTTTATCTCTTCGGCGATCTTCAAGGCGGTTCCAAACCCGGCGAAAGGGTCGAGAACCCGGTCGCCCTCCTGTGTGAATTCCTTAAGGAAATGCTCGATCAGCGCATGCGGGTCGCGAACGTCGATATGTCCCGCCAGTTCCGCGGGCAGCGGAGTTTTTGTTTCGGTTGGGAGGATGAAATAGCTCTTCAAGCGCGTCTTCTTCTTAGCGGCAGCCTTCAAAAGATCAAGCTCGTCCTAACTTTTGCTCAAGGCGGCCGAACGCCTTCACGGCTGGAGTAGAGTCGGATCGCGAGTGAGCTTCGACGAAGCTTTGAGGAGTTCGCGGCCCGGCGAACCATAGATTTGCCGCACGACCGCAAACTTGAAGTTACATGGCACGATGATTTTTCCGTCGTCCCTCCACGGATACTCCACGTTGTCGGGCCTCCGGCCGCCATCGTCAATCTGAGGATGAAGCCGATCGATCTCGCTGCAGATGCGTCTCAGCGAGTCGATGTTGGGCTTCCTCGCGAACGCCGCGAGCTTACGCCATCGCTCCGTCACGAGCCGTGGCAGGACGGTGGCGACAACTTGATGGCGCGACCGCAATTCTACCTTGGTTTCGTCTGGCAGCCAGAGATACGCTTTGCAAAGCTTCTCAAGCCACATCTGCAGATAGTGAAGTCGGTGGCAACTCGGGAGCCCTGTGGCCTCAAGCGACTCGTACGCGAACATGTCCGATTTAGCCTGCTCCAGAAATGCTTCAGCAGACGTCGGCATCTTAAGGCTCGATAGAGAGGAGGGTGTCACCCAGTGTCCAACCGTGAGGAAGCGGCAGCCGGTTAGCAAGTATGTCGTTATACTCGTCGGGAGTGACCTCCACCACCACTGAGCCATAAGGTATGTCTGGTGGATCCGGGATCAAAGCGATGGGCCATATTCCCGATGGCGCTGTGTCCGGGTTAACTTCTAGCAGTTTGATCGGCTCATTGTCGGCCGATTCATTGGGACCACAAAGCCTTACGATCCGCGTGATGGTGGATAGTTCCTTCCGATGAGCTTTCGCAAGAACCTGCGCAATGTCATCTTTTTTGGACATCATTGTTCCCCGGCTGATGAAAATCTATCGTCTCATTCTACCATTTGTTCTCTCAGAACTGCAAATCCTCTGCGACGGGTTGCCCGGTTTCCACCCAGGGCTGAAGATCGATGGTGCCTGGTTGGGATGAGATTGCGGGCGTTCTGAAAAATCCTGAGGAATCCCAGGGTAACGGCTGGCGCCATTGACATATCCTTCCCGGCAGTACGCGAGCATGACCGGGGTACGAAGACTGCCGGAGTGCTCCGAACGGAGTATGAGAAGCCATCGGGTGGGCCCAGATGGCGTATGCGAGACCATCGGGCGGGCCCAAATGGGGTACGCGAAACTATTGGGCAGGAAGGACTCCTCCTCCGGCTGTAGAACAACGCAGTAAGCTGCACCCGTGCAGCGGCGCCGGTCCCGATCTGGAGCACCCCTCCAAAACGGGAAACAACCGGGCGACGTTGATTTTGGTTCATGAGGAGACCAACAGATGAAACGTCCCATTCTCGCTTCCATCCCCGGAAGCAAGTTGTATTGCATTAAGGGCGCTTACCCCCCCGTTTTGCCCTGAAGGAGCCACTTGAAATCCGGCGAAGGCCGGGCCGGACCGCTATGATTCTCACCGCTTGAGCTACTCCGCCACTACCATCGCGCCCACGGTGCTCGGCGACAGTACCGTGGACACCGCTAACTGGGACGAGACCCATCCCAGCTTCTTCAGCGGAACAAACTGCAAGGCCTCCGCCACCGCGTCCGCGGTGACCGGTTACGTCACGGACCTGCAGCTCCTGGTGGGAGGGGCGCTGGTTGACGAATACCTCGATACCCCGGATCACCCCCAGAATCCGCACCAGTCCAGCGCCACCCTGAAGGTGGTCTTCGACAGCAGCCATTTCCCGGACACCGCCGTCGAGCCAATCAAGGCGGTGGTGACGGACAGCGGCGGCAACACCTACAGCGGCCAGATCACAGGACCCATCTACAATTTGACGTACGTGCTCGGCAACCAGACCCTCGCCTACGGCAAGACGGCCGCGGACGACGTGGACGCTCGCGCGGCCAGCGCGGACTGGGACCCGAACGAGTCGACGAGCGATACCAAGGCTGCGATCATCCCCGGGATCCCCATCTATACAGGCTTCTACTTCGACACCCACTCGGGCGCCGGGAACTTCGGAGATTGCCTATGGCCCAACTCCGGCAACGGCGGGATCATCTACGCGGCGGACGTGTCCGGCGCAGTGGCCAAAAAGACGGTCGACACGCCGCCGTACAACCTGGTGTTCATCGACGGGTGCAACAGCGCCTCCGACAACACTCTCAGCAACGCCTTTGGCATCGGCGGGACCGACACCTGCTTCATTGGGTATACCACTGAGGACGACGACACCGCCCACAATGTAAATTGGTCGAACGACGTGTGGTCGTACCTGGACGGCGGCGACACCGTCAAGGCAGCCCTCAATGACGCGACGAATGAAATCGGCGCGCCCACTGACGGCGGCGTTGCCGCGGTCCCCAAGCCTTTCGGGGACGTAAACACCACGATCCACGCCACGGCTTATGGCGCGCCAAAGGGGAATTGGTTCAACCCACAGCCCTGACCCGGATTATCGCCGCCGCTCTCGAACGAAACTCTGATGACGGGCGGAACCGCCCGTTCGACGCGCAGTGGGGCCGACAGGCGGAGTCCCGCCCGGCGCCGATCCGAGCACGATCGTTAAATCACGCATAGGAGGTCCGGAATGGTTCGCAATGTACGCATATCAACCACGTGTGTTACGTGGTCAAGAATGGCTAATAGGAGGTCCAGAATGGTTCGCAATGTAGGGTATTCGCTTTTGGCAGCGCTGGCGGTTTCGGCGGCCCCTGGCGTGTGTGCGCCGTCTCGTGTCGCTACGGCTCAACAGGCCGTTGACACCGCGCTCGCGTACTGCCGCATAATTGGAGTGACGGCGACAGCGCCGCCCACCGTCACAACGCCGCAGTTGAACAGATCGATCCACAGGAACTGGCGCCCCCGGTGGAGTGTGGAGTTCCACGGGCAGGCCTCGCTCGAGGTCGCTGACAACGGAACCATCACCTATTTCCGGGACGACGCTCTATTCGATCGTCTAGACCGGGACCACACGCTCGCTGGTCCGGCGATCGACAGCGCCGCCGCCATCCGGAGCGCACAGGCCGCCCTGGCAGCCACCGGAGTCGCGTCGGAGGTGGGCCCACCCAGCGCCACCCTCATGCAGATTGCCTCGCCGCCGCAACCAGGCGATCGGTTCTAGTTCGTGGCTTTCCCGAGGCAATTGGACGGCATCCCCTACCGCGAGCAGTCGGTCAACTGTACGGAGGAGTCGGAATCCGGCGCGGTGGAAGGGTTCAACGTGAACTTTCCGACCCAGCCGGCCGCGACTCCCAGGATAACGATCACCGCCGAACAGGCGGTCGGTATCGCGAACGTTTTGGCCGCGCCCCTCGAGACGTCCCCCGCGACGCTGCAGAGAGTGCAGCTTGAAGCCATCCAGCCGAATTCGTTCTGGCTGGCCGGAGGCAGCGAGATGGACCAGCAGTCGACCGCAGTCGTCGCCTGGCAGTGCCGGTTCCGTATAGGGCAGCGCACGTACGAGGTGTGGGTGGATCCCTCTTCCGGCGCTGTGCTGGGCGGCAGCCTGACGCAGCCGAAGGGGACTCTCCCCGCCTCGAAAGGCCCGGAATCCCTCGCCGACGCTGCCGCTATCCGCCAGGCCCTGCAGCACGCGACTGCGGTGTTCATCTATGGCCGCAGCGGCGATAAGACCCCGCTGGCGGTTCTCAGCAGCCAGGTCCATCCGGCCCATTTCAGGCTCATCCGGCAGACGTCCAACCTTCACGTCCAGGGTCCCGACACGAGGCTGCTGTACGACGGCCGTATCGAAATCCGGGCAGCGGGAAAGGATTACGCCGCGCCGTTCGACGTCGGGACGGGCCGGATTCCGGCAAAGGCGCACGCCCAGTGGGCCACCGTCCCTTCCAGCGTCACGAGCTGGCTGGTTCATCTCAAGGCCGCGCGCCGCGCCAAACACCACTGAGGCAGGACGCCCCGAAAGGCGCTTCATCCGAGCGCGTTCCAACAACTCGGTAACGAGTCGCGGAGCGCGCTCCATGGGGCGGCAGCCAGATCGATCGGGTTTTGCAGCGCCAGGGACCGAGCTGTTTCGGTCCATGGCGTAACTGCCGGCTTCTCACGCGCCCCGCGTAGATGGGAACCGGGCACAACGGGGCATTAATTATCTGCGTTCATCAATCCATCGGTAATGGCCACCCGATGGGATTCGATTTTTACGGTAGCCCGCTCCAAACCGGGGCGTGTGGCCGTCAAGGTGATGACGCCCGGGGTCAGGGTCGATCGGATGGCGACGCGGTTGATGCCGCATTCGGTGTCCAGATAAAGATTATTGATCGAATGGGTGATCCCGCTGTCGTAACCGCCGCGCCAGATTGCCGGGCCCACTATCTTAAAATCCACCGGCGCCTCGTCCGTCGGGCAGCGTTCTCCCTTGCCATCCACCGCTTCGAAATCAATGAATGCCACGTCCGAACCGTCGGCTTGCAATCCGCCCGGTCCGGTGTGTACGGTGAGCCTGATCGCTTTCGCCGGACCTGCGGTTTCGATCTGGTCCCGCGCGACGACTTTACCGCCGGCTCTGCCCACCGCCTTGATTTCACCCGGTTCAAAATGCACGGCAGGGAACGCATAGATGTACCCGGTGGCGCCGAGGTCCCGGTCCTGATGTTCGTAAGTATCCACAAAATCGCACGGTTTGTTGGTCGTCCCCAGCGATTTTCTGTTCACGAATAATTCGACCGAATCGCAATGACTGGCCGCGACGTAAACCGTTTTCACCGTGTTCGCCGGATAAGTCCAGTGGCCGATGACGTGGAGGTCCGGCGTCTTACTTTGCATGACGCGATAGACATAGTACGCCTGCTTGGGCAGCCGCACGGCGTCTACCTTGCCGCTCACGCGACAGACCTCGCTGCTGTCCTGCCGGCCGTCGGCGTTGGCATCCGACCAGTAAATCGAGGCGTAGCCCGACCATTTGGAATGCGCGGGATCGGTATTGGTGATGATGTTCTTTACGTAATCGTGGTAACGCACGGCGGCGGCGAGGCAGAAGGTTTCCGAGTTCCAATGGTAAGTGTCGTTCGGTCCCGGTTTGAACCCGAAAAACGGCGGTGAGTCATCGTCCCAAAAACGGCGAGCGGCCTCGTCGCGAAAATCCTCCGCCTCGATGAGCGGCGCCCGGTCGCGGCGGGCGACACTGTAGCCGCGGAAGATTCTACCCGGCGTGACTATCTCATCGGTGCGCCGGTCCTGCCCGATCATCACGCCATAATATTCGGCGATGGGAGTGATGGCCCTGTTCAGTTCCGCGTTGTCGTTGTCGCGGGCGCCAATGACCCGCCCGCCGTTCGGGTCCCATTGTTTCCGCAGCTCTACCATCTGCCGCATGTGGTTGGCGGTGAGAACAGAGTTTCCTGCTTCCCAGAACAAAATGCTCGGGTCGTTGCGAAAGAAGATCATCGAATCGCGCATGACCTCCATGCGTTGTTCCCATTGGCGAGCCGCGACCTCCGGCGGCAGCCTGCGGTCCAGCGCCGGGTCACCTTCCTTGTCGCCCGCCGGACAGATTTCGATGATGCCGGCCCTGTCGCAGGCGCGCACGTCGACGGCCTGCGGCGAGATATGCATCCAGCGAATGTAATTGGCGTGGGCGCCGCGGACCAGCTCCGCGTTGTAATCGTGCATCCAATCAGGATACGCCTCGCCCAAGCCGGCCCAACTGTCCGACGAACGCTGCGCGAAGCCGGTCAACCAGACAAATCGGTCGTTCACGTAAACGCCGCCAGTTCCCACGCCGCCCTTGAACTCGGTCTTACGAAAGCCGGTCGTGGTTTTCCGCATGTTCACCACTTTCCCATGCACGGTGAGGAGGGTGTAAACCTCGTAAAGGTACGGGTTTTTGTCGCTCCAGAATTCCACGTCCGCCAACTTGCCGGTTGCCTTGAAGATTCTCGTGTCGCCGTCCACCAGATCCGCCGTCTCGCCACGAAATCTCGCGCAAACGTTCCCCTTCTCGTCCACTACCACTGCTGAGAGTGTGATGGATTGCCGTTCGCCGGATTCATTGCGCACCTGCGACTCGATGTTCACGTCGCAGGTCCTCCGCTTGATTTCGAAATCCGACGGATAAATGTAGACGCCGGTCGTTTTGAGGTTTTCGTAGAGCGGCAGCGTCTGATAGACTTTGCCCGTCAGACGCAGCCAGATATCGTGGTTGAGTCCGCCGTAATTTGGATTGAACGCACGGCCCATCCACTCAAATGGAACGCCGGTTGCCTCTTCCTTGTAGTCGCTGCTGTTATCCACCTTCACGGCAATGACATTTTCCCGGCCGCCAAAATGCACGAAGGACGTCAAATCCAGGCCGAGCGGGGTGACGCCATTTTCGTATTTGCCCACGTATTTCCCATTCACCCAGAAAAAGCCGGCCTGCTTCAGGCCCTCAAATTCCAGAAAGACCTTCCCACCCCTTGCGCGGGCCGGAAGCTTAAAATGCTTGCGATACCAGGCGATACCTGACCAGGTGCCCCGGTCTCCGGCGCTGTGACTGATGAGGCGCGCATAAGAATCAACGTCGTTATAAGTGTGCGGCGCGCTGACGTCGGCCCACCCCGTGTCGTCAAAGCCCACCCGCTCCGCGTTGGTCACGTCCGCCCGGATGAATTTCCAGCCGGGATTGAAATTGAACGTGGCGCACGGCGACGCGGGTGGGGTATAGCGAGAGGCGAACGCGGCCGATGGCAGGAGGAGCGCCGCGCAGATGGCGGCGACTGTGAGTGAGCGGAGCGAATAACCGCGATCTGGGCCCGCATACGCGGCGCGGGCGATCAACCTGGCGCCCCCGGTGGAGGCGTGGACGGATCGTTCGGGGTGAGCACGATATGCTGCTCGGGACCAGTAACATTGACCGCGCGGTAGTGTGTCCCCTGCTTCATAGTGTGCCAGCGCACGACATAATGTCCGGGCAGTAGGGGTCCGGCCATTTGTACCAACAAAATCAGTCGTCACGTCGAGGGTGAGTCATCGGAACCATTAGCAGGGCCTCG
>DASRZA010000348.1:0-7083 GCA_035686845.1 Armatimonadota bacterium | reverse complement strand
AGAGACCGACGTTTTCGTAGTGCAGCCGTTTTCGTCACCGGTCCATGAGAATATCATGGAGCTGCTGATTATGCTGGATGCGCTCCGCAGCGCCTCGGCCTCTCGAATTACGGCCGTAATCCCCTACTATTCCTATTCACGATCCGATAAAAAGGATCAGCCCCGCATCTCGATCACCGGCCGGCTGATGGCGGATCTGCTGGTAACCGCGGGAGCGAACCGTGTTCTGACCATGAATCTACACAAGCACCAGGTGCACGGATTCTTCAGTGTGCCGACAGACCATCTCTACGCGGCGCCGGTTATGCTGGAATATTTCCGTGACGTGGACCGGAGCAGCACCGTGGTTGTGGCGCCCGACGCCGGGCACGTGAAGGAGGCTTCGAGTTACGCCGAGCGACTGGGACTTCCGCTGGCTTTCGTTGATAAGCGGCGAATCAGCGACAGCCACGTGGAGACCAACGCCATTGTTGGCGATGTGAGCGGTAAGCGCGTCATCGTCTTTGATGACGAAATCTCCGCGGGCACGTCGCTGATAGCGACGGTTCAAATCCTCCAGCGGCACGGAGTTCAATCCATTCGCGCCGCCGCCGTACATGGCGTGCTCTGCGATCACGCGGTGGAGAAGATCGCCGCTTCCCCCATCGAAGAAGTCATTGTCACCAACACCGTTCCGGTCCCGCCGGAGAAACGGATTGACCGGATCAAAGTGCTATCCGTCGCCTATCTCTTCGCCGAAGCGATCAAACGAATTCACAGCGGTGAGTCGATCAGCTCGCTGTTTGTTTGATCGGACGAAGGACGGAGGACCGAGGACGGAGGCGAAAGTGCGGGGCGCGTTGTGGGCGGCGTATCCGCCGAGCGAAGGCCTGAAAGCACGGCCGAATCGGGCGACCGAAGGGATCGATCCGCCAGATCGTGGCCGCTCCGCTGCGCCAGAATCCGTCATTCGACCCGTCCTTTTCAAAACTTTTTTTTCATGGCGCTCGTCTCCCGACCTGCAAGGTTCGGGCGGCCGGCGCCCGATGCCATGATTCGGTGGCAAAATGCCTCCAATTCGTTGAAGGAGTCCTCCGAGCCTTACCGAAATATTCTTTACACCGGTCATTTTCGCGCAGGAGGGGTGGCCCCGGTTTCGCGCTGGCCCGTTCGCTAAAGTGATCTCACCGCACGTCCGTTGTCCTTGAAGGCTTGTCCGAAACCCGGGCCAATGCGCCCGGAGATTGAGGCGCAAGATGTCTGAGCAATGCAATAGTAGTGTTACTTCCGCCCCCCCCAAAAAAGCGTCGTAATCGCGCGTTAGATTCACCGCACGCCCGACGAGGCGTCAAGCTTTCATGCCGGCGTCTGCGCGCGGCCGGCGCTCTGAAGTCGGCGGCCGGCGGCGCCGGGAGCGTTTTCAGGTTTTCGCTCGGAGTCGCAGCGGTCTCCACGCTGCTGGCCGCGACTTCCCTCCCGTCCCGGGCCGCGACCGGGTTCGGCACAACCGTCATCAACGGCAAAACGTACCAACTTCCGCCTCCGCCGGTTGGCACGGCGGCCGGGGCAGCGCTCATCATCCCGGACAGCCCGAACGGACCGATCACTTCGCCGGGCCCGGTTGGTCCGGCCGCCGATCCCCCTGCGCCCGAATCAGGCCAGCTGCCCCAGCCACTAAGCTACTTCAGCCTGGGGGGAGTCCGGTACGCGATGGATGAGATCCTGGTGAGATTCTCCCCGCTTGCGGGCACGACCGCCCGTCAGCAGGTGATGGACAAGTATGGGATTAAGGCGCTGTTCCACATCCGGGCAGTAGACACCTACGTTATGGCCGTCCCTAAGGGCGCGGACCCGCAGAGCCTCGTCGCTGCCCTGAAAGCTGAACCGGCAATCAAGGACGCAGGGGCTCGATGGAACCCAGGAGGCCTGCTTCATTCCCAACGACCCCTTTTTCACGAATGGTACCCAATGGTGGCTGGGCGCGCCGAGCGGCGGTCACCACGACGACATGCCGGCCGCGTGGGACAGGACGCTGGGGTCAGGCAGTATCTTCCTGGCCATCCTGGATACGGGAACCGACTTCTATCACCCCGATCTGCAGCCGAAGCTCATACCGAACGGCTCCGGCGGCTGACGGGCTGGTTGTGCCCAGGTTCGGGCCGGGCAGAGGCTATGCGCTCACGCTGTCGGCGCCAACTTCATATTACAGCGCCAATACAGCCTATCCGTTCGTTAAGGTGAACCATAAGGCGGTATGCCACCTTTACCCCGGATGGAACCTTATCGGGACGCCCAATTACCAGTCCATCACCTGGAACACCAGCGCTATACGGGTGCGCCGCCCGAATCCATCGAACAATAGCCAGGTCGTCCCCGGCAGCGACGGAACGGTGAGCGCGCCGTACGATGAGCCCCTGAGCCAGGCAGCCAGCGAGGATGTCATCGACGATCACGCCTGGACGTACGACGACCAGCACCTTATTGAACAGAATCCGGGACCCGGAGACTACAATCAGATACAGCCGCTGAACGCATATTGGATTTACGTACACGTTCACGCACAGGAAAATCAGGAACTCGAGCTTCTTCTACCATCTTCGTGAAAGGCCACGCGCCATGCAATCCATAGCAAAGGCATTCATCCTCACGATCCCGATCGTTCTCTCGGTAGCGCTGGTCGGCTGTGGCAGCGGCGGCCCGACGGGCGGGCCTTCCGCGCCAGATCCTGTCCCGTCGTCGACCAGAGACACCAGTTCGCGCGAGGTGAGCGTTGCCGGGGGCGGCTCGCTGCAGATAACGCTGACCACCGATACCGGCTCCTATGCACGCGGCGTTCCCGTGCAGATCCAACTGCAGGTGACGAATACGGGCAGCGTTCCGGTCTCCTATACCAGCTTGGGGCCCTTTTCAGACGCCACCATCACCGATGGCAGCGGCGCGGTAGTGTGGCAGTACTCACGCACCGTTCCCGCTTTTGCAGCCGGAGGAAGAGTGTACTCACTGGCTCCAGGCGCCTCAGTTACAGACGCGATAGCCTGGGATCAGACGGAATCGCTCAAGCCTCCCCCGCCGGCGGGTCCCTACGCGCCGCCGGGGCAGTATACCATTACCGGTTGGTGGCAGCCTGGGAGCCTGGGGAGCACGGCCGTATCAACTTCGGAGGCGCAGGCGCAGTTTTCGCCACCGCCGCTCAGCATCATGATTCAGAACGGGCCAACCCCACCGCAGCAGCAGCAGACGCAGCCCGCCGCTCCCTCTGACCTGACCGCGACGGTCAACAGCCGGGGCATCATCTTGGCCTGGACAACGGCCGCCGGAGATTACGAATTCAATGTTTACCGGAGAGCGGCGGGAGCGGCATACGGCGCCCCCCTCTATCCGCTGGTCGAGCGGAACGCAGTGGAGAGCAGCGACGGGACGCCCGGCGTAACCTATTACTTTGTGGTGCGGGGGGTTGGAATTGGAGAGATTGAAGGACCGTCTTCGAACGAGGTGTCGGCGGTCGCACCGGTTGTATCCAATCTTCCTCCCGGTCCGCCTGGCTCACCCGACGGCCCGGTGATTTCGCGCCGTCAGTAGGTCCTCAGCGTTAGTTCAATTCTGGGAAAAGATAGGCGATTTTGAGCGTGTAATGGGAGTGGTGGTGTATTCGTCATAACGTTGTGATGGCGGAACAGGGGGTGTTACAACAGATCTTCCGGGAGCATTGGGGATGTGCGGGGGAACCGGCTGGCGAAGGTTTTCCCCAAGGAAGCGGCGGCCCAGGCGCAGGGACGGCTTCTCATCGTCAACCAAGGTCACCTCACCTTTGTGGCGCCTGCTGAGTTGCGTCCATTGCTGTTTGCGCGTCGTGATCTGCTGGGTGTTGTGGCTCATGCGGCTCCCCTAGCTACGATAGAAGCAATTGGGACCCGGTGTAGGAAGTACCCTCCGATGCCGGGAACGATGGCGACGGTTCACACCTTCGGTCGGGACCTGCGTTTACATGTCCACGTTCATGTCCTCTGTACTGCGGACGGAAGACGGAGGACGACTCAAGCCAACGTTCTGGCCGGCCGTGAAATCCGGGAGGGACGACCGAACATAGCGAAGAGCTTCAGCCCTGGTAGTGCCGCGAGGTAATGGCCAGCCGTGAAGTCCTGAAGGGACGGCTGAGCTTCTAACGCAGGCCCCGCGGCCACTCCAAAATGCGGGAGTCATCGCCCCGCGCCTCACACCCTTGCGCCTCCGTCATCCGTCCTTCGTCCTCCGTCCTCCGTCCGCGCCTCGCTCAGGCCGCGGATACGGCGGCTTGGATGGCGGCCATCTCCTCATCGGTCAGGCGCCAGCCCATGGCCTCGACGTTCTCTTCGACCTGTTCCGGCCGGCGCGCTCCTACGATCGCCGCCGTGACAGCCGGATTCATCAGCGTCCAGGCGACGGCAAGCTGGCCCACCGTCCGGCCATGCCGCTCCGCGATGGGCCGCAGCCGCTCCACAATCGCCAGGTTGCGCGAGAGCGCTGCTTCCTGAAAGTACGGGCTCCGGCGGCGCCAGTCATCCGGCGCAAGCCGGGCGAGATCAAACTTGCCGGACAACAGTCCCGACTGCATCGGGCTGTATACCATGACGCCCGTCTGGTTCTGCAGACACCAGGGCAGGATCTCTTTTTCGACCGCCCGGTTGAGAAGGCTGTACGGAGGCTGCAGCGAATCGACGTGACGGATCGGCTCACACCGCTGCATGAGCGCCGCGTCGAAATTGCTGACGCCGATATGCCGGGCCTTGCCCGCATCCTGAATTTCCGCCATCATGGCCCACGACTCTTCGAGCGGTGTCCCGGTTTCCTTATCCGGCCAGTGGATTTGATAAAGATCCACGTAATCCGTGCGAAGCCGGCGGAGGCTCTCGTCGATCTCCCGCCGGATACTCTCGGGCCGGAGATTGGCGTGCGGTGTTCCGGTTTCATCCGCGATTCGACCGCATTTGGTAAAGATGAGAACTTTGTCGCGCGGGTATCCTACCAGCGCCTGCCCGACGACTTCCTCCGAATGACCGAGGCCATAGATTGCGGCCGTATCGATCCAATTGACACCGAGATCCAGCGAACGGCGGATTGCCGCAATCGAATCCGAATCGCTCTGAGGACCCCAGCCCACCTTCCAGGGACCGCCGGCCGCCCAGGCGCCAAACCCAATCGTCGTAATCTCCATCCCGGTCCGGCCCAGCATCCGTGTTTCGCGCATTCATCTCTCCTCGTTCTTTGGTTCTGCTTATAGTTACGCGGCGCAAGGCGCTCAGCCGGCGTCCACGTCGACGATCTCGATCTGCCCGGTCAGAGTGCGGTGGACCGGGCATCGCCCCGCAATTTCTCGCAGCCGGCGGCGTTGATCATCATCCAGGTTCCCGGTAAAACGCAGGCGCACGGTAATCCGATCCAGCTTCACGTTCTTTTCCGGGCAGTCAACGCAGTCGCGGGCGTAATCTTTCTCATGATTCAGCTCTACATCCACCCTCTGCAGATCCCAGCCCTTGCGCCGGGCGTACATCGACACCGTCATTGATTTGCATGCGCCCAGCGCCGCCAGCAGAAGCTCATACGGGTTCAGCCCGGTTCCGCCGCCGCCCGCCTCAACCGGCTCATCCGCTAAGATAACGTTCTTTCCGGCTGTAATTTCCTGCTGCAAGCCATCCATACTGCGAACATTAACCGTGGCCATCTATCTCTCCCTGGAAAGCGGACGGACGGAGGACGGAGGACGGAGGACGGAGGAAAGGCCCCGCATACCTCCCACCCGCGCCCTCCGCCTCGCGCCCCGTACCTCTCGCCCGATCTCCCACCCCGAAGCGGGAAGCGGCGCCTGTGTTCTGGCGTTTTTCTTATATACTCGCGCTTTCCGTCCTCCGTCCGCGTTTTCTCTGCGGCTCTCCGCGGATCTCTGCATCTCCGCGGTGACCTCTTCTTCCGTCCTCCGTCATCCGTCTTCCGTCCACGCCCGCGCCGCACAGGCGCTGAGGCCCGCGCCACTATCAAGGTATCGTTCGTAAGGTCACCGTAAAGCCCATGCCGGGTTGTCTCGTAACGTTGCAGGGGCGAAGCATTCGCATCAGATCTCTCGTACCCGTAACCCCTCCGGCGAATGCTTCGCCCCTACGCGCCGCCCAACACAAACGTCCCGTTAATAGCAGAATCCCCGTCCGTCGCGACTAAAGCTCGGCCGTCCCTCCCCCGCCAATGAATTGGCGGTCTGTATTGGCGAAACCCCTGCGGGGTTGACCTCGCCCGGTTCATTTGGTCGTCCGTTCAGGAATTCGGGATCGACCACCCTTTGGCTTGACTCATCCCTCATCCTTCATACTTCATCCTCAGGCCAGCCACTCCTCCATCGGCGGGCATGAGCAGACGACGTGGCGTTCGCCGTAGACGTTATCGATTCGGGCTACGGGAGGCCAGTACTTCGATTCCCGGGTCCATGGCGCCGGAAACGCGGCCTTCTCCCTCGTGTAGGGATGAGTCCATTCGTCGCTTGCGATCTGCGCAGCCGTGTGGGGCGCGTTTTTCAACACGTTATCGGCCCGGTCGGCGCGGCCTTCTTCGATTTCCTTAATCTCCTTCCGGATCGCAATCATCGCGTCGCAGAACCGGTCCAGCTCGACTTTCGATTCGCTCTCAGTCGGTTCGATCATCATCATCCCGACTTCCGGGAAGGAGACAGTGGGAGCGTGAAATCCGTAATCGATCAGGCGCTTTGCGATGTCCTCGACTTCAATACCAGTGCTCGCGCGAAACTGTTTTGTATTCACGATGCATTCGTGCGCGACGAAGCCCTGACTTCCCTTGTAGAGCACCGGGTAGTACAGTTCCAGCCGACGGGCGACATAGTTCGCGTTCAGAATGGCGATCTGGGTGGCGAGAGTGAGACCCTGGCTGCCCATCAACGAGATGTAGGTGTAGGGGATGGGAAGAATGCTGGGGCTGCCCCATGGCGCCGAGGCGATCTCGCCAATGGCCCGGTCGCCACCGGTTGGGATGACCGCGTGCGTCGGGAGATATGGCGCCAGGTGCGCCTGCACTCCTATCGGTCCCATTCCAGGTCCGCCCCCGCCGTGCGGGATACAGAAGGTT
>DASRZA010000347.1:0-15499 GCA_035686845.1 Armatimonadota bacterium | reverse complement strand
CTCCCGTCACGATCACGACTGATCCTTCGGGCAAAATCACGCAGCTCACGATGAACGGAAAGCCGGCGCAGGCCAGCCCCGGATACGCCGAGCTTGGCATGGAGATGTGGAAGCTTCCGAATAAGGAGTATAAGGCCGGCGACACGTGGACGTACACGGTCCCCCTGAAATCGGGCGGCGCGGCGGATAACGACTCTAACCTGGTGTTCACGCAAACCTACGTCGGGCTAAAGCCGCTCAAAGACCGCTCGCTGACAGAGGTTACCAGCCATCTCCAGGCGCCGGTGACGTTCAAGCCGCGTTCCATCCGGCCGGTCGGGGGCTTCTCGCTCTCCAGCGTTAAGATTCGCTCGGTGGATCAGACCGCCTACTTCGACCCCAACTCCGGCGCGCTCGTCTCTTCTGACATCAGCCTGGCGATGGATCTGGGCGTTCAAATGGGCCAGGGCGACGCTGCAATGGCGATGAGCGTGAAGATGCCTCTTACGGTGAAAACCGAGCTCGTAAAGACGCCGCCCGCGACGGCGCCAGAGACTTCGCCGGCCGCTCCTGCCCCGGACGCGAGTCCGAGTCCGACTCCTGCTCCTCGTCCGGCGGCGCCGGACGAGGCTCCGAAAGCAGACCATGAACCCGCGCCGGGCGCACCGTGACCAGATTATCTCGCTGCTCACTGATTTTGGGCAGCGAGATGGATTTGTAGGTCAGATGAAGGGCGTTATTCTTGGGATCAACCCCCGCGCCCGGCTCGTCGACCTCTCTCACGAGATTCCGCCCCAGGACGTGCGGGCGGCGGCCCTGCTGCTTGAAACGGCGGTCGACGCATTTCCACGTGGCTCTGTCCATCTCTGTGTCGTAGACCCGGGCGTGGGATCCGCCCGGGCGGCCATTGTCCTGCGGGCGCGGGGACAATTCTTTGTGGCGCCGGATAATGGCCTGCTCACTCCAATAATGGCGTGCGCGCCCGGCGAAGTGGCTCGCGCCATCGATCATCCGCTGCTCCGGCGTCCGGAAGTCAGCCGGACGTTCCATGGCCGGGATCTGTTTGCCGTGGCGGCGGCGCGGCTCACGCTGGGATTTCCGTTCGCCCGCGTGGGACCCATTGTCGAATCGCCCGTGCGCCTCCCGTTCCCACGGCCGGTTCGTCGAGGAGCGACTCTTTGCGGCGAGGTGATCGCCATCGACCGGTTTGGCAGCGCCTCCACCAATATCCGCGCGGAAGATCTGTCTGAAGCCGTGGAGATACGCTGCGATGGAATCCCGTTCGGCCCACTGCGGGATTATTATGCGCAGGTCCGGCCCGGGTCGAAGGTAGCGCTTATCAACAGCGCCGGCCGCCTTGAAGTCGCCATCAATGGCGGCAGCGCCGAGGCCCTGGGAGCGCGCGTCGGCAGCCTGATCGAAGTCACGCTGTCGGCGCCGGATAACTCAGAGGATGTTGACGGCGCGCGCGGCGAGAATAGCGACGACAGTGAGGGAAATCGCCGACTGGATCATCATCAACAACTTGGCCCACCGGGAGAGCACGGCGGTATCGGTGGGTGAAAGCGCGGTGCTGGTGTTGAACGCTAAGAACAGGTAATCCACGAATTGCGGCGACCACGACGTGTGGGGATTGGGATCCGCGACCGCCATCGCCATCTGAGGGAATAGAAACGCCCCGTCACTATGCCCCGGGGTCATATCCCGGGCATGCGGTCCCCCGGCGTCCAGCCGCCAGTACCAAAGCGCAAAGACGAGCACGTTGGTCAGCCAGAGAACGATGGCGGACTGGAGCAGTTTTACGGGCTGTTCCTTGTGGGTCGGAACAGCCATCACCAGAAGCGTCACCGACCAGATCATGGCGATAGTTACAACACTTTCCACCGTGTAGCCAATGGCCTGCGTGAGCGCGTGATGACCGCGGCGATGCGCGACCACGACGGGAATGGTCAGGATCGAGACGATCACAAGAACCATCCAGCGTGGGCCGGCCGAAAGGTTTTCAGGCAGCGCCGCATAGAGGCCGCCAACCGCCAGCAGGGCGAGCAGCGACGGCCAGCGCGGCTCGGGACTTTCAAGATCCATCTTCTGGCTCCTGGATCGCTCAGAAAAGATTTGGTCCGGAACGGCGCTCCGATCCTGGTAAACTCACCGGTTAACCCTGCCCAACCCAATCGGGCTGCGCAGCCTCATGCCACCGCGCCCGGATCGCCTGGAACTCTTCTTCGGAGAGCGGGCCGGCGGCCAGCCGATCTGCGTTCTCACGCCAGCGGCCTGGGCGCGTCGTGCCAACGATAGCCGTGCTAACTCCCGGTACAGAGAGCGTGAACCGGAGGGCCATCCCGATGGCGCCACCCATCTCAGGCCGCAGAAAGTCATACTTCAGCTCCTGCAACCGATCCCAGTACGTGAGACCATAGGCGCCTTCCGGCCGGGTCTGATGGCGCCAAACGGCATTCGCGATGGGGCGCTTGGCGATGACGCCCATGCCGTTTGCCCGGGCCGCCGGCAGCGTGAGATCAATCGGCTCCTGGTCCGCGATGCTCAGGGAAGTCTGCAGCGTATCGAAGGCGCCGCAATTCACCGCGTAGAGCGCGTTTTGTCCATCGCCGCTGTAGCCAATGAACCGGGTCTTGCCGGCGTCCCGCGCCCGCTGCAGGACCGCGATCACGTCCCCCTGCCGCAGTACCCGCTCGGAGCAACTGTGGAGCTGCAGCAGGTCCACGCAATCGGTGCGAAGTCGGATCAGGCTGCGGTCAATCGACTTCTCCAGCAGAACCGGATCCCAGTCCGGCAGATCAAACCCGGAAGCGTGGCCGCACTTGGTGAACAGGTAAAACTCCTTGCGGCGATGGGAAATGGCCCGGCCAATCATCTCCTCGCTCGTATTGTAGCATTCCGCCGTGTCGATAACATTCAGCCCGGAGGAAAGCGCTCCGGAAAGCAGCTTCTCCACCGTCTCGAACGGAACACCCTGGTAACCAATTTCGGCGCCTCCAAACCCCAGCGCGCTCACTTCTAATCCGGTCCTGCCTAATCGTCGTTTTTCCACCCGGGGCCTCCTCTTTCTACTCGCCTGGCGCTCGCATTGAGGAATCATCGATTCTTCGTACGGTTCCGCGCTAGATACTATCATAATAACCGGGCTTTGGGCGCCCGCGTACGGGCGCCGATAGCAACTTTGACGACTGGCCCCGTTGTTGCTATAATCTGAGCATACGGCGCATCGAATCGCGCGCATTGCCGGATCGTCTAATGGCAGGACGGATGATTCTGGATCATTTAGTCTAGGTTCGAGTCCTAGTCCGGCAGTTTTCTTGGGGAAGAGAGATCTCTCTCTTCCCTTTTTTGTTTTGGATGCGGCGGCGAAGCGGTACAACCCGGTACAGGCGCCGCCGGAAGGGAGTCTAAAAGACTCCCCCGGCTATCCAATCGATTGTGAGATTCCCATGCCCATTGCCAGTATCAACCCCGCCACGGGCGAAACGCTGCGGACCTTCGAGCCACTCTCCGATCGTGAGCTCGAGTCGAAGCTCGCCTTAGCAGCCGAGACTTTTCAACATTTTCGCCGCGCGTCGATCTACGACCGCGCAGCGAAGATGGCTCGGGCCGCAGACATTTTAGAGCGTGAGAAAGAAGCGCTCGGCCGGCTGATGACCACCGAAATGGGCAAGCCTCTCACAGCGGCTGTGGACGAGGCGGCAAAGTGCGCGCTCGGCTGTCGCTACTACGCGGAAAATGGGCCACATTTTCTATCCGATGAGACGGTGGACGTACCGGGCGCCTGGAGCTTTATTCGTTACCAGCCGGTTGGGCCGGTGCTGGCCGTGATGCCCTGGAACTTCCCATTCTGGCAGGTGTTTCGATTTGCCGCTCCGGCGCTCGTGGCCGGCAACGTGGGGCTCCTGAAACATGCGTCCAACGTGCCGCAGTGCGCTCTCGCCATTGAGGATATTCTGCGCCGGGCCGGATTCCCACCCGGCGCGTTCCAGACACTCTTCATCGGATCGGACCGGGTTCCGCGAATCCTCGAAGATCCCCGCGTGGCCGCCGCAACGCTCACGGGAAGCGAACCGGCCGGCCGGTCGGTGGCCGCCTGCGCCGGCAAGTTCATCAAAAAAACGGTGCTGGAGCTGGGCGGCAGTGACCCGTTTATCGTCATGCCGAGCGCCAATCTGGACGAGGCGGTTCAGACCGCGGTGAAGGCGCGGATTGTCAACAACGGCCAATCCTGCATCGCGGCCAAGCGATTCATAATCGCCGAATCGGTCGCTGACCAGTTTGAAGAAAGGTTCGTGAAAGCGATGTCGACGCTGCGCGTCGGCGATCCCATGGATTCTGGTACCGATGTTGGTCCGCTGGCGACGCCGGATATTTTAGATACCCTGGATCGCCAGGTCCGGGACTCCGCCGCCGCGGGCGCCCGGGTGCTGCTGGGCGGCCAGCGGCTCGATCGGCCGGGCAGCTATTATCCACCCACAGTTCTGACTAACATCCCAAAAGAGGCGCCCGTCTACCGGGAAGAGGTATTCGGCCCGGTGGCTCTTCTCTTCCGCGCCCGCGACGCCACCGAAGCGATCTCGATCGCCAACAATACCAGCTTTGGTCTCGGCGCCGCCGCATGGACCAACGACAAAGATGAACAGGAGCGGTTCATCGATGAGCTTGAGGCCGGAATGGTGTTCATCAACGGCATGGTCGCCTCCGATCCCCGCCTCCCCTTTGGCGGTGTGAAGAATTCGGGCTATGGACGGGAGCTGGGTCCCCAGGGAATCCGGGAGTTTGTCAATATCAAGACGGTGCGAGTGAGGATGTGACGGTGAGAAAGTGTGAGACGGCGCGCATCGGTGATCCTGCGTCTATCAATCGGCGTCTTTCCAACGCGCCATGAGCCGCATCTACCTGGATCACGCGGCGACGACGCCGGTAAGGCCGGAGGCGGAGGCGGCGATGATCCGCTGCCTGGAGCGATTCGGTAATCCCTCCAGCCTCCATGAATACGGACGCAGAAACCGCGAGGTTCTGGACCGCGCCCGCGATTCCCTTGCTGCCGCGCTCGGCGGCCGGGCGTCTGAGATTATCTTTACCTCCGGTGGAACGGAGAGCGATAACCTGGCGCTCTTCGGCGCCTGCCGGCCCGCTTTCCGATGTAACGTCGGAAAGGACCCCAAGAATCATCTTCTGGTGAGCGCCATCGAGCATCACGCCGTTCTTCATGCCGCGCAAGCGCTCGCCGCAGAAGGATTCGAGCTCGAATTGATCCCGGTGGACCGGTGGGGCCGGGTGGACCCTCCCAAAGTGGCGGAGATGATCCGGCCGGAGACCGTTCTTGTGAGCGTCATGCTCGCCAACAACGAGATTGGAACGCTGCAGCGGATCGGCGAGATCGCTGAGATCTGTCATCAACGCGGATGCCTCATTCACACCGACGCCGTGCAGGCTTTCGGGCACGTTCCCTTCTCGGTTCGGGAACTCGGCGTGGATCTTCTCTCCATCTCGGCGCACAAGTTTGGGGGGCCAATCGGCGCCGGCGCGCTGTGGGTTCGGGAGGGCCTTGAGCTCCGCCCGACGTTCTATGGAGGCGCCCAGGAGCGCGGCCGGCGCGGTGGCACGGAGAACGCGCCCGCCATCGCCGGAATGGAAGCCGCGATTTGCGCGTGGAAGCCATCTTTTGAAGAAGAAGCGGCGCGCGAGCGGGAGTTGATCCGGACGCTGTGGAAACCGCTTGAAGCGGCGCCGGGCGTATGGCGCAATACTCCGAATCAGGGAACGCTGCCCAATATCCTGAACGTCGGCTTTCGGGGAATCCGGGCCGAAACACTATTGTTAGCGCTCGATTTAGAAGGCGTAGCGGCGTCCAGCGGGTCCGCATGCGCATCCGGATCGATGGAACCATCGCACGTTCTCCAGGCGATCGGGCTTCCCACGCAGGACGCGCACGCCTGCTTGCGCCTCAGCGTGGGATGGACGACCACGTTCGAAGAGGTGACGGCCGCCGCCGAGATCATCATGGCGGTCGTCAGCCGGATCGGGGCGCGGGAAAAACCCGGATAACCGCGGGAGGACGAGAAAATGGATGAGCAGGAGTCCGAGCGGAAGGGCGGGGCGCGGCCGCCGTCCTCCGTCACTCGTCTCCCGCTCTTCCTCCTCCGTCTCCCACACTCACACACTCACCCTCTCACTCCCACACTCACACACTCACGCACTCACACACTCACGCACTCACACACTCACCGTCCTCCGTCCTCGTTCCGCGCTTTAGAACCCCAATCGTAGCGTTACTACGGACCAGGGGCGAACGGGGACGGTGAGGTTCTGCCCGTGCAGATCGAGCCGCTGTCCGAGCGTCTCTTTCATATCAGCCAGCCAGGCGTGGGCGACCGGGCGGGGAAGCGCAAAATGAACAGCGGCTTCGGTCGGGTTGGCGCTGTCGTTGTAGAACCGGACGATGAGCGCGTTCTGGTCCTCGGACTGCTTCAAGGCGGTCATCACGATTCCCTTGCCGTCCACGCTCATAAACGAGCCGGATGCGGGCAGCGTGCCCGGATGCGCCGGCGCCACTTGAGCCTCTAACGGCGTGTTAAGATCCCATCCCTGCCGCGCCACGTCGGAAGACTGCCATCCACCGTCGTGCGGATAGAGCGCGTAGCGCAGGAAATGATGGCCCACATCGAAAATCGGATCCGGATTTCCGGCCGAACGGATCACCGACATCCGCATCACGCCATCTTTGATGTCGGAGCCGTAGCGGCCGTTATTCAGGAGCGCCACACCAAACTCCGGCCGCTCGGTCACGCGCGGCCCAACGGTGAGAGCGAAGAGATGGAAATGCGGGTTGGTTGGCAGGGTGATCGACGAGATCTCGCCGCTGCGGTTCACCGGAACGCGCACCGCCCAGATATTCGGTGCGCCGCCAGCCGGCCCGGTCGGTACGAATCGGCCAGTCCCGGTGAACGCCGCAGTCTCACCGAGGTCATTGGTCACCCAGTCGGAGAGCGAAACCGGCGCAGGAACTGTTTTGCCGTCAGCGAAATGAACTGAAATCGTGTCACTGACCCCACCGTTACTCGCCGCGCCCAGTAGATATAAGTCGCCGCCCTGGTTCGCGGGGAGTTTGATGGTCTGCCCGCTGGCAACCACCTGGTTGCGCGAGTGCGACGGGTCCGGCACGATGTAGGGAACCCCGTCAATCGTCTCTGTTCCAGGGTGAGGAATAATGTCGGTGGGATAGCTCATCCCCTGGTCGTCAAAGCTGCCCTTCGCAGGATTAGCGGCGGTGCTGAACGCCGTGCCAGTAAACGCCGTTGACAGGTCAACCGGGGTGAGGGGTTCCTGGCTCACGTTCCGGCTCACCTGGTCCACGTCGATCCACTTCAGGCCTACCTCTTCCTGCCCGTTCTCCGGCCGGCTGATCGCCCCAAACGGAATCTCCCACCAAGCCTGTGAGGGCGTCATGCTGGTGTCAAACGCCGTCTTCAGAAACGCGCTGCCCGTCTTAGTGTGCTGTTCCTGCCAATCCGTATCCAGGCTGAAATCCACGCGGGGAATCCCGGGGCGCAGCGTGAGACGATGAACCAGCGTCGATTTATCGTAGGTGTTTGTGATCACCAGCGACTCAGTTCCATCCGGCAGCGTCTCCACCGTCGGAGGCTTCGCCAGGTCGGCGTTCGTGGTGGATTGAATCGGTCCGAGATCCCAGGCGCTCCCACCGCCCTCCCAGAGAATTTGCATCTGGTCGGCCGCGCCGCCCGGCCGGATCAACTCCCGGTGATGCGTTTTATCGTAGATACTCGTAACGACGCCCTTCGCTGGATCGTACGTCACGCGGAAAAGCGCGTTCTCTAAAGTTCCCGCCGCCGGCTTGCTCATGGAAGGGGCGGAAGCCGGCTGCAGCCAGAAGACGCGGTATCCCACAGCCGGAACCGAATCGGCGACAAACTCCACTTGAGTCTGTCCATTGCCGGCGTCGGTCCCGATTCCGTAATGAGCGCCGCCGGACGAGGCGCGCGCTTCGAAATCACCCGGTGGGAGCAGGGTCGAAGCAATCTTAGCTCTGACAACGTCGGTACGCTGCCAGCCCAGTGGATTGTAAACAATGACCGGAACTCCCGCGCCTCCAGCCGTATTCACCATCTGATCCAGCGTCCCGAGTGCGCCGTCTCGAACACCGTTCGCGCGCCCCAGCGCGATCACATCGCGGCTGTCGGCATACAGGTATGAGGGATGGATGTTGGATCCCGCCATGATGTCGTGAAACTGATTCCGAAGCGTGTCGTACCAGGCGAGGTGGAGTGTGTGAACCGGATACGGCCGGCCCATGAGCGCCGCCACTGATGACCATGCTTCGGCCGAATATAGGGTATGCTCGAGCTCACGATTATATCGCTTCGTATCTACGTGAGAGGTATAGCATCCCTGGAAGACCGGGTTATTTTCATCGGAGATCACAGGGTAGCCACCGGGAGGCGCGGCCTTTACGATCCGGGCGAAGGCGTCCGCGGCGGTAGAAAAAGTCAGGCGGGGCATGGCCGGCAGTGAATTGAGATGAATGGCCTCGTTGATGTCGGCGCGGGTTGGCCCACCGCCATGATCTCCCACGCCATAAACCGTCATCCATTCCGGTTCATGCACGCGCGAGGTTTGCGCAAGGATAAAGGCGGGCGTGGCCGGCGTTATCGAGGCGTTGTACCAGGCCGTCTCATTGAAGGCTAAGATCCGGGAGCCATCGGGCGATTGCCACCAGAAGATTGGCACGCCGTGACCGGCCCGACAGAAGTAATAGTAGTCGACCCCGCAGCTCTTCAGGATCATCGGCAGAGTCCAGGCGTGCCCGAAGCTGTCCGGCCGCCAGCAGATGGAGGAAGTAACGCCCAGGTTCTTCTGAGACCAGAGATTGCTCAACATCGCCTGGCGAATCTCCGACTCGCCGGACGGCATATTCATGTCGTTCTCACACCAGCCGTTCAGCGGCTCCCAGAGACCCGCTTTCACCGCCGCCTGAATACCCTTGAAGAGGTCAGGATGCTCATGTTTCATGGCCCGGTAGAGCGTCATCTGCGTTTGCGAGAAATGGAGATCCGGATACTCCGACATTAGCTGCAAGATCGTCATACCATCGTGATACCAGGTCGCCTTGGTCTCGGGCCACTGCCAGAGCCAATCGATATCCGTATGGGCGTAACCGACCAGGCTGTCCTGTAGGCGATGGATCGCCGGGTCACTGAGATCGTTGATAGCCCGGTGAAATTCACTCCGAACCGTCGATGGCTTAGCGGTCGCGAGAGCAGCGGTGTTAATCTCATGCGCCGCTTTGGTTTCTTTCTCGGAAAGGCCGTTCGAAAGGTCGGGCCGCTTCGATTTCACGATCGCGGTCATCAACTCGCTGTCCAAATAGTCCTGCGCCGCGCTCCGGGGAGTCTCAAGTCCGGGAATCGTGAGATCAGCGTTAAACAGCCGGCCCGTGCCCGGTCCATTGATGTCCTTGACGGCGACCAGGTATTTTGTGCCCGGTACAGCGTGATTGGTGAGAATCACGCGGCCGCCATCCCAATGGAACGCCTGCGCCTCTTTGCCATTCACGTACGCGACGCCGTCATCATCCACCGAGAGTTCTAGGATCAATTTCTGCCCGGCGACCGGGGCGCCGGCGAGCATCGTCGGGACCACCACTTCGCGGCGAAACCACGCAACCTCGTTAGCCGCGCCCCACTCATCCCCCACCTTCAATGTCTTCCACGACGAATCATCCACGCTCATCGCGCCGCCATTGGGCAGGTCTCCTTCGTGGAACTTCCAGTTCTCCAACACGCCGGAACCGGCCGCCGGCGTCGCCTTCAGCCAGTCGGCAACCGCCTGCGTCGTCGCAGCCACCACGGGATCGGCAGGTTTTGGCGCGGGGGCAGGCTTCTTCTTCGGCGCCGCGATGAGCGCGACCGGCGCAAGAATTGTCGCAGCAAGAGAGAACAGAGTCAGGGGAACGGAGAGACAATAACGCATTCTGAAGGCGCCTCCTATGGGATAATAAGCGCGGCGATCAGGGACCGGATCAGCGGGGCCATCATCACGCGCTGCAGTCGAGGTTATATTTACTGTAGCGCGAATCTTCAAAGGCGCCACACGCGAGAAGCCGCGCGCACAGCGCACAAACACGACCAGCCTCTGGTCAGAGCAGACTGACTATGGCCGAACAGATATAATCCATGTTGTTCGTGTTCATGGCGGCGACGCAAATCCGGCCGCTGTCCACGATATAAAGACTGTACTCGGATCGAAGCCGGCGCACGGTCTCCAGTGAGAGACCGGAGAATGAGAACATACCCTGCTGCCGTTCGATAAAGCTGAAATCCTGCCGCGCGCCTTTCTCCCGGAGTGTTTTCACAAACAGCCTTCGCATCGAATGGATCCGGGACCGCATGCCGGCCAGTTCCTGTTCCCACCGCGCCCGCAGGTCCGGGTCTCCGAGCACGAGGGCCACCACCTGCGCGCCGTGCGCCGGCGGGTTGGAGTAGTTCGTCCGAATCACCCGCTTCAACTGGCTCCGCACCCGCTGCGCCTCTTCGGCGCTGCCCACCTGCAGCGACAGCGCGCCGACGCGCTCGTTGTAGAGCGAGAATGATTTGGAGAACGAGCTCGAGATGAGGCAGGGGATACCCGCCTCGGCAAAGGCCCGGATCGCATACGCGTCCTCATCGATTCCGGCGCCTAACCCCTGATAGGCGAAGTCGAGGAACGCGATCCGGCTGCGCGTGCGAAAGAGATCTACAACTACCTTCCACTGATCGGCGTTCAGATCGACACCGGATGGATTGTGGCAGCACGCGTGGAGAACCACGATCGAGCCGTCTGGCATTGCTGCGAGAGAGTTCATCATGCCCTCAAAATCGAGACCATGACTCTCCGCATCGTAATAGCGATAGGTATTCACCGTAAAACCAGCGGCTTCAAAGATCGCCCGGTGATTTTCCCAGCTTGGCTGGCTGATCCGGATTTCCCGGCCCGGGAAAAACCGACGCAAAAAGTCGGCGCCGACCCGCAGCGCGCCCGTGCCGCCGGGCGCCTGAATCGTGACCACCCGGCCCTCCGAGAGCAGCCGGGACCCGGGGCCGAGCAGAAGCTCCTGGACCAGGCGGTTGTATGCCGGAGCGCCATCAATGGGCAGGTAGGTACGGGAGCCGGCGTTCTTAAGGAGCCGCTCCTCAGCCTCTCGAACCACGTCGAGAGTCGGTACCTTCCCCGCCTCATCCTGGTATACCCCGACGCCCAGGTTCACCTTCCGGGGATCAGGATCTGCCCTGAACGCTTCGGTGAGGCCCAGAATCGGGTCCGCAGGCGCCTGTTCGATAGTCGCAAATGGAGAAATGCTCATGAATAGTCCTCATCAGGCGCCACCCGGCGCTCACGATTAGATAACGCGGTCTATGAATCCATTTTACAATCAGTGTACATCCGGGGTCTTCCCCGGAGAAACGCCGGCCGCTCACAGATCGTAAATAAAAATCGAAGGATCATTGCACGCGATGTCAAAATGAATCTATGGGCGCCGATCGGCGCCCATGGAGGGAGACATGGCAGAACCTGCGATTATCGATGAAAGCCAGTTCAATGAGCACGATTTCTACCCCGTCCACGAGGAGGACTCAGTGCCAGAGAAACCCCGCCACCTGCGGCAGTGGCATTATATCCTGGGAGCTGCGCAGAGTGAGCGCCTGGATCTATGGGTTACGGGAGATATGTGCCTCTACTGGGAGCGGGGGAACACCCGGAAGTACCTCGCTCCAGACATCGCCGTTATCGCTTGTCGCCCGCCTGTTGAACCGGAAAACGTTTACCTTGCGTGGAGCGATCCGTCCCTGATCTTTGTGGGCGAGATCGGATCACGCTCGACGCTGAAGAGGGACACCGGGCCAAAGGTATCTCTGTATGAACAGAAATTGCGCGTCCCGGAGTATCTCTACGCCGACCCGCCGAAGAAGGATTTCCGATTCTGGCGCATGGTCAACGGAAAGTACGTGCAAATCGAGCCCGACGAACGAGGGCGAATCTGGAGCGAACAACTGGGTCTCTGGTTCGGCTTCGATGAAACCGGATTCCTGCGAATTTATACCGCCGATGGCCGCATGCTGCTCACCCACGTCGAAGAACGGCAGCGCGCCGACGAAGAGTCTCGCCGCCGCCGCGATCTCGAGCGCCGACTGGCTGAGGTGACTGCGGAATTGGACAAACTTAAGGGGTGAAGGATGAGTCAAACGAAACAGCTCGTGCCTCGCGCCTCGTACCTCGCCCCCGTTTTAGGAGATTAAATGAGCGATTTGAACAGTGAACAGGGTGTTTTGAACAGGGCTCAGATAAATCAGTTCTGGCGGGATGGTTACCTCAAGTTTCGCAAAGTGATCGACGACCGTCAGATCGCTTCGCTAACGACCGCGCTTGACCGGGTGATCGAAGATGAGCTGAATCGCGAAGATGATGATGGATTGCCTCCGGAGTTCCGGTATGGCCATCAGCGTGGGGGACAGGGCGGCGCCGATCGCGCGATTCATCAGTTTGTAAATATGTGGAAGGTTGTGCCGGATTACGAAGAGGTCATTCACAATCCCGCGATCACAGGCGCGATCCGGGACCTGATGCGGGTCGATGGGATTAGAATCTGGCACGACCAGGTGATTTCGAAGCCACCGGGCGATAACAAAAAGTTCGGCTTTCATCACGACTTTTACTTCTGGCCGCTGGATCGACCGCGTATGATTACCTGCTGGCTGGCCCTTGACCGGGCGACCGTGGACAATGGCTGTATGCATAATATCCCCGGCAGCCACCGTGACCCCCGATATCAGCCGGTTGGCTGCGATCTTTCGGAGGATATCTTCCTGGCGCCAGAGGCCCAGGGACCGGGTGAACCGGGCAGCCTCTACGATCCGGTGCGAACCTGGGACGTTGACCGGGCGCGGCCTGTGGAGCTGGAACCGGGAGAGTGCATGTTCCATCACTGCCTGAATTATCACATGACTCCGCAGAACGTGACCGATCGGCAGCGCCGCGCCTTCGTGATGATCTACATGCCCGATGGAACCCGCTATAATCGCGCTCAATCGCCGAATCATCCGTGTACAAACTATTTGAACCTGACGGATGGCGCCGTAATGGGGGGGCCGGGTTTTCCTATTTGCGGCGCCTGATTTCGCAAGTGATAGACATTGATGGGAATCCGTTCTACGGAGGCGTCCGAACCGGCGGATTGATCCAGCCCCAACGGTCAATGATGATCAGTCGGAGGCGGTCGGTGGGTATATAACGATAGTTATGCGAGGGTTTGAGATGAGTCAGCGAGAGGTTGAAGGAGTGATGGTGGACGCCACGGCGGCGCCGTCCGGCGACCCGAAGTTTCCCTTCATTGCGACGGGGCAATATCGACTCGGCGGCGCTGATCGCGAGAGCGCCGTCTATGGAATGAGCGAGGCGGAAGCGGTCGAGAATCTGATGACGTTTATCGGCCGCGTGGTACGCTTCGATCGGGGTGAGGGCCGCACACCGCCGGAATAGCGGCGCGCGGTCCGGCGATGTGAGATGGAGTAGTGGCGCGCAGTCCGGCGGCGCTGCACCGTATCAGGTCCGGACCATGTGAGAATCACTGTACTGCTGGCTGTCGAAGAGCGCCTTCGTCTCCGGATGAAGCAAAACATAGAGCGTGTAGATTCCAATAATCGTTCCTACGCCGACAGCCGGGTGGAAAACCAGTCCCACGGCGGCCAGGCCGATTCCTACGATGCGCGCCCACGGACGGTAATGCAGCATCCCGACACCCACTGCAATGCTTGGGACCGAGAAGAGCGCGAACACAGAGAATATCAGCACCCCTGCGGCGCCGATGATGGGCAGCGACGGAAGCGCGAAGAGCCCCAGAACGACAACGGCCACGAAGAGCGCAAACCCGGCCGCGAACACCAGGCTTCCCATAATGATATGCAGCCACGCTGCAATCGAAACGTGCGATCTCATAAAGATTCTCCTCCAGCTTGAATCAGAAGTTGGGTCCGGCTAACCAATCCCACTGCCCTTTCTTTTCATTCTTAGTTGACGGAAAGAGCCACAGTCCCCCGCGCACACGTTTTTCACTTCGAAATATCACTGCCGGGCAGTTGGGAGCCGCGCCCTTACCTACTAATATTACAGCGACGAGTTGAATGAACCCGTCTGAGCCAACCGAGCGCGACGCTTGGCGTGAGATCGCTTGGCCACGGCATTACGCCGCTGGGTGTATTCCAACCATCTCAGCAGGTCGCCGACTGAGTAATGCTCCTTGGGTAGCAGTTCTCGCACGATCCGGTACACCTGCGGCCGGGTGATCGCGGGGACCTTTTTTTTCCCATTCCTGCTCCAGGCTTAAGAGAAACGCATTGGCTAAGAGACAGCAGGCGATGTGATGATGCCATCCTCCCCAACTCCTCACCTCGTATTCGTCCATCCCTATCAGACTTTTGGCGTCTTCAAACTCCGTCTCAATCGGCCAGCGGGCAGCGCTTACTTGCGCCATCTCCTCCAGGGATGTTTCCACAGGAGCATGGCAGAAGTAGTAGCGGGGCTCACTTCCATCCAGTGCCTTCCGGTAGAGGGACCATACCTCCTCTCCAGGCTCACCATCCCGGGTCTCTCGGAGTCGCTCGCACGCAAAGCAGTAGATCCGCGGCCCTTGCTCGCCTTCGGCGACCGTGATCCTCTGCCAGGCCTCTTCAGGCAGAGAGGCGGCCCGTTCTCGTATCTCCTTTCGTTGTCCCTCCAACGGTTGTGGCTCTTTAGGTCGCCCTTTACCCGAGGAGACTGGCTGCTCCATGATCGGTTCCAGCGGCCATACGGGAGTGGTGCTGGGAACATCCAGGACGAACTTCAGTCCGAGTATCCTCACCCCATCCCGGAAGGCGGGACACTGCCCGTAGGCATCATCCCCTGTTACCCACTGGGCCTGCAAGTGCCTCCATCGTATGGCCTGTTCCATCATCTCCAGCGCCAGCATCGGCTTGCTCCGATACACTCTCCTCTCTGCGGGGATGCCCGCTTCCTCACACCGTTGGCAGTCATTGCACCAGTCCTGCGGCAGATACAGTCTCTTGTCCACGAGCAGCCGTCCCCGAGGGCTGAGGTAGGCCAGGAACACTCCAATCTGACAGTTGCCTACCTTTCCCAGTGCTCCACAATATTGGCGAGCGACTCCTGCCGACTTCTTGCCTTGCTTGGGAATCCCGCTCTCATCGACCGCCCAGATGGCCCCGGGATGAGACAGCCTCGGGGAAGCCACACTCTGCAAGCGCTCCATGACTGCCGTATCGTCCCAACCCGCTTCGGTGAGAAACCGTTGCATCACCCGAGCCGAGCAGCCGATAGCCTCGGAGATATTCTCAGCATTACAGCGTTCTTCGGCCTGCACCAGCAGTCCGCGCAAATACTCCTGGCTCCGCTCACGCCACTGCTTCCGACCCAAGACCGGTGCAAACTGCTGACGGAACGCAGCAAAGCTCTCTGCCACACG
>DASRZA010000346.1:0-16945 GCA_035686845.1 Armatimonadota bacterium | reverse complement strand
CGGCAGATCGGGTTATGAGGGGGCCGGCCAAACGCTGGGATTACTTCCGTACGGCCAAGTGCCAGGATGGCATGGGAAACCGGCGCGCTCCGTTCGATTCCGGGTAGGAGCTCAACGTGCCAGCGCCCGCAGTCCGATTCGGACGGGATTTTCGGTTAATCATCCAGGCTCGATGAAAGGTTGCTAAAGTGGGCGCCAGGGGATCCCGTGGATTGGCAGTATTGACAAGGCGGAAGGGCCCGCGTGGCGCGATCGATCATGGCGCGGGCGTCGCTCCGTCAGTTATCGACGGGGCAGCACGAGTGCTCGGTGTTGCTCTGCCGCAAGACTACGTTGAGTTCCTACGCGTTTATGGTTGGGCGTCGCTGGGCTGCAATGAAATCTATGGACTTGGCGACGATGTGCCGCGGCATCTCGACGTCGTCAGGCTAACCTTGAGCGAGCGGCTCGAGGCGCAGCCAGCGATGCCTCGTCATCTGGTAGCGCTCATGAACGATGGCTTCGGCAATCATGATTGCCTGGACACGTCACAGCTTCGCGATGGCCGATGTCCCGTGGTCTTTTGGGACCACGATAAAGGACCCAACCAGCAGCCTGAGCCGATCGCCGCCGACTTCAACACGTGGTTGGACGAACTCGTGGAACATGCGGCACGCGAGATTACCGGAGAAGCTTTTTGAGGCACATGAGGCGTTTTGACTGAATCCCCGGCGTACCGATTCAGCGGCGAATAAAGTTACCGCACCGACGAAAAGGCGGCCCTCGTTCACGAACGAGCGATGCTGCGTCCAGACCCTGGGCCAGTCTACCGGCAGAAGCCTGTAGTCGCCATCCAGCTATTTAAGCTGGCAACAGCGGTCAGGAGCCCCATGCCGACTTCGCCGGCCAGTGGGGCGGCTCAATGATCTATGAGACCGGTGGCGAGTTCTTGGGCCCCCGGTTCTATGACGACCGACTCGGCCGCTTCATCAGCCGCGATCCCGTTGGTTACGCGGCCGGCCCGAACCTGTACACCTATGGCGGCGGCAATCCGCTGACCAACCCCGACTTCAGCGGTCTTGACTGGCTCAACACCGGCGCCAACTTCTTCGGCGGCGCCGGTCACATTCTAACCTGCGGCCTCACCGACCGGATCCGGGGCTGGCTTGGCTTCAACGGCATAGTCGATAAATGCTCCACGGCGTACCGTGCGGGCGAGGTCGCCGGCGCGGTGGAGGGCCTGGCCTTGGCCGCGGCCGCGCCCGTCGCCGCCGAAGGGATCGCAGACGTCGAAGGCGAAGAAGGCGCCAGCGAAGCCATCGAATCCGAGGTCACCGGAGCAGATGAAGGCGCCGCAGAGTCCGAGACCGGCGCCGACGCCGATAGCGCACCGGAATCACCTGACGGCCCGAAATGCTTCATAGCCGGAACGCCGGTTCAGATGGCGGATGGGACGACGAAGCCCATCGAGAAGGTGGAGAAGGGCGATCTCGTCTTTACCCGCAGCGCGGTGAGCGGTAAGACCGAGATCAAGCCGGTTCTGAACGTCTCGAAGCATACCGCCTACGATCTGATAACAATCCAGACAGGGGCCAGCCTCAGCGGCAAGACTGAAGACACCATCACCGGCACGCCCGGGCATCCCTTCTTCACGCCCGGTGGAGAGAAAGTTCCAATGGACGTTCTGCGTGTGGGACAGCAGATCGTTAGCCGGTACGGAGAGACCCTTGTCGTGCAGGCGACTCACAGCGGGCGCGTCGGAGTCCGAGGGGCGTCAGCGCATAATGGAGAGTGGGTTGTTGGGAGCGCGCTAACAACCTGTGGGTGATAGCGATTCCGCCGGGAGATCACAGTGGCCAGAACGCCTCGCGACATTATCGATATGGTGACCCGAGACCTTGCCCGAGAGGCGCCAGCCGGATTCTTCGGTCTGGCCGGTCTTCCGGTCCCGCCGTCTTCCATCCGATACGGGGACAGCAGCATCATCCTTCCCGAACTGCAGGCAGATAAGGTCCTGGTGGTAGATGGGCCGCCTTCCTATGCGCTCTACCCGGAGTTTCAAAAAAAAAAGCCGGGAGATATGGAGACGATGCAGTTCTGGCCGCTGAAACGCGTCGGCCTGACCAGGCATCTCAAGATGCCGGTCTGCCTGGTAGTGTTCTATCTCCACCGAGGCGACCGAGCGACCTTTCCCGAAAGCTTTTCTCTCGGTATGGCGCCTCTTGAGACCACGTTCAGGTTTCCAACAGTTCGACTTTGGGAGAAGCAGGATGAGATCCGGCTGAAATACCCGGAACTGGCGGCGCTGCTGCTGATCACGGCCGAGGAGCCGACGGAAGCAACCCTGGTAGAGGTGAAGGGATTGATCGACGGGCTTGAAGAACCGGTGGAAAAGCGCGACAATCTGTATGGACTGGCTGCGATGCTGGGCCTGCACTATTTTGAACAGGCGCTGGTTCAGGCCGTATTCGGGCCAAAGTTTGAGGAGATCAGGAAAATGGGAGTGATCGACCGATGGATGGATGAAAAGTATCAGGAAGGTGTCACCCAGGGAATCTCTCTGGGAATCAGGGAGGTGGCGCTCAGCTTGCTGGCGGACAAGTTCGGGAAAACGCCCCCGGAGGTGGTTGAACGAATTCAGCGAGCGGATGAAAACTGGTGCCGAAACTTCACTCTGTTGATCGCAAGAGCCCGCTCTCTGGAAGAGTTGGACCTATCCTGACCGGGCGATGTTCTACGGGGAGATGATCGGCAGGAACTATTCCCACCGGCATCGAAATCCACAGACAGAGATACGTTTGGGGATGTTTGTATCTTCCGCCCGGCCCTGCGCCGCCGCCGGCGGAAGTTCCTCGCGCCAGGCGGCGTTCCTCAATTTGATCGCTGCGGCGCCTCCGCGATGGTCTCGCGTCTCGCTCGTTTATGTTACAAGTTGCGCCGACCGCTATGAATCGGCGAAAATGGTAAGAGTGACATCTTCTACTAATAGTGACATCATCTATGCAGCGGCCGGAAACGGTCGCTGAGAATTGAAACGACGCATTAAGAAAGGACAGGAAGTGGCTATGTCGACATCGACCAATCTCTCGGGGAATGGGACCGGCCTCGCGACCAGTGGCCCTGGCTCACGCTCCCGAGAGCTCACCGTCGGGATTGCGGGCGCCGCCGGTGACGGTCTCGATAAAACCGGGGATACCCTCGCCCATTCGGCGGCGCGGCTGGGACTGCACACCTACGCGTACAATAGTTACCAGTCGTTGATCCGGGGCGGCCACACCTGGCTGCGGCTCCGCATCGGCGAGCGGAAAGTCCATTGTCACGGCGATCATTTGAACTTCCTGATCGCCCTGAATCAGGACAGCATTGAGCGACACGCTCCCGAGGTAGAGCCGGGCGGCGTCATCCTCTTTAATGGGGACAAGCTCTCTTGCGATCCGGCGCTCGTGCAGGAAGGCGTGAAGGTTCTCCCGATCCCGTTCAAAGTGCTGACCAAAGATATGGGTCGGCTCCTGCCGGTGATGCAGAACACCATCTCCCTCGGCGCGCTGATGCATCTCATCGGCCTCAAGTTCGACGTGATGTCCGACATTCTTTCGGAGACCTTTCATCATAAGGGCGCTGAGATTATTCAACAAAATATCGGGGTCGCGAAGGCGGGCTACGATTATGCCCGCGAGCACGTTGAACCCTATCCGATCCACTGGCAGTTCGGCCCGAATCGCCTCCCGTTCATGACGGGAAATGCGTGCCTGGCGTTTGGCGCCGCGGCCGGCGGCTGCCAGTTCTACGCCGCCTATCCGATGAGCCCCGCATCCAGCATCCTGGATTGGATGACGGCGCACGCGGTGAAGTGCGGGATCGTCGTGAAGCAGGTGGAAGATGAGATTGGCGTCGCTAACATGACCATTGGCGCCGGCCACGCGGGAGTCCGGTCCATGTGCGCCACCTCCGGCGGCGGCTTCGCTCTCATGACCGAGGCCATCGGAATGTCCGGCATGCTGGAATCCCCCGCCGTGTTTATCAACGTGCAGCGGGGCGGCCCCTCCACCGGATTACCTACCAAAACAGAGCAGGCGGACCTGAACCAGGCGTTCGGCGCTTCACAGGGCGACTTCCCACGGGTGATTGTGGCCCCGGCGACAGCTACAGACTGCTATTACACCGCCGCTGAGGCGCTCAGCGTGGCCGAGGAGTTCCAGCTTCCGGTGATGATCCTCAGCGACCTTCTCCTGGGTGAGCATACCGAGACTCTTGAGGTGGATGCGCTCACGCCGGACGTCCCCATCGAGCGCGGCGAGCTGCTCCGACGTGTTCCTGCCGACAATGGACCCTACAAGCGATACAAGTTGACCGCCTCCGGCATTTCCCCACGGGCAATTCCCGGAACTGAAGGCGCCATATATGTCTCGGGCACCGATGAGCATGATGAAGAGGGCTACCTCGTCAGTGATGAACACACCAACGCCGCCGTACGGCGTGTGATGGCGGCCAAGCGGATGCGTAAGATGGATGGCGTCCTCGCGAAGCTGCCGGCCCCGGAGCTGCAGGGCGATCCCGGCGCCGACGTGACGCTGATCGGCTGGGGTTCTACCTGGGGCGCCATCCACGATGCTCTGGAACGCCTCGCGGATCTCGGTGTATCCGCGAATCACCTCCACATCAAGTACCTGGTTCCCTTCCACACCCGCGAGGTGAAGGAAATCCTCGGCAAATCGAAGAAGACCATCGTGCTGGAGAATAACGCTACGGGACAGTTTGCCCGGCATCTGCGCGCCGAAGCGGGTATTACGGTGGATCATCTCATTCTGAGGTTCGATGGTGAGCCATTCGCGCCCGCTGAGGTCGCCGCGCAGGTGAAGTCACTGTTAGCCGGACAGCCTCTCGACGCCGCCGTAACGGCGGCTGAGGCTCAGGAAATTGCCTACCATTATATCCGTATTCATCTGGATGACCGGGCGCGCCCGGCCCAGTTGATCTCGCTCCCGGCCGATGGCTACGGAGAACCGCTCTGGAAAGTTAGTCTGGCGGCCCGCGATGACGGCGCTCCGATGGGCGATCTATTAATTGGAAGAAATACCGGCGCGACTTATGAGCTGCAAAGCGCACACTGAGAACAGGAGTCAATGAAGATGGGAGTAGTGATTGAAGGAACGCCGGACACGATGCCGATTGAGGCGCCGGCCCGGTTGACGCTGAATAGCTTTGAGAGCGTCATCTCGCCGGACTGGTGTCCCGGCTGCGGAGATTTTGGTGTGCTCAGGGCGCTCAAGCTCGCGCTGGTTGAGCTTAACATCGCGCCGCATAACGTGATGGTGGTGAGCGGGATTGGCTGCTCGTCAAACCTGCCCGGGTTCATCAAGTCGTACGGCGTTCACAGCCTTCACGGCCGATCGCTGCCGGTTGCCACGGGCGTTCATCTTGCCAACACCGGCATGAAGGTCATCGCGGTGGGCGGTGATGGTGACGGTTATGGGATCGGGATGTGCCACTTTATTCATACGATG
The DNA here is from genome assembly GCA_035686845.1 of Armatimonadota bacterium. GTDB lineage: Bacteria > Armatimonadota > DASRZA01 > DASRZA01 > DASRZA01 > DASRZA01. Next base: position 11,462 of record DASRZA010000346.1, on the reverse strand, counting down.
CGCCGCAACCTGGATTTTACGTACATCGTGATGGATAACCAGATCTACGGCCTGACCACCGGGCAGACCTCGCCTACCACGATGCTGGACGTGCGTACCAAGACGACGCCGCGAGGCAACGCAGAGATGCCGATCAACCCGCTCGCCCTGGCAGTGTCGTCCGGCGCGTCTTTTGTCGCCCGCTGTTTCTCGGGTGAGCCGAACCACATGGCCGCCACGATCGCCGCCGCAATTGAGCATCGCGGGTTCTCACTGGTTGACGTTTTCAGCCCCTGCGTCACCTACAACAAGATCAACACCTATCCCTGGTTCAAAGAGCGCGTCTACAAGCTCGAAGACGAGGGCTTCGACCCCACCGACGTAAATCGCTCATTTGAGCGCTGCGCAGAGTTTGGACCCCGCATTCCACTCGGAATTTTCTACCGTTCTGAGCGGCCTATCTATGAAGATAGCGATCCGGTGCTCCAGCGCGGTCCACTGGTGGATCAGCCGATGGGGCTTAGCCGCGAGCTCTTCAACTCGCTGCTCGAAGAGACCATGTAAAGCCCGTCCGTGGGATCGGCCGCCGCGTTCGGGCCGATCCCCTTCCTTGTGTACTCGCACAGATCGACGCCTATGGAACCCGCGCGCGAAATCAGCCAGGACCCGATCCGGCGTACTCGGTGGGCGCCTCGCCGGCGTGAAATCTGGCTGCTTGGGATCTTCGTCTTTCTTGCCCTCATTGTAGGGATCAATTTCAAGCGCGTTACCGTATCGGGCATTTCCATGAACCCCACCTTCCAAACGGGTGAAACGGTGCTCGTCTGGCGTCTTGCAAATCTGTTCTCCCCGTACGCCGTGGGCGACGTCATCGTTTTCCGCTCCGAGGACGGCGAGGATCTCATCAAGCGAATCGTCTTCATTCAGAATCGACAGGGCACCGCCCGGATACCGAGACGACTCCCGACCGTGTATGGCCGGCTGCCCTCCCGGCTCCTCCTCGCGAGCGTCGGCCGCGCAGCTTTCCCGGGTTACGAAGATGAAATTGTGAGCGCCGGGCAGGGAATCCCTGTCAGCAAGACCATCTTTGTGATGGGAGATAATTTTCGCAATTCCGATGACAGCCGCGATTTTGGACCGATTGACCCGACCCAGATTCTCGGCAAGGTTATCGCTCCTCCCTCCGGCCTTCCATCGCCGCCCCTGCGCCGGCCCCGGCTTTAATCGCCGCTGCCACCCTTATGGCGTCTGAAATCGCTCCTACCGGGGTAAGATAGGCTCGCGCTCCTTCGTCGCTTGCATCAGTTGAGATGGGGTAAGAGTTGATCTCATGTAAGACACTTCGGCGGCCGGATTCGTGAACCACTCGCGGAGCTCGACCGTCTAAGATGATGATTAGCCACGTGATGTCCGATAATGCAGAAGGTTGTCCGACCAGGCGGCAGGCCTGGTTGAGCGAGAATGGCAAATCTCAATATGGAACTTCTACCATCCCATCCTAAGACCAATCGCGAGTATGAGCGCCACGAGCGCGTGATGGAGCAGCGCCGCCGCGAATGGGTCTTGCTCGGCGCAATCCTGTGCGCCGTCCTTCTCTTCGGACTCAATTTCCGGGTGGTGAAGGTTGAAGGCAGTTCCATGGATCCCACCTACCATGATCGCGATACGCTGCTGCTGTGGAAGACCGCTGATCTCGCGCGGCCATACCGGGTAGGGGATGTGATCGTCTTCCAGTCTTCGGATGGCGACGAATTGATCAAGCGCATCGCGTTCATTCAGAACCGTGAAGGCACAGCCCGGATGCCGGAGAAACTCTGGACGCCCACGCGGCCTATGCCCCCCCGCATCCTCTGCCTCCTCGGAAATACGACCAGCTTTCCGGGCTACAACCAGGATATCGAGGCGGCCAAACGTGGTGTTCCGGTGCGGCGAACCATCTATGTCATGGGAGACAACACCTGGAACTCCGATGACAGCCGCGACTTCGGGCCCATCTCGCCGGACCAGATTCTGGGCGTAATCGTCTGCCGCGTCAGCTCTTCCGCCGGCTCTGAAATTGTGGACGCCAGAACGGCACGCGGAACGGGTCGCAGGGCGTGAGGCGCGCGCCCCGTTTCCGGCGTTACCGGGTCCGGAAACTGCCGGGCGTGAAGCCGAACGGATCGGCGGCGGATCGCTGGAAGCCAAACTGTACCGCCGGCAGGCCGCGAAGGCCTACCCATCCCATCGCTAACGCCTGCGGCGCCGGCCGGAGCATTGCCCAGAGCATCCAGAAGAGGAGCGCGCACAGCCCGGCGGTGACGCTGATACCAAGCGCAGCGGCGCAGCGGATTCCTGACCCATAATCTTCCATCGCCGCCAGCGATCGCCGGACGGCGCATAAGGCGATAAGCGGCGCCACGGCCGGCGCGACCATCATCCCTACCAGCGACCAGAGCGCAAGACTCATCGCCCTCCGCCCCGGATCGTACTGCTCCCGCAGGCGCGCATCCTGCGCTTTTGATTCATCCTTCATCCTTCATCCTTTACGCCGATCCTTCGTCCCCCGTCCCCCGATCTCACCCTCTCACACACTCACACACTTCCCCTCTCACCCTCCGTCGTTCATCCTTTCTCAGGTCCGCCGGAACAGCCGCTCGACCTGAGAGAGGGTGAGGATGATGGACGTGGGACGGCCGTGCGGACAGTTGGTAGGAACCTCGAGCGGCGTGTCGACGCTGCAGAGATCCTCGATGAGGGCTTCCATTTCACGGGGGCTCAGCGGATCGCCCTGTTTGATGGCGGCCCGGCAGGCCATACTGGCGGCGATCCGTTCTCGCTGCAGACGCATCCGGCGGCCGAAGTCCGCAGCCGCTAACTCGTCGACCAGGTCACGCAAAAGCTGTTCATAATTCGTCCGGCGGGCGAACATCGGCGCAGTCCGCACCAGAAACGTATCGGGGCCGAACGGCTCCATCGCAAACCCGAGCAGCCGGAAATCGTCCAGCCGATCCGCCGCCAGAGCCGCTTCTCGCCTCCCCAGAGTCAGTGTCAGCGGCACAACGAGCTGCTGCACGTCGCACCCGCTCCCCCGGTTCAGAAACTTCTCGTACAGGATCCGCTCGTGGGCCGCGTGCTGATCCACCAGCAGGATCCCTCCCCGGGTCTCAGCGACGATATAACAGCGATGGAGCTGACCGACCACCCGCGCGCCTGTAAGAAAAGGACACGTTGGCGCCATAGTCTCTCGAGCCACAAAGCCCGAGCCGGGATCCGATTCGGCCGGCGATCCGCTTAGATGTCCGGCTCTCAGATCCTCCGGTGAGAAAGGATCGACCGTCGAGAAAGGATCGACGCCGGCGTCACGCTCTCGTTCTGGAGTAAAGGCTTCCCCGGACCAGGCGCCCTCCGATGGATTTCCAGGAACGTCCGATACCGGCCCGGTCCAGGGCGGACGGTCTGGCCGCGGAGAGAGATCCCGATTCTCCCAGAGCGCCGGCTGTGTCGACGCTGGGGCCGAAGCAGCGCTGGCGTTCAGATGAACCTGCGGGACGAGGTCGACGGCCAGCAGCGCATCTTTGATGGCCCTGGCGACCACCTGGTGTACTTCCCAATCCCGGAGAAACCGGACCTCGGCCTTGGTGGGATGCACGTTCACGTCCACCATCGCCGGCGGCGCCTCGATCAGGACCGCGGCGATCGGATGACGGCCAACCGTCAGCAGCGTCCGGTAAGCCTGGTCAAGGGCGTGTCCCAGCGTGCGGTTGCGGACGCAGCGGCGATTCACGAAGAATGACTGCTGTGAACGATTCGCCCGCGTGAGCGCCGGTCGCGACACGTAGCCGTACACACGAAACGGCGGCGCGTTGAGATCCACCTGGACCATCTGCCGGGCGGTATCGGGACCGTACGCCGCCACAATCGCGTTGAGCGGGTCCGACGCTCCCGGACTATTCAACGCCTCGCGGCCATTGTGCAGCACCCGGAAGGCGACCTGGTGGTGAGCGATGGCCAGCCGGGTGAGGTGCTCCAACGCATGACCGAACTCGGTCTGCGCCGACCGGAGAAATTTGAGCCGGGCAGGGGTATTGAAAAAGAGGTCGCGAACGGTCACCGTCGTGCCGCGGGGGGCGCCGCAGCCGCAAAGCTCCACAATCTCGCTGCCCTCTAAAGCCAGCCGGTTCGGCGCCGAGTCGCCGAGGGTGGAAACAATCTCCAATCGGGACACGGCGGCGATGCTGGGAAGCGCCTCACCGCGGAACCCGAGAGTCAGGATGTTTGAAAGATCGTCGAGTTCCTTGAGCTTACTCGTCGCGTGGCGCTGAACAGCCAGAACCAGGTCCTCGCGTGACATCCCACCGCCGTTGTCGATAACCCGGATGAGATCTCGGCCGCCGTCCTCCATCTCCACCGTGATGCGGGTAGCGCCCGCATCCAGAGCGTTCTCAGCCAGCTCCTTGACCACCGACGCCGGTCGCTCGACGCATTCACCAGCGGCGATCTGCCCGGCGATCTCCGCGCTGAGAACCGCAACCGCGGGACGAGCATCCTCGGATGCGTCGGTTTCGAGCGGCGGAGAACGGGGCGCCAGGGAAGCGCCCGCGTCGATCCAATCGAGCGAGCGCTCTGATTCGAGGGGTGAGCTGGCAGCGGCGTCTGAATCAACAGAAGTTGTCATGGAGCAGGTATCCTGCGCGGTAGGACCTCCGGTTGTACAATACCACGTTTTCGCTCCCGCGTCACGCGCACGCTGTCTCCGCCCGTTCCAATCGCGGCCGCTCCACCATTATTGCGCTCACTCATGAAGAGGCGATCTCTGTCTGCGGCTTATATTTGACGCTCCTCCCGCGCTTTGTTATACTGACTTGAGACCTATCAAAACCGGGCCTGCGGCGGATCATCACGCTGCTTCACACGGGGAACAACATGGATAACCGAGCCGGCGGCGCCGCATCGCCAATCTCATCGCCCTCCGGAGATATCGACCTGCATGACGTGATAAGGGTCATGAAACGTCGGCGGTGGCTGGTTATCGGGGTGACACTCGCCTGCTGCCTTATCGCCGGGCTTGTCACCCTTAAGATGCCTCGCATCTACGAGGCGACCAGCCAGATGCAGTTCCGTCCGCCGGCGCCGGCGCCGGGCAATCTGATAGCCAACGCCCTTCCCATTAACCTGGGGAACAACGGAACGTTCAAGCAGACTCAACTGGAGCTTTTGCAGAACCCGTCGGTCGCGGATCTGATTCAGCAGCGGCTGGCTGCGCAGCATATTGCCATCACGCGCCGTAAGCTGAAAAATCTCTGGCAGGCTATCGATAAGCCCGGAAGCGACCTGGTGGACATCAGCGCCACCAACACCAATCCCGGGGTAGCGCAGACGATTGCCAACGACGTTGTTTTTGCCTTTGAAGTGTATAAGCAGCAGGTCGACGAAGCGAGCGCAAAGCGGGATCTCGCCACCAACGCAACGCGGGTGGCGGAGGCGCGGGCTGCCATGGATAAGTCCAGCGAAGACCTGGCGGATTTTGAGAATCGCTACCACATCATTAATCTTCCGAAGCAGACCGAGGCGAAGATCACCGAGATCTCCACCCTCCAATTAGCCGCCGGGGACGCAGATCGGAAACTGCGGGGCGCGATGAGTGAAGTCTCCACGCTGGAGAATCAGCTTCTAGAGCAGAACCGGATGATCAATACCCACGGCGAGCGAGATGACGCTTTGGTCGAGCAGTTAAGCCTGAATCTTGCGGATGCGGAGACGAAGCTTGGCGAGGCGGAACAGAAATACGTCAACTTTCCGCCGGCCATCGACCCGCTCAAGGCCAAGGTCGCCGATATCCAGTCCCGGCTGAAAACGGAGCTTGAGAAGGCCACTGGCGGCGCGGGCAGTTTGGAGATGCAGGGGACTCTTCTCGCCGATCTGCACAAGGCCGAGCGTGAGGCGGCCGCGGCGAAGGCAGAATCCGACACGCTGAATCGCCAGTTGATGGAAGAGACCGACAGCACCCGAGATCTTCCGGGCAAGGAGAAAATCTTCGCTCAGTTGACTGAAACCGCGGATATGAACCGGCTGCTCTACACGAAGACGCTGGAGACCTTCCAGCAGATCGAAATGGAGCGCCTGGCGCATCCGAGCGTTTTCGATATCACCCAGATCGCCGAACGGCCGGAACGTCCGATTTCCCCACGGCCTCTCAGGAACCTGGCGCTGGGTCTCTTTCTTGGCCTGATACTCGGTCTTGGAATCGCGCTGTTGTTGGAGTACCTCGATGAAACCGTTCATTCCGAAGAGGATCTTCGGGAACTGGCGCCGGACCTGCCGCTGCTCGGCTCGCTTCCCAATCTGACGGGCGCAGCGCTCTCCCGCGATTCGGAGAAGGGCGGCTTCGACAGTCACGGTCCGTACCGCCTCCTCTGGCTGGGAGTGGAGTTCTCTGCGCTCGATGAGCCGCTGCGTACCCTGGTCGTAACGAGTACGGTTCCCGGCGAAGGCAAGTCACTCACGTGTGCAAATCTGGCCCGTGCGGCCGCGGAAGAGGGTAAGCGGGTGATCTTAGTCGACTGCGATCTCCGGCGACCTTCGCTGCACCGTCTCTTTGGGGTGAGTGATACCATTGGCGCCAGCGAGGTGCTGGCCGGGAAAGCGGCCCTCAGCGACGCGCTGGTCCAGACGGATCAGCCGGACCTCTGGCTGCTTCCCGCCGGCCGGATGCTGCCCCTGAATCCGGCGGTGCTGCTGAAGTCGGATCGGATGGCCCGGCTGATCAGTGATCTCAGCGAGCGCGCCGATTTTGTACTGTTCGATTCGCCGCCCGCGGTGGCGATTACCGACGCGCTGCTGCTCGCGAGTCAATGCCAGGGCTTGCTGCAGGTGGTGGAAGCTGATCGCGGCCGGCGCGATCATATTCGCAAGCTTGTCGACGCCGTGCGCCGTGTGCGCGCCCGGCACATTGGCCTGGTACTGAATAAAGTACCGCTTAAAGGCTTTGAGAGCGAGGCGTACACCTATTTCCGGACTGATGCCGGCCCGGGAACCAACGGCAAGACCAACGGCAAGACCAATGGCAAGTCCAACGGCAAGGGGGGCCAAAAGCTCTCCACCACGCAGAAGCATTGAGATTGGACCGGGCAATGAAGGATTGGATGATGAGCACACAGAACGCGCTGAGCGGGATACGGCGCGGGATCGTCGGGATGGTCGCCCTTCTCTGCCTGGCGGCGGTCTGGCCGCTGCAGGCCCGCGCCGCCGACGCCGCGTACCAGCTACAGGCGGGCGACCTCCTCCATCTTCAGGTTCTGAACCCGGGCTTTGAAGATCTCGCCGGGGACCTGGTTGTGCAGCAGGATGGCCGCGTGAAGCTGCCGGTGAAGCCTCCCGCGACCATCATGGCGGCAGGACTCACGCTCAATCAATTCGAGACGGCGGCTCAAAAGGCGTTTGGCGGCTTTATCCGCGACCCCGCCATCACCATCACTCTCAAGACCGCGCGCATCCTCAATATTTATGTGCTTGGCGCCTGTACCAAAGACGGCGCGTTTCCAATGCAGGGTCCCCTCAAAGCGCTGGACGCCGTGGCGCTCGCCGGAGGCGCCCCGAAGGGAGATCTTTCCCAGGCGGTTTTGACTCGCGGTCACACCAGCCGGATGTTGGACCTGCAGTCGGCGCAGAGTCGTGGCTCTTCCGCCGCCAACGTGGAGCTCCAACCGGACGACATTCTCTTTATTCCCGAGATGCGATCGCACATTACGGTGCAGGGCGAGGTGATGAATCCTCAGAACCTGCCGTTCAAGCAGGGAATGTCGATGGAAGAGGCGCTGGCCGCCGCCGGTGGGCCCACCAAGAAGGCGGATATCTCCAAAATCCTGATCGGCAGCGTCGGGGGCAAAGAGACGAGGATCAACCTTTTCGACCTGATGAAGACCGGCGCGCCGGATCAAACCGTGCTCCAGCCGGATGACATCATCACGGTTCCCGAAGAGACCGACCGGGTCCTTGTCCTGGGTGAGGTGGTCCATCCCCAGGCCATTCAATATCGCCCCGACCTTACGCTGGACGACGCATTGGTTGAAGCGGATGGCGCCACGCCCCGGGCCGATCTCCGTCACGTGAAACTCGCCCGGCTCGATTCAAAAGGGATCGAGACGATTGACGTCGAGAGAGCGCTTCGCGACGGAAAAGCCACTCCGCTGCCGCTGCAGCCCGGCGACGTGATTACGATTCCGCAGTTGACAGATCAGGTCTTTGTGCTGGGCGCTGTCACTCGCCCCGGCCCGGTTCCATTCCGGTCCGGCATGACGCTATTGGAAGCGCTGAGCGGCCCGGGTGACGCGGCCAACCCCTCTCTGGAGGGCGCAGGGGGACCGACCAAAGACGCGAATCTCTACGACGCCACCCTGACTCACCAGGACGGAAAAGTGATCGATATCGACCTGGATAAGATGCTTCGCGGCGGCGATTCCTCACAGAACATCGTGCTCGAACCGGGTGATTCACTCTACGTGCCGGTGAGCAAACGGCAGGTTTACGTTTTTGGCGCGGTGCTCAAGCCAGGCGCGTATGTCCTCCCCGAGAATGATAAGAACCGCATCCTCGACGCGCTCCAGCTTGCCGGCGGTCCTACCGACGCGGCGATTATCCACGACGCGCAGCTGCTGCGTCCGGGCAAGGGAAAGATCGACGCAACGCCCATACACCTTGACCGGCTGCTTCGCAAGGGCGAGCTGCAGTATAATCTCCCGCTCATGCCCGGTGACGTGATCTACATCCCGCAGCATGGCCAGTCCACCTTCCTCCAGAATATCGCGCCCGGCCTGCTCTATACTCTTCTGCCCTTCCTGACCCGACTCTAAGTTATTCTTCTGGCATCTCGGACGATCAGCGGCATAGAGCCGGTGGGCGCCGGTAACATTTATGCCAGGCCGGCGGCGGCGGCGCATGGAAACGGTATATAATATTAACGATAGGTTAAGCGCGCCGATCTGCGGGAGAAGAGCCTTTGATCGATCGATATTGCCTGCCGGAGATGAAGGCCGTCTGGGCGCCGGAAAATAAGTGCCAGAAATGGCTCGACGTTGAAATAGCAGTGTGTGAGGGTCTGGCGAAAGTCGGCGAGATTCCTGAGGAAGCCGTCCGCGAGATCCGACAGAAGGCGTCCTTCAACCTCGACCGTATGCTTGAGATTGAACAGGATACCCGGCACGACTTTATCGCTTTTATCAAGACGATCACCCAGAATATGGGGGATGAAGCCCGATACGTCCACTATGGCATCACCTCCTACGATGCCGAAGATACCGCTCTTTCTCTGCTGCTCCGCGATTCGGCCGATCTGATTCTCACCGCCGCCGGGCGCCTTAAAAGCGCCGTAGACGCCCGGGCGCGTGAGCATAAATATACGGTCATGATGGGCCGTACGCACGGCATCCACGCCGAACCGATCACCTTGGGTCTCAAATTCGCCGTCTGGCATGATGAGATCCAGCGCAACATCCGGCGCATCGAAGACGCCCGCGAGGTCATTTCCTATGGAAAGATTTCGGGCGCGGTCGGTACTTTCGCCAACGTCTCTCCCGAGGTTGAGGAGTACGTGTGCGGTCGCTTCGGCCTCAAATCGGCCCCTGTTTCCACCCAGATTCTTCAGCGCGACCGGCACGCGCAGTATATATCGGCGCTCGCGCTGATGGCCTGCAGCCTGGAGAAGTTCGCCGTCGAAATCCGGAACCTGCAGCGCACCGAGATCCGGGAGGTGGAGGAGTTCTTCTCCGTCGGGCAGCGTGGATCCTCCGCAATGCCCCATAAACGCAATCCGTCGGTTTCCGAACAGGTATCGGGGCTGGCGCGGGTGGTGCGGTCTAACGCGATCGCCGCCATGGAAAACGTCGCGCTCTGGCATGAGCGCGATCTGAGCAACTCCTCGGTTGAAAGAATCATTCTCCCTGATAGTTGTCTCCTGGTTCACTACATGCTGCATACGTTTGCCGGGATCGTAGAGAACTTGATCGTCTATCCCGAAAATATGAAGGCGAACCTCGAGAAGATGCGCGGTCTGATCTACTCTCAGCAGGTGATGCTGGAGTTGATTCGCAAAGGGCTCTCCCGGGAAGACGCCTACAAAGCGGTGCAGCGGAACGCCATGAAGTCGTGGGAAGGCGACGACTTCCGGCTGCTGCTCCAGAATGACCCGGAGATAAGCCGTCGCATCTCCCCAAAGGAGCTGGACGCCTGTTTTGAAGACTCCTACCATACCAAGCACGTCGATACGATCTTTCGGCGAGTCGGTCTGGGCGAGTAATTGCATCCGGTCGGTTGTGAATCGCGCAAACTTAGCCGCTCTATCTCGATGGTATCTCGTCGAGAGGGGGACGGTCTGAATTCCATCTCGATGCTAAATCGTAGAGCGAGGGGGCCAATATGAGCGAGGCGCACGACGAATGCGGAGTGTTCGGCGCCTACTGTCCGGGGGACGACGTGGCTCGCATGTCGTATTTCGCGTTATTCGCGCTGCAGCACCGTGGACAGGAAAGCGCCGGCATAGCCGTTGCAAATGGGATCGAGGTCTTCTGCCATAAGAGTATGGGCCTTGTTACCCAGGTTTTTCATGAGGAGCATCTCGCCGCGCTGCGCGGACATATTGCGATTGGGCACGTGCGATACTCCACCACCGGATCGAGCAACCTGGCGAACGCGCAGCCGATTCTCGCATTCTGGCGAGGCTCGCAGATCGCGGTGGCGCACAACGGCAACCTGATCAACGCGCTCCAGCTTCGCCGTGAGCTAGAGGCCGCTGGCGAGGTCTTCGAATCGACCAACGACAGCGAAATCATCGCACGCCTCATTTCGCGCCAGCAAACGCCCACCATCGAAGACGCGGTGGCGGCGGCCGCCGGCCGGCTGGAGGGCGCCTTCTCCTTCGTGGTTCTGGCGCCGGACCGGGTGATAGCGCTCCGGGACGCGCACGCCATCCGGCCGCTCTGCATTGGTCAGCTCGATGAAGGTCGTTACGTCTTCGCCTCGGAGTCGTGCGCACTCAGCGTGCTGGGCGCCCGGCTGCTCCGGGAAGTGGACCCGGGCGAGATGGTAACCGCGTCGGCCGAAGGGCTGGAGGCACGCCAGGCCCTGACGAATGAGGGCTGCGCCACCTGTGTTTTTGAATTTGTATATATCGCCCGGCCGGATACCAATATCTTTGGCCGCAGCCTGCACAGTGTCCGGAAGCGATTGGGCCACGTGCTGGCAGAAGAGCACCCGGTTCCGGCGGACGTGGTCATCCCGGTGCCCGATTCGGGAACGCCGGCGGCGATTGGATACGCCGAAGCCTCGCGTATTCCATTCAACGAAGGGCTCATCAAGAACCGCTATATCGGCCGGACGTTTATCCAGCCGGATCAGCGCATCCGGGATCGCGGCGTGGAGATGAAATTCAACGCCGTCCGCGAAACCCTCGCCGGCCGGCGAGTGGTTGTGGTGGATGACTCCATCGTGCGGGGCACTTCACAGGCCCG
>DASRZA010000345.1:0-17727 GCA_035686845.1 Armatimonadota bacterium | reverse complement strand
CCGGAGCGAAGCGTGTGACCAGATAGTCTCCACGCTCACCCATTCACCTCTTCGTCCCTCCACGAATGCCGCGGCCGCCAGCCGAGCGCCTGCTTGGCATGCGCGCAGTCCACGAGCGAACGATACGGGTTATCGACGAAGTAATCGTCACGGCTGACGCCGGGCCACGGAGTGTGAGCGCAGCAGCGCTCTACCAGCTCGGCCGTCGGCATAACGCTGTGGCTGTCGTCAGCGGCCACGAGGAATGAGTCGTGGAGGATGTTCTCGGCGGTGAGCGCCCGGATGGTGGCCTCGCAGACGTCTCGCACGTCAACGTAGGACCAGTAACCCATCTTCCCCCGGGCGGGATCAGGAGAAGAGTTCCGGCGGGTGTATGCGCCGGGCTGCACGACGCCGACCGGCCGGATGCAGATGGTAACGATACCGTGTCGTTCGGAGAATGAGCGGCAGGTTTCTTCACCGAGATGTTTTGAAAGCTGGTAGGCCGACATTGGATGGCGCGGGCAGAAGTCATCGATTGGCAGATAATCCGCCTCCCGGAATCCCATGAAGTTGCCGAGCGCCTGGACGCTGGAAAAACTCACCACCCGCCGGATGCCCTCTTCCAGGCACGACTGCAGCACGTTCCAGCTCCCCATGACGTTGATTTGCATCACCTCTTCGTCATGTCCCTCCCAGTCTCCGGCGATAGCGCCGAGATGCGCGACCGCGTCCATTCCGCGGACGGCTTCCCGTACCACCGAACGATCACGGAGATCGCCAACACGATGATCGCGGTCGCCCGGATCCGATGCCGGCTGGCGATCCATCGTTCGAACCTCATGCCCGGCCGCGACGAACTCCGCAACCTGCGCCTTCCCAATATGTCCCTCGCTGCCGGTGACCAGCAGTTTGAGTGGAGTGTACGTTTTCATATAATCACCTTCACCAAGGAACCGACCACGCGGAGAAAAGCCAGTTGTCCGATTGACAGACAGCGCCCAAATAGGTTAAAAGATAGTAATGACACTCGCGTCGGCAGCACGATGGGCGCTCTATATTCTGCTGGCGTTTGCGGCCGGCATCCTGATCGGGATCCCCGCAGGAATCCGCTCCGGACAGATCCAGCGTGTGGAGAAACGGGTCGCCACCAATGGCTTCCCCCTCGTTGACTTTTCGGGCGCCGACTATAGCACCGAACATCGCGTCGTACCAGCCTTCGCTCGCTGGGCCAAGGGTCCGCTGGGCGCCAACATGGAACGCCTCTATCCCCCATCCGCCGTCACCCCGGCTCACCAGAAAGAGCTTGCGACTCGGGTCATCGAACGGGCACAGCAGCGAGGCGAGCTCAACCATGTCATCATCGGCTGTGTTATTCATGCGATAAACCGGGCCAACGCGTTCGAAGTATCGCAGGCCCGTCGATCCGGGGAATCCCATCCTCACTCCACGACGCTTATCGGATATGCGCAAAAGGCGGAGTATTTTGGCCAGGGCGCCTGGTGCTTCCTCTGCCTGAGCTCCACCGACCAGCGTCATGCGACGCTTCGGGTCGTCGTGATGAGCGCAGTCCCCGATTTCGGGTTAATCCACGTTGAGCAGTTCAATACCGAGCCATAAGCCGCAGTCCACAGCCACGGTACACAACAGCGCCGCATTCTCTGCAGATTTCGAGAATGCGGCGCTGTCAGCCTCATGGAAACATGGCGCCCACCCGGAGAGCGGAGCCAACCGCAAAATCGCGCTTAAGCTAAGCTGCGAGGCTGCGGCGGGCTGAGCGGGAAGTCCGCATCTTTGCCAGGGCCCGGGCTTCGATGCGTCGAACACCTTCGCGGGAGAGTCCCAGGCGGGTGGCTACCTCCTGAAGCGTCAGCTCTTCAGTCGCGTCGAGGCCATAGCGCAGCCGGATGACATCCCTCTCCTTCTGGGTCAGCGTATCCATGAGAGCGCTCACCTGTTCACCCAGCGCCAGCCGATCGGCGCCCATCGATGGGTTCTCCGCGGTGCGATCTTCAACCAGGTCCGAGAGCACGCCTTCGTCATCCTCGCCCACGGCGGCGTCGAGCGAAAGAGGCGTCATACCAACCTGGAGAAGCTGGCGAACACGATCCACCGACATTTCAGTGCGATGCGCCAGTTCCTCTTCCGAAGGCTCGCGGTCAAGCTCCTGTCGGAACGCCGTGGCAGCCCGGTTGATACGGCGCATCTCCAGCGCAGCCTGCGCCGGGAGCCTGATCGGGCGGCCATGATGATCCACGGCCCGGCTAATCGCCTGTGTGATCCAGGCCATCGCATAGGTGCTGAACCGGAAACCGCGGCGGTAGTCATAACGCTCCGCGGCGGCGATAAGACCAATATTCCCCTCCTGGATCAGGTCCTCGAGGTCCATTCCGCTGCCAACGTAACGCCGAGCCACACTGACAACTAATCGGAGATTCGCTTCAACCAGCGCGCGACGAGCTTCGGCGTCGCCCCCGGCGATGCGCTCGCCGAGCATCAGCTCTTCCTGAGCCGTAAGCAGACGATGACTGCCAACATTCCTCAGGTAGGAATGCATCCAATCAGCCATCGTCTGGGGTGAAACCTGTTCACGCTGCGGCGCGTGTTGAAGTGTGACCACTGACATATTAGACCTCCTAAGCTGACGAGCCATGATTATTAGTTTTCAAATTTTATGAGAAGTGTTTGGAAAAGCAGGCGATATTGTAGTGATACTTTGACCCTAACCGGCGCGCTCCTCCTGTGCAGCCTCTGAGCGCAGCCGATCTTTGAGCACGATCTTCCCATCCATAAAACTGAGCGCTCCTGAGCTTTTGAGACGTCCCACCGCAAGCGTCGTTGTTTCACGCGTGGCGCCAATCAGGTTGGCCAACTCCTGATGGGTGAGCCGGAACTTCAGAACCGTATTGCCTTTATTGGTGGAAACCCCGTGATAGCGCGCCAGGTGAAATAACATCCGGAAGAGACGGTCCTCGATATTCCCATACGCCAGCTCAATCACGCGTTCCTGCAGCCTCTGCTTACCTCCGGCCAGATAGCGGATCCAAGCAAGCGCAAATTCGGGGCTGCGAGACCAGAGGGTGCGAACTGCAGCGGCGGGGAACGAAAACAGCGCCGCGTCGCGCATGACCACGGCGCCGGTCGCGCGCGGCTCGTTACCGATAGCATCCTCGCCGACGACATCGCCGGCGCCCTGGATGTCTAAGATAACCTCGCGCTTGTTCGCCGCCGGCGCCGTCACTTTGACGGCGCCATCCAGAATCAGAGTCACCTTATCAGGGCGGTCTCCGGGGGAGAAGAGCGTCTCGTTACGCCGCATTTGATCCACGCGGCCCACCTGCAGCAGGCGCTCCAGATTATATTGATCAAGCGCGCCAAATACGGGATGTGTCTTGAGTTCTTCAGTAGAGGGCGGATTCATGAAACTCCTTGAGCGTTAAAAATCGTCGCCGCGCGCGTTCGCTCGCAGCAAGGCTTTCTCAAGGCGCTCAACAGATCCTCTGTCGGACACGCCTTCAATAAATAATGACCGGCCCCCGCACGGAGCGCCTCTGTCAATTGATCAGCATACACGCTGAGCACCACGACGCAGGCCGCCGGGTCTACGGCTTTGATCCGTCGGACCAGATCCAGCCCACCCGCGCCCTGCATCTGAATGTCAACGAGCACGCGATCCGGCTTCAGGGCCAGCACAGCGTCAAGAAGCTCGTCTCCACCACAGGCTTCGCCTACCACCTCAATGTCTGGCTGCTGCGCCAGGAGCCGCCGAAGGCATCGCCGCACGAGGCTGTTATCATCAGCAATCAGCACTCTTAGGACTGGCACGAACTTTTGATCCCTTCCATACAACCGCAAGTCTCTCATCCCGCCCACGAGACCCGTTCAAGATGATACTCCTTTCACCTTTGTTTTGTCCCGACAAGTACTATCGGTTTTTGCGCTGGCTGATGGTTAAGGGCATTGCCTACCCGAACGGGTAGGTTGAACCCGGTTCGGATGAAGAGGAGTGACGGACACTATCGGAGAAAGCACGGGTGGCCTCGTTTTTGGGCCCGAAGTCCGACGCGGCTTGGGGCAAAAAAGTGATCAACTACGCCGAGCGCGGGCGGGGCGGCGTGCAGCAGCGGGTGAACCGCGCCGGCGGGACGAAACTGCGCCTGCGACCGGTCCCCGCTGGATAGTGATAATGTCGGCCATGTCCTGCAGCCGGCCGATCAACTGCTCCAGGTGTTCCAGCCCGGTCACTTGGGCCGTGATCTCAATCACGCCCATTTTGTCCTCGCGCTCGGTCGCCCTGGCCTGCAGAATGTTCGTTTTGGTCTGGCTGAATATCGTCGTGATCTCGTTCAGCATACCGATGCGGCTGAGAGTGATGAGCACGAGCGGCGCGTCGAAGAGCTGTTCCGGCTGCACCGGCCACTGCAATTCGGTGAGGCGGTCTGGCTCGTTCTGAGCGTAGGCGATTGCGTTGGGGCAAATCCGGCGATGAATCGCCAGGCCCCGCCCCCGTGACACGTAACCCACCACGTCATCTCCCGGAAGGGGCAGACAGCACGTGGACCGGCGGATCAGAATACCGCTGGTTCCACCGACCGAGAGGTCCAGGGCCGCCGGCGCGTGGGCCGGCCGCTCGACGATCGCGGCTTCCGTTGGCGCGATCTGCTCCCGGAGTCGATGGACAATCGAATCGGCGCTCAGACGACCATAGCCGATGTCGGCTAAGAGCGCGTCTACCGAGTGGAGATTCAGTTTTTCCGCCAGGAGCTGAATTTCGGGTGAATGAAGCAGTCCGTGCTGGTCGAGGCCCTGCCGGTGAAGCTCCGCTCGAAGCGCCTCACGACCCCGCGCCGTGTTCTCATCCGATTGCAGCCGCTTAAAGTGGGCCTTGATTTTATTGCGAGCATGGCTCGTTTTGACAAAGTTGAGCCAGTCCATGCTCGGATTGGCGTTACTCCGGGTCATCACCGATACGATGTCGTTGTTCTGCAGCGGATGGTTGAGCGGAACGATTCTGCCGTTCACCTTGGCGCCCACGCAGCGCAGTCCCAGATCCGAGTGGATCCGAAACGCGAAATCAATTGGAGTACTGCCCGCCGGCAGGTCGATGACGTCGCCCCGGGGAGTAAACACAAACACCTGGTGACTGAACAGCTCGCTGCTCAGTTCTTTCAGGAACTGGCTGGCGTCGCGGGAATCGTTTTGCCAGTCGAAGAGCTGCTGGCGCAGATAGGCGATGCGTTGATCAAAGTCCTGATCCGGTTTGCCGCCCTCTTTATACTGCCAGTGCGCGGCGATGCCATACTCCGCGGTGCGGTGCATATCCCAGGTTCGGATCTGGATTTCGAGCGGTTCCGCCGTCGGCCCGATCACTTTCGTGTGCAGCGATCGGTAGAGATTGCCCTTCGGCTTGGAGATATAATCGTCGAACAGGCCGGCAATCGGTTTCCAGAGGTCATGCACGACGCCCAGCGCGGTATAGCACTCCGCCACGGTGTTGACAATAATGCGAACGGCGATCAGATCATAAATCGCTTCAAAGTCGAGCGCCTGCTGACGCATCTTGCCATAAATGCTCCAGAGATGCTTCGGCCGGCCCTGGATGGTAGCCTCGATCTTCGCTTCACGCAGGCGTTGTTGAAGTTGAACGATCGTTTGCTGGACCTCGCCTTCACGGCGCGCACGGGTCTTTGCCACCCGGTCGGCCACCTCCGCAAACGCCTGTGGCTGCAGATACTTGAAGCAGAGATCCTCGAGTTCCCACTTGATTTCCCAGATGCCAAGACGGTGCGCCAACGGAGCGAAGATATCGAGTGTTTCCCGCGCGACCTGGCGCTGCTTCTCCGGAACCCGGGCGTCCAGCGTTCGCATATTGTGAAGCCGGTCGGCGAGCTTGATGATCATGACGCGCACGTCGCGCGCCATGGCGAGGAAGATCTTTCGGAGGTTCTCAGCCTGCCGGCGGGCGTCGGCCTCTTTTCGCCGGACATCCTGTCCTTCGGGGCCGGTCCGCGGCTCGAAATCCGCCCGCGTCAGTTTGGTGACACCATCCACTAACCGGGCCGTGTCATCCCCAAACTCGCGCTGGACCTCTTCGAGCGTATGGGAGGTGTCCTCGACAACGTCATGAAGGAGCGCCGCCTGGACGGTAAGCGCGTCCATTTCGAGTCGAGCCAGGATCATGGCGACTTCGAGGGGATGCTGGATGTAGGCTTCCCCTGAGTCGCGCACGTCCCCTTCGTGCGCGGCCCATGCGAAGGCATACGCCTTCCGAATCTGGTCCAGCGGAGCGTCCGGTTGGTACTTCGCAACGCGTTCGAGAAGCGACTCGATGGTCGCCGTGGTTCGAGGAAATACCTCTGCCGCGATCCCACCTTCGAAAACCGACGCCGGAGCGGCGCCGTTTCCAGCAGACGCCTCAAGCTCCGGAACCGGGTTAGAATCGAGATCCGGGACAGCGACGGGGGCCGCCAGATTCGTCGCCGCAGCAGCCGCCGAATTGGTCGCAACAGGCGCCGCAGCGCGAACTGAGTTCTGATCTCGGATCTTTACAGCGCTGCTCGTCATGATCTCGGCGGTTCACTCCGGGTTGCTAGTGTCGGCGTTTACTCTTGGACATGATTCTAGCGCTGGGCGAATCTTTGATTCCCCGCGGCCGAGCCGTTTTCGGGATGGCGGCGGGACTGGCTGTCGCGGTGGGTTCTTCCCCTGGCGGGACCTCAACCGGCTTCGCCACTGGGCGGACCCCAGCGCCAGTCGACTGCGGCCGCGCGGCTCCGCCGTTGGCGCCGTTCGTTCGTGAGGTCTGCGCCGGCGCTCCAAAGCCGCCGGGCCGAACAGCGGACGCGGATTTCCCGCCGGCCGTCGCCCCGCTTGACGCACGCGTCACGGCGGCGCTCAGCGATCTCTCGCGGCGGCGCTTAATATGCTCCCAATCCACCACCAATGGACTGGCGTTGAAGATAGAGGAGTAGGTTCCGGAGGTGATGCCCACCAGCAGCGCCACGATGAACCATTTGATCACGGGCGCGCCGAAGAAAACCAGCGCCAGCAGTACCAGAAGCACCGTGAAGCTCGTGTTGATCGACCGGGCCGCCGTCTGGATGATGCTCTTGTTATAGGTCTCCTCAAAGGTTTCGTCTTTACCGCGACGGTAGAGGTTTTCACGGACCCGATCGAAGATCACAATCGTATCATGAACCGAGAAGCCGATAATCGTCAGGATCGCGGTCACAAAGTTCATGTCGATCTCGACCTGGAGCGCATATCCTAAGATTGCAAAGACTCCGATCACCACGAGCACGTCGTGAAGCATGGCGAAGATGGCGCAGAAGCCGTACTTTGCGCCCGCTTTGAAGTTACCGCCGACATGGAACCGGAACGTCAGGTAGAGCACGATCAAAGTGGACGCGATCAGGACCGCGGCCAGAGCGTTGAACTCCAGCTCCTTGCCGATGATGGGATCGATGTGGTCATCGGAAGCGGTGCTGGCGTCTCGAACGCCGAGACCATGCAGCGTATCCAGAATCTGCGACTGCATCGCTTTTAGAGCGGTGAGCGACTTTGGAAAGACGCCCGGCTTGGTGTGGATCGTTGCCAGGTTCTCCGGGCTGTCGAGACTGCGGCCAATCTCCAGATCATAATGGGTGCGAGGGATTTTCGCCGCGGCCATCGCCTTGCTGATCACCGGTTCCGTTATCGGCTGACGCGTTTGAATGACCCACTCATTACCACCGGTGAAATCGACGCCTTTGTGCAGATACCCCATCGAGATGAAGATGAGGCCCGGCACGATGACCGCCAGGCTGAGCAAGTAGTAGAACCGCCGGTTTCCGATAATATCGCGCGGCGCTCCATTGCGCAGATAGGCCCACTTGCCCATCCATTGAATATTCGTGCCGAAGAACTCGGGACGCTGGAGGCCGGTCGCGTTATCCAGGAGGTGCAGAAGGGTACGGGTTACCGTGACCGCGGTGAACAGAGAGATGATAACGCCGATAGCGAGAGTGATCGCGAAGCCCTTAACGGGACCCGTGCCATAAAAGCCGAGCACGCCGCAGGCGATGAGCGTACAGGCATTCGAGTCGACAATAGCGGTGAGAGCGCGTTTGAAGCCGGCGTCGATGGCCGATCGCAGCGTCCGGCCATCGCGAATCTCCTCCTTCATTCTCTCGAAGATAAGAATGTTGGCGTCTACCGCCATACCTACCGAAAGAATGACGCCCGCGATACCCGGCAGCGTCAGCGTGACGGGAATCGCCTTAAAGACGGCAAAAAGAAGCTCGGCGTAGATTAAAAGGGCTACCGACGCGAGGATACCGGGCAGACGATAATACGCGATCATGAAGAAGACGACCAGGATCAGACCAGCGATACCGGCCCAGAGGCTTGTACGGACCGAGTTTTGCCCGAGAGTGGCTTCAATAACCGTGGTCTGGATCGGAACGAGCTTCACCGGAAGCGCGCCGGCGTTGAGGAGCACCGCCAGCGTCTGCGCTTCTTCGAGGCTGTTGAATCCGCCCGAGATCACCGCCCGGCCATCGGGGATAGGCTCGTTGATGATCGGGTAAGTGAGGAGCCGGTTATCTAAGGTGATCCCAAAATACTTGTGAACGTGTGTGGTGGTGTAATCACCGAAGATCCGGGCGCCCTTATCGTTAAACTGGAGCGCTACTTCGTAGCCCTTGCTGGGATCCGATGAAAACTCGCCCTTCGAGTTTGGCTGCAGATCGCTGCCGTTGAGCACAATTTTAGCCCGCGCAAGCGCCTGCGATTCGGGGATGGGTTTATTGTCGGGTCCGAAGTAAGTGAACGTCTCCTGACCCTTATCGTTGCGGGGCCCCGGTTCGACCCGGATGTCGGAGGGCATCTCGATGAAATTCAGAACGGCGGCTTGCACCAGGCTCTGCAGCCGGTTCTCCGCTTCGGCGGCCGTGATGTGACTTTCCTTCACCTTGCCGGTGAGCGGAATCTCGACGATAATCTGATCGGTCCCTTTTTGCTGGACCTGGGTTTCCGATACGCCGAGAGCGTTCACGCGCCTGTCTATTACCTGGATGGCGGTGTTCATCTCATCCGGTGTGACGACCTTCCCCGGAGTGAGCGACTGCGCGCGAAAGACGCCGCGAACACCTCCAACGAGGTCGAGTCCAAGTTGGACCGGCACACGGGCGATCACAACTCCGGCGGCGACCATGAGGATAATGATCAGCGGTGGAACCCATTTGGGCTGCTTCAAGATAAACTTCCTCCCAACAGTGACGCAAATCCGCCGGACGATAGGACCGGAGAACGGGACACGGAATCTTCAAAGGCTATTATACCGGCGAGGATTCCGGGTGTCAACGTAAGCTCTGACTTCAATATTTCCATCGATGACCTCGAACTTGCGAGTCGATCCCAGACAGCGGTGTTCGAAGCGGACGGGCGGTCCCTTTTTTTTGGCTCACACAAGTTGGAACTAAACTGACGGCCTAGAGTCTATACAACAACGGACCAGAGTCTTTATATAAGGTACAGAATACCAGGGTCTCGGGCCTTTGTAAATCTGGGCCACAGAGTAAAGCGAGACGCTTTCGTTTTTTTATTTGACGAATGCGCGGCGCCGGAAGGTCTTCGTCCGCCGCGGGCCGAACTAAGGCTATACTTTAGAATCTGGCTACATGGGAACAAACGGTTTATCAACCCTGTTAGTGGTTGAGTTTTTGGCCCCCGCGCGCAAGCGTCGGGGGCTGTCGATTATGGATTGGGGACGTGGGTATCAAAGCAGCGGGAACGAGGCCTTACCTCCCGTACCCTGAATGCTCGGGGCAGCGAGGGGAGGTGGAACAGTTATGACACTCCAGACAGAGGAGTTAAGAGGACAGAAGATGCGCGCAGTACGCGGGCGGCGATCGGGATCGTTGGAAGGTTCTGCCGACGTGGCGCTGCATCGCGGCTCGCGCCGGTTGGCCGGCGGCCACGAATTGGATGCCGAGCATTCGAATGGGCCGGACGTCTACGCCGACAACCGCGCTTCAGACCGGGATGTTGATCCGGACTCCGAAACTGAGGATCGCGACGATGAGTCCAGCACTGCTGGGGAGTCCCGCGTGAAGCAGGATCTGGCGCCCACAGTTGAGGGAATCCCGATCGACGATACGGTTCGGCTCTGGCTGCGGCAGATGGGCAAAACTTCGCTTCTGACCGGGCGCGAGGAAGTCGAGCTGGCAAAGCGAGTGCGTCGCGGCGATCCCGAGGCGCGCGCCAAGCTTGTGGAAGCGAACTTACGGCTCGTTTACAGCATCGCGAAGCGGATGACCGGGCGCGGGCTTCCGCTACCTGACCTGATTCAGGAGGGGACGCTGGGGCTGATTCGGGCGGTCGAGAAGTTCGATCACACCAAGGGCCATAAGTTCAGCACTTATGCCACGTGGTGGATTCGACAGGCGATCACTCGCGCTATCGCGGACCAGGGCCGAACGATTCGCATTCCGGTTCACATGATTGAAACGGTGAATCGCCTTGCGAAGGTGCAGGCTGAGCTGACGCAGACGCTGGGACGTGAGCCAACAGTGGAAGAGATTTCGCGGTCGGTGGGTATGCCGGCCGATCGTGTCCACGAGTTGATGAATATCGTGCCGGAGCCGGTGTCACTGGCGGCGCCTGTTGGCGAGGAAGAGGATGCTCAGCTCGGGGAGATGCTCGAAGACCGGAACGTCGCCTCTCCTACCGAGGAGGTGTTTCGGAGCGGCCTTCGCGAGCACATAGACGCGGCATTGAACACTCTGCCGGACCGTGAGCGACAGGTCATCGAGCTGCGCTATGGTCTCGAAGATGGTCAGCCGCGCACGCTTGAAGAGGTCGGCCGGGTCCTCAAGCTAACACGAGAGCGAGTGCGGCAGATTGAGGCCAAGGCGCTTTATCAGCTCCGACAGCCTGGACGCAACAAGGGCCTTCGCGAATACGTAGAGGCCTAGCCCATCGCGGCAGAAGTCGAGCGGTGTTGGTCGCTGTCCCGTGGTCCCCAATAATGGGGGCGACCAACACCGGATTTGATGCGGTGGGTACTATCTATAACAGGGCGCGGTTTATGGCGCCGGCTGCCCTGATTTCAGCCGGACCTTGATTCGGGCAAGCCGTCCGCGGCCGGGCCGCGGTTGGGTTTCGCCCGAAAATGGGTATAAGCAGCAGAGCGGCATATCGCTTGCCGCTCGGGCCCACTTCCTCGGCGGCGCCCGATTTTCGTCCAGACTTTAAGCGATGCGCACGTTATCACGGATTCTCTCCTTCATACTTGTCATCGCTGTGCTTGTGGCTTTTGGCCTCTTCATGGCGCCCCGTATTCGGCAGCGAATTCGGCAGCTTGAATCCTACTTCCCCCAGATCCTCGCCACCGAGCTTGCACAGTACCTCGGGCGCAGCGTCAAGATTGGCGCCATCCACTGGCAGGGATCCTACCGCAAGCGGCACGTCATCGAGCTAGATCACCTGCGGCTCGGCAGCGCGGCGGGCGAGCGCGCGCCGTTCCTGGCGACCATTGACCGCGCGGTCATCCATTATAATCCATCCTTTCTGTCGCTCAGGATGTTTCAGCCGCTATCAGCCATTGATGGCATCGACATCTATCACCCGTTCATTTACGTGGTGCACGGGCCGAACGGTCAGTGGAACGTATCGCACATCCTCAAGCCTTCGAAGCCGAGAAAGAAGCCGCGACTTCCGCTCACGACCACCATTCACTTCACGGGCGGGGAAGTGGTTTTCCTGGATTACAAGCCACCCCACAGCAGCGGACTCTTCGGCGCCCGGGTGGTGAGCCTGGCGGGCACTGCGCTCCTGGAACAGGATGGTCCGGTGCGCGTGACGGCGTCGGGTCGGGGCGCGCCCATATCCGCAGGCGTCCCTCCGGTGGCCGCCGACGTGTCGATTGCGGGAACGGTCGACATCGTCACGAAGCGCATGGCGATCCACGCCACTGCGTCGCATGTCACGGTCCCTCCAATTTTGGATTCCTACTTCGCGCTGAATTTCGCCACGATTCAAGGTGGAATAGCGAGCGGCGCCGCCGATCTTGACCTCGGACCCGCGACACCCGGCCAGAAACTGCCGTTCCGGTACAGCATTCAGGGAAGTTTCACCGGCCTCTCCGCCACGGTGCAGCGGCTGAGCCGCCCGATCACCGGTGGGTCGGGAACGCTCTCGATGGCCGGCCAGTCGATTCTGTTTCGCATAGATCGGGCGGCGTATGGTCCGGCCGTTATCAGCGGGCAGGGAACGCTGGCCGGATTCAGACCGGCCCGGGTCGACGGCGTGTTTGAGGCCCGGGGTGTCACGCAGGCGCTCATTGCTCCGCTGGTGTCGCCCAAACTGTTGAGCGCGTTCCATCTTCTCGGACCGGCCAGCGCGACGCTGCGCGTGCAGGGGAAAGTGGCGGGTCCGGATGTCTCGGGAACGCTTTCGGCGCCGGACGTTGTCGTTCAGGGCTTTCCGATTCACAACGGCTCTCTCGACTTCATCTATTCCGATCATAATGTTCAGCTTTCACACGGCTCCTTCGACGTGGGTGGCGGTACGGCCTCGCTTTCAGGCGGAATCAGCCTTACACCCTCCGGTGCGATCTACCGGTTTAGCGGCTATGCGAACAATGTTAACGTCGGCTCGCTGCCACTTCCGGCTTCGATCGCGAAGCTCAAGCCTACAGGCCTGGTGACGGCCAATTTCACCGTTACGGGGGCCGGGCGAACGTTCGCAGCTTCAGCGGAGTTCACCGCGCGTCGGGCCGGCGCCATCGTGAATGGGTCTCCGGCGACCATTGGGTCGGCGACCGGCGCTTTGAATCTGAACAGCCAGGCCGGCGGCGGCGCCTCGCTGAGCACGCGGCTTTCGGCGAAAAATCTTCTCCTTACTCTGCGCGGCCAGCCATACTCGGCGGCCGGGGCATCCCTGATCTTGAACGCGCAGCTCGCGAACGGCCGTCTAACTTCGTTCACCACGCAGGGCGGCCTGGTCTCACTCGCATCTCGGACGCTATCCGTGAGATCCGCGACGTGGGACATCAAGCCGGCCGGAGGCGGCCTCAACAGCGTGGATATTTTAATCTCGGATCCGGATGGTGACCTGCAGATCCTGGGTACCGCCGCTTCCGATTTTTCGAAGCTGAATCTGCAAGTTCTGGCGCGCAATATTGATCTTTCCGATGTCGGCCAGGTAACACCGGCCCTCAAATCAGCGCAGGGGACGGCGTTCATTCATGGAACTCTGACCGGCAGCCTAAAGCAGCCGCATTTTGCCGCGGAGGTGCAGCTCCTCGGTGTCGCGTTCGGCGGAATTCCGCTAAACCGTGTTTATGGCGGGCTCACGGTCACTCCCAGTCGCATCACGCTTTCGAAATTCATCGCGTATCTTGTACCGGGCAAGATCACTCTGAATGGATCGATCGCGCTTTCGAACTATCGACCGGTCGCTGTTGATCTGAACGTCCAGGCGGCCGGGATCAGCCTGAGCAAGGTTGCAGACCTGTTATCGCGTACGACCGGCGCGAAGCCGGCCTTCACGGGTGTCGGGAGCGGCGTGATTTCAGTTCGCGGACCGATTACGGGGCCGCTCATTGATGGTACATTGACCGTAGACCATGGAAGTATTCGGGGATACCCGGTCACCAGCGCCACCACCCACTTTACGTACCAGCCGAATCTTCTCCGGTTCGAGGCGACTCACAACTGGAGCGATCTTCTCGCCGGATTGACGATTAATTCGGTCACCGCCGCCAGCCCGATTGGCAATATCGCGTTGAATGCCGGTGAAATCGGTCCCAATGGGCGCCTGAACCTGCGTCTCACCGCGTCGAACCTGGCGTTCCAGGAGTTGGGACTTCCGCCGTCGGTGGTTCCCCTCCAGAATGCCACGGTCCACGTCGCCGTAACGGGTACTCTGAGCCAACCCGAGGTAGTCGTCCAGGTTGATCCGGTTCAGGTCGCAATCAATGGGCTGCCATTCACGTTCGCGGCGTCTGATCTCGCGCTTCGCCCGGTGCTCTCGGCCTTCTCCGTCCCCATTCAGCCGGGTTCACTGCCGCTATCATCGCTTTCCATTGGCAAGATTACCATCTCCCGGCCTGCAACCGCGGAAATGGTGACGCTGAGTGGGAGCGTTCTGCCGCTGCTGAACGCTTCATTGAAGATGGACGGAGTGACCCTCCCGACCGCGGCGGCGCTCGCCCTTGCGGTGGCGCCCCACGCTAAGATCGCGGTTCCGGCCGGGGTTACGGGTACCATCGCCGCGGCGACGCTCACCATTCGGGGACGTATCCGCCAGCCGCTGCCGATGAACACGCTTCAGGCGGGTCAGCCAATCCAGAAGATGCTGAGTGGTATGGTCGACGGCCTTACGGGTGGGCTCACGGTTCAGTTGAAGAATCTCGCAATCGCGCCTTCAGCGGTCAGCGCGGCGAACAGCTCTTCCGCCGGAGCGACTCCGCTCCCTCCGCCATCTTACCTCACCGTTCTGGGAGTGCAACTGGGCGATCCCCGCTACCGCGCGTGGGAAAAAATGATAACGGCCGCGGCTCCCGAGGCCTCCTCCCCAGCGGCCGCGAAGCCTGCGGAAGGAACGCTCCAGTTTGCCACAGGCGTGCTGGACGCAAGCCTGGTGGGTACTCGTATCACGTTGAACCAGCTCTATCTGCGCGAATTTGTGAACCCGAGTACACCCGGTATTAGCATCCGGGTCACTCCGGGATCCTACGTAGAACTCGGCGGAAACATTTCCGTTATCGCTGAAGCGCCCGGCATCCCGGTCGCCGCGCTCTCACCCTGGACGGGCGCGCTGGGGCATTCGCTATCCGGGACCATTTTTATTACGCTGCGAGCGAGCGGTGAAACGAGCAGCCCGGTCATACAGGCTTCATTGGACGCCGCCACCGAAAAATCTCCACTCGCCTTCGGCAAGGTCACCCTTTCGGTGGGGCGGCTGCTGCTGACCGCCAGGGAGGGAGCGATTGCCGGTAATCTGACCGTTGGCGTCAACGGACATGTGGCCACCGCCGACGGGAGCGTCGCCTTCACATGGAAGAAGTCGCCGTACATCTTCCCGGATAGCAAGGTGATGGTGAACGCGAGTCTCGATAATGATAGCCTGGCGCTTTTGCACGACGTTTCGCCCGACTTTGTAACGGCGGCGAGCGGGCCGCTGAGCGTTCGTCTGGCGATCAGCGGCACGGTTGCGCACCGGCAATTCTTCGGACAGCTTATCGCCGGAACACCGGCTAATCCGGGATCCATTTCACTCGCCGAGGTTCAAAAGCCGATCCGTAATCTCACGATCCAGATCGACTTCAACGGTTTCCGCGCCAACGTCACCCGGTTCAGCGGCACAACCGACCACGGCGCCTTCAATATGGCAGGGTATCTTGACCTGCTTTCGAAAAAAGTGGATCTCACGTTTAACGCCCAAGATCTACACGTCACCGATGGTGGTCTGCTCGCCGATTTCCTGCTTCGCAATTCTAAGACCCCGAGCGAGCGGAGAGCGGACTTCGAGCACGTCTATGGATATCTCACCGCGCACATCACCATCGCCGGCGCGGAGCTGACGCCGGCGATCGCGGGAACCGCGCAGCTTAACCAGGCGGATATACGGCTGCAGGGGTCACCCTTCGGGGCGGGCAAATCGGCGGGCCCATCCACCTTTGACCCTACGCTTAACGTGGCGTTCGCGCTTGGCGCCAAGTCGGTGATTTCGCTTCAAAAGAGCGGTCTTACGCTGCTCCAGCTCCGCCCAACCGTCGCGACTTTTCAGATTGGGGGAAGTCTCTCCGATATCGCCATGGACGCCACGTTCCGGGCGGGAAACGGCGGAGGCTACTTCAACTACGTCATCGGGTACTGGCGCATCACGGAAGCGGATGGGCATCTCCGATACAGTCCATCCAATGATCCGCAGGAGACCGGTCTGAGTTTCGATCTGCACGCTGTCCTGACAACGCAGGTGGCGGAATCAACCTCTCCGACCGGAGCGACTTCATCAGCCTTCTTCGCGCCGAGCGGACAGAATCTCAACGTGCGAATGGAGGTGGAAGGCTCCGGCAGTATCACCACCGAGCTTAAGATTGCAGGTCCTGGAATCCACCTCTACCTCAGCTCCGAGCCACCGCGATCACAGTCTCAGCTTGAAGCTCTCTTGCTTCATACTCAATCCCTCTATGGAATCGTGCAAGGGAATGCGCAGGAGGCGCTGCCAGGCCTCTTCAGTGATGTGCTTCGACAGACAGTGCTGGGGAGTGTTCTGACGCCCTACGAAATGCAGCTTGCGCAAAATCTGGGACTTGAGGAGCTCAACCTCGAATACCAGTTTGGCGGCCCAGTCTTCTTAGAGGTCTCCAAGCACCTCGTCGACGGCATCTCCGCACGCCTCCGACGAGCAATCACCAACGGCTCCGCGGACACTTCGCTCTACTTCGATTACCGGCTGCGCGGGAGCTTCACGTTCAGCTATGGTATTTTACAGAATCTCGGAATCCCCGAACAAAGTTTCACCCTCCAGACCTTCCTGCGATTCTAAAGACTTTCGCTCCCCCGCGGTCATCAATAATCCAGTAAATCCTCGAGGAACAACTTCTCGGCGCCATCCATACGATCAAGTTTCAATTCCAGCTCGTATTCCGGCGCTGCCCGGTGCGGGCGTGAGGAGATATGCCGCGCCGGCCGCCCAACCTGCCGGGCGATCTCCGCGAGCGCGATCGTGGCGCCGAACCGGTAGTGGTAAACCGGCGGTCCCGCCGGCGAGCCGGGCCGGTCTCCGGGATCCACCGCGAAGATACCGGATTCAGGATTGGGCTGGACCGGCAGGTCAAGGCAAACGACCCGTATCTCTGGCGCAAGCCATCCCCAGTCCTCTCGTTGGATATCGACTGCGCTCTCATCGGGAATGACGATCACTTGTTCGGGACCCCTCGCCAGATCAGCGGTCTGAAGAGGAGCGCCGCGGCGTGCGGATACGATATACGCCTGGCGGAAGAGCGTTGAGCGTGTGAGACGCGCCGGAATAACGTGAATGGGGTTTCGACTCCGGCGAGCCGCCGCCCGTCCCTCCAATTGAATAGCCCGGGCGGCGCCGAACCAGACCCCCGACCGATCGTCCAGGAGCAGGCGATCCCAACCAAACGCGCCCGCCGATCGTATTGAGCTTCCGAGCTCAAAATGGTCCGTTCCACCAATGAGCATAATCTCAGGTCGCCGGCGCTCCGGCCGCCCGCTTGCTCTGATCCGGGATCCGCCACCGCGCGCCAGGTAGTAGAGCGCAGCCGCCGACGCCGCAGCGACATTCAGACAGTTGAGCCGCCGGGAGACCATTGGAATCTCTACGGCCTGGTCGGCCAGCTCCCGCATCTCTTGCGTGAGACCCTTGCGCTCATTGCCCACCATCACAGCGGGCGCCGGATCTGGCGAAAGACGGTAACCATAGATATCGGCGGCGCCTTTCAGGTTGTCGAGGGCGATGATCGGCGAGAACTGTTCGGCCATTTCAGCTCGACCGATACGCGGTAGACCGGGGTCATCGAAAGACGCCAACCACTTCGCCGCCAGCTCACCGCCATCCCTGAAGGCGCATCGCCCTCCAAACAGAGCGGCGGCGTCCATCATCATTCGGGCGTTGGCCGGGTTCTCAATATGATCGCCTACGAGCGTGATCCGTTGGTCGATCACGCTGACTTTGCCCGAGCGCGCAGTCGGCGGCTGCGAGCGGCGAAGCGGATTGCAAACGCTTCATGAT
>DASRZA010000344.1:0-13934 GCA_035686845.1 Armatimonadota bacterium | reverse complement strand
TCGGTTTATCGACTGGTTAATGGCGCTGCCGCCGGAGTTGGAGCAGAAGTTCGATGAGCAGCTATCGCGTGATGAGGAGGAATTGAGCATGCCGTATGTTACGGGTATTGAGCGTCGTGGGATTCAAAAGGGACTCGAGCAAGGACTCGAGCAGGGGCGTGAGCAGGGTGAGCTTCGAGAAGCTCAGAACGCGCTGATAGACATCCTCGGCGCCAGATTCGGTTCACTCCCTCCGAATCTGGTTGAGCGAGTGCGAGCGGAGAGGAATACGACTACATTGCGCAACTCGAGGAAGGTAGCCTTCGAAGTTTCGACTCTGGATGAGTTCCGCGCACGTTCGCCCGCATGAGTATGGTTTCGGTCGTGTTAATCTAAATAAGCGCTGACCCAGAGCCGACATGCCTTCACGCCAGCCCGGTGGTCACGCCGCGAAGGCTATAGAAACTCGAACCATTGCCGGCGTCAGTCTCTCCCTGGCCAACAATGCCGCACTTGTCCCGGTCAACAACAAGAATGACCTTTCGAGCGCCATTCCGGGGCGAGTGAAAGCTGAATTGAAGCGGATGGAACGGCATCGCCGCAGTCCCTCTCTTTGACCGGGCAGCCTAGACAAAGCGCTCCCACGTTATCGGGCGCCGGCGTCCCTGCCGGCGCCCCGCCGGGGACCGTTTTGCTCCCACGTTATCGGTGGTTGGTGCGATTCCTCCAGCGCAGCCGCGTATACCGTGAAAGGAACCGGCGCCCCCGGGATTTTGTCGTGGATACAGGACCCCTCGATATTCTGGTATGCGATCGGCGAGAAAGAAGCGATGATTTTGCAATCTCCAACAACCCGCGCCGGGCGCGAACTTGCGCTCATGGTGCTGACCGGGGCCGCTGTTGCTTTCCTGGTTTCCTGCGCCCGCCCGAGCAAGGTGGCGGCCGCGGGTCCCGTTGGCGGCCCGCCCCCGTTGGCGTACGCGAGGCCGGCGGGCGCATTTAAGGTTCCGGATTTTCCGCCGGGCCTCACGTGGTTTAACGTTAAGCAGCCTCTCACCATGGCTTCGCTGCGTGGAAAGATGGTGCTGCTCGATTTCTGGACGTATGGGTGAATCAACTGCCTTCATATCATCCCTCAGTTGAGGGAGCTCCAAAAGCAGTTTGGAAACGCGCTGGTCGTGGTGGGCGTCCATTCGCCAAAGTTTGATACCGAAAAATCCGACGCTCACGTGCGCAAGGCGGTGATGCGCTACCATCTGGATCACCCCGTTGTGAATGATGCGCAATTGAGCCTCTGGCGTGCGCTGGGAGTGGAGGCCTGGCCAACCGTCATCCTGGTAGATCCCGATGGCTACGCTGTCGGAGTTGTGGCCGGGGAAGGCGTTAAAGCGGCGCTGACGCCGCGAATGGAGTGGCTCGCCGCGGCGTACCGGGCGGCCGGACGGTTGGACACTCGCCCGCTGGCCCTGGCGTTAGAAAGCGCCCGGGCGCCGAAAACGCTGCTCTCGTTTCCCGGCAAGATACTTGTGGACGGACCTGGCAAACGAATCTTCATCGCCGATTCCGGTCACGATCGAATTGTTGTAACTTCGCTGGACGGCGCCGTGAAGCAGATTATTGGAACAGGTAAGACCGGCCGGGCGGATGGTCCTTTCGATAAGGCGTCGTTCCATACGCCGCAGGGGATGGCGCTTGTGGGCAGCCGCCTCTACGTGGCAGATACGAATAATCATCTCATCCGGGCCGTGGACCTGGATCGGGGCATAGTGACCACCGTTGCGGGAACCGGCAAGCAGCTCAGTACGAACCAGACCGGGGCGCCTCCTCTGGAACGCGATTTGAGTTCACCGTGGGACGTTAACTGGTTAAACGGAGAGCTTTATATCGCGATGGCCGGGGATCACCGGATCTGGCGATATGACCCCGGCGCGAACCGGATTGAGGTCTTTGCCGGCAGTGGGCGGGAGGCCCGGCAGGATGGCGATGTCATGGACGCGGCTTTTGCCCAGCCGAGCGGGCTCGCGAACGATGGGCGCTACCTCTATGTCGCCGACAGCGAGAGCAGCAGCATCCGACGAATTGATCCCGTAACCGGCGAGACGATCACGCTGGCCGGGGGCGATCTCTTCGATTTCGGGCACAAGGACGCGACGGGACTGGCTGCGCGGTTCCAGCATCCGCTCGGACTGGCGTACTCGGGCGGCAAACTCTATATTGCGGACACCTACAACGATGACATTCGAGTTCTGAACCTGGCGAACCGTGCGGTCACGACGCTGGCGGGGCAGACCACGGCGGGGAAAGAGAATGGCACAGCCCCGCGGTTCTATGAGCCGGCCGGGCTGTCGTTTTACCAGGGGATGCTCTACGTGGCCGATACGGATAACGGCGCCATCCGAATTGTAAATCCCGGTTCAGGCGCCGCAAGCACCCTCGCCGTGACTCGATCGGGCAAACCCGGTGCCTGATCCAACCTCAACAAAACCAGATTTACCGAAACCAACCTTGCGGAAGGAGTTTTTCGGTGTGCCGCGCTACTGCTGGCTGCCGCTGCTGGCGTTTTTGGGCGGTTCGCTCATCTTCATCATCGTCGACGTCGTGTGCCTCTTAGCCAACCACGTCATCCCCCACCCAGGTATGAACTCCTTCGTGCGAGACGTGCCCCGGTAGCGCGACCGCCTGCGCGTGAACTCTGGCTCCCCTCCGCCTCTGGCGGGTTCATCTTCTGAGACCTTAACTCGCTCGGGCTAAGCTGCACGCAATCTCATAAGCCGCGCGATAAGTGAGTCGCGGCCGCGTTCGCCCCGAAACCGATCCGCCGTATTATGGTCCCGTCGACCGATGGGGCTCATCCGTACGGTATTGGCGAACGTCGTTCAATAGTCCATCAGGTGGAGTACCGCTCCGACTTTAGTTGTAAAGCCCGCCGCGAAGCCGCGCGAACCCACCCCTCCTGCAAAGCCTCACCACTCCGATAATCGAGAATAGCGCTGCCAGGAATTTCCCCACCTCACCGACGAGACGTTTGGACTTCAATAATTAGTCGTTTCGGAGAATACTCAGTGATTCTTTCTTATCGCAATACTAAGGGGCGCAATCGAAGCGATTCGCGGCAGCATTGTCGAAAGACGATTTGCCGGCCGCGACGATCGCCGCGTTACCACCGCCAGAGCAGAGGCGGGTTCACCCTCCTCGAAGTGATTTCTGCAATGACGCTGCTGGTTGTCGGCGCGTTCAGTGTCTTCTCGCTGCTGCTGACCGCAATCCAGATGGACATGCAGTCGGCGCACTTTTCTTCCGCCCGATCTATTGCCCAACAGCAGATCGAGTACGTTCGATCATTGAGCTGGAACACCATTACCGGTCTGTACAACTCCCAGACGTTCGATGCAAATGGGATTCCACAAGGTCTCGCTGCGCCTCTTTCAAACTCTCAGCCCGCGTCGCCATTTACTTATCGCATGCTTTCGCAACTGCCTGCGGGCGCCGCGACAGTAACTTTCGGCAACGCGGTAACCGGCGCCAACACGTCCTACCGTGACGTCATTGTTACGGTCAAGTGGATCGAACCGGGACGGGGCCAGTCCTCTGTTACAAACGACACTCTGGTCACCGACGGCGGCATCAACTCGCTCTAAGATACGCCACAGAACAGCGTTATTATTCGCTTTCGATCTCGGGCGCTTCAAGCGCAGAACGATCGCAGGCAATCGAAGTGGGAGGGGAAGGAATGCAGGTCTCGCGCCACGGCTTTTTCATCAGAAGACGGGGGTTCACCTTAGCAGAACTGCTCGTCGTCATCGGCATTTCGAGCATCATCTCTCTGGCTCTCGTATCTCTTATCATGACCACCTACAGGACGTGGGGACAGGAGATGCGGCAGAATGAAATGGATTGGCGCTGCCGCCTGATCCTGAACAGCTTTACCACCGATTGCGAGGAGGCGAATTCCGTTGTATACACTTCGAACGGGACCTGGAGTCTTCCGACCGGCGTGACTTTTAACGTGCCGAATAGTTTCGGCGCCGGTTTAACCGCATTTACCCGCCTCGCCGTGCTGCAGCTCCCTTCCTACGACTCGCAGGGCACAATCCCCAACAGTTGGGATTACGTTTGTTATAACTGGGACCAGACACACAAAACTATCACCCGGACGGTCATTCCAACGATGGGAAGCAGTCGGAAGTTTAGCTCGGGCATTCTGCCGGGCGGCGGCGAATTCGACACCTGGATGGACGTCTACGTTCACCTCGCTTCCAGCAACAGTTGGGCGGACCCCTTTCCGCCAAATCCGACGGTTGACCTTACCGACGCGGACGCGCTTCTGTTCGACATTACCGTAACCGGACCGAGCTGGGGTCAAAACGTGAAACTCGAGCTTCAGTCCAACGCCACGTTCCGCAATTATGACGCGCCTCCGGCAAGCAGCACCGGAGGAACAACCGGCACGACCGGGACCACCGGCACAACCGGCACGACCGGGACCACCGGTACCACCGGTACCACCGGTACCACCGGTACCACGGGTACGACCGGGACCACGGGTAAGCACGGCGGACACAACAGCGGTCATGGCGGTTGATGCCTGGTGTGAAATATCAAGAATTCATCACTTTCTTTTCAGGAGATTAGCCATGTTAAAGAGCGGAGGTCCCTGTCCGGGCCCAGGGTCACTCGTAAAGCACAAGGGGAGACTGCGTTACACAATTAACCGGGAGAAACAGGATCGTCAAGGAAACGTATTAGTCGTCGTCATCATTGTCCTTTTCGTTGTCCTGATGACGGGACTTACTCTGGCCGAGGTGGCGACGCGAGAGATGCAGTCATCGGTTATGAGCTGGCAGCGAGAGCAGGCAAGGGCCGCCGCCGATTCCGGCCTGGATTACGCGGTGTGGTATTTAAGTAACAATAACGGCGCCTGGCCGCCGCCAAACACCGATCCAACGGTCTCGTCTGTCGGCGGTCCCTGGACCGGGCCTGCCCTAGCGTCGGGAGCGACTTTCAAAATAACAGTGGCGGCGGGTACTGGGCGATGGGCGATCAACAATGACATCGTCATCAGCAGTACGGGGACGATGGGATCCGACAGCGTCACGGTAAACTCAGTCGCGGAGCCGGTTGGGGAAAACGTAGACGCATGGACCAACGCGATTTTCGCGGGCGACGGCCAGGCGAGCGGCGAGGGTTTTGGCGGGAATACCACAGTCGCCGGCTCAATCCATATTCACAGCGATGACGTGACAGACGCGTCGACAGTCATTCTATCGGATCACGGCGGGGGTGGAATTTATAATAATTACGCTGACGCCGGTGGAAGCCTCGCCAGTGGAGGCTTTCCCGGTACGGCGGTGCCATCGACGGAGATTACACCTGGTACCGGATCGCCGCAGGATCTTGGCGCGGTATTTCGTATCCGGTACGGACTCATGGGCTCGGGAAAGGCCATCGGGCAGAATCCTCCTACCAACTCAGGTGACAACGGGTTTTTTGCGGGGGTGTACGCCGGCACGGCGCCCGGCCCTACCGGCGCCGCTGACATCACTGGTACGACTCCGGTGACGAATAAGATCGGGGCCTACGACCTTGGCAACAGCCAGGTCGCCTTTCCCGATCTGGTCAATCCGATCAAGGTGACCTACAATGACTCGGGGACCCTCAACACGGTTACTTACGCCGACTATTTCGACTTTCTTGCTGGGAGCGATCCGGTAACGGGGTTCGATGACGCTTATTCGTATACGCCATCGGGGGGGGCGCTGTCAATTACGGGTTCGTCGAGCATCAACATTGTCGATCCTGCGAACTCCAAGAACTATATCAAAGCGGCATCTGGAGTCATGCAGATTTCCGGCGTGGTATGGGTGCAGGGAAGCGTTAGCATTACGGGGGTTACGTACTCAGGGTCCGGTGTCATCGTCTCGGGCGGAACACGATCGGGATCGGGCGGAACGGCGGGCGGTGAGACCGTTGTAAATGGTCAGAATATCACGCTGGGAACCGTTGGGCCAGTGGGCAACTACAACGACACGCCGGCCGGTTCCGGCGGCTTTCCCAACAATGTTCTTGCTGTAGTCTCCATGGGCGACGCGGTCTTGGGGATGTCACCTCACGATACGCAGATCGCGGCTGTGTTTGGCGAAGGCCAGGTCGGCGAGCCTCATGGCGGCGGGGGCGCGCAGGGGCAATTTGCGGGGTCCATGGTCGGAAAGTCGTTCCAGCTCTTCAATAACGACGCGATCTTCTTCGTGCCGGAACTCCCTTCTCATTTGCCATTCGGAGTTCCCGGATCGCAATCAATTCCCGTCGTCACCGGCGAATTGCTGCTCAACTACCAGATCAGCAGTTGGAACGGATAACCGCAAGCACCGCGGGGCAGCGGCCGGCTAGCGATAGGTCTTATCGCCGCCGGACCTGTTCCGGCTGCACATCCACGCCCCAGGCCGCAAGCGCCAGCAGCGCCGCGCCTTCGGAAGGAGTAATCGCCGGGGTTACAGGAGTAATACCGGGCGCGTTCTGCCGCAGAGCGCGCTCGAATGGCTCGCGCAGCAGCGGCCCGGCGTTCCAGAGACTCCCCACCAATCCACACTTCGCCGTCGTCAGATCAAGCCGCCGTATCACAGCCAGAGCCTGCGCACACAGCTCCGCCGCCGCGGTCTCCACGAGGCGCAGCGCGGTCGGATCACCGGCGCCGGCCGCGTCGAACACCAGCGGCGCGTAGCCGGCGAAAATCGCCGGCGTCCACCTTTCGTGATAGACCCGTCCCTCCAGGTCCAGCGCGTTCGTCGTATTCGATTTCTCGCACACCTTATCGAACAGAACCCCCTTGGCAGCCCGGCCGTCAAACGCCTGCATCGTATGCCTGATCGCCTGCGACCCGAGCCAGAATCCGCTTCCTTCATCTCCGACCATGTAGCCCCAGCCACCGGCTCGAGCGGTCGCGCCGGTGGCGCCGCGTCCGAAGGCCACTGAACCCGTGCCGGCAATCACCACCAGGCCCGGTCCACTGCCGCAAACCGCCGCCAGCGCGGCGTCCAGGTCGCGCCCGTAAACGGTTCGCGCTGGACTCAGAACCGGGTCCAGGAGCGCGCGGGCCCGGTTTTCATCTTTCGCCGGGTCGAAGCCCGCCAGGCAGATCGCGGCAGCGGCGATCCGTTGGGGTGACGAGTTCGACGCAGCCAGCGCTTCGTCGCGGGCCTGGAGCACCGCCGCCGCAACCGCCCCCGGCTCCGTATTGAAGAAGTTCCCGGCCGGCCCGGCGCCCTGCCCCCAGACCAGCCCGTTCCTATCGATGAGCGCGCACGAAGTTTTCGTCCCCCCTGCGTCAATCCCGAGGTAGAGATCGGAGAATGGGCTTTCGGGAGAGATTACGATGGGGGCGGCAGATGAAGAGGACATGCGATTGGGTTCGGTACGTGATGGCGAGTTCCTGCGGGATCCCGGCTGCCGATTATCAGCCGCTGGGACTCGCCGTCGGTCTCACGCACTCGGCCCCTAACACCCAAAATCCAATACCCAGTACCTATCAAGTTCAGTGGTATAATATCGCTAAGGTTGGGTGAGCGCAAGTGGCCCGATTTTGAGCGGGAGATTCGATCGAATGGACGACCGGCGAGAACAAGCGGATACGACCGAGTCGTCTGTATATTTAGGCCTCGGCTCGAATCTTGGAGACCGGGAAGCGGAGATTCGACGGGGTCTGGAACGATTGGAGGCAATGGGAGCGGTCCGGGTGATTGCGGTGTCATCTCTATACGAGACCGAGCCTGTAGGCTGGACCGGCGGACCCTGGTATTTGAACGGCGTCGCGCGGGCCATCTCTCGTCTCGGTCCCGAGGCTTTACTCACGGCGCTGAAGGACGTGGAGCGGCAGGCCGGGCGTATGCCCGGCGCCCGGAATGCGCCGCGACCGCTGGATCTGGATCTGCTGATCTATGAAAATCAGACGATACGGTCGAACGATCTCGAAGTGCCGCATCCGCGGATGTTAGATCGAGCGTTTGTGCTCCGGCCGCTCGCTGAGCTGGCGCCTGAACTTGAGATTCTACCGGGGCTGACGGCCGGAATGGCGGAGGCGGAGCTGCCTGTCTGCGATGGATTCCGGCGATGGCGGCCGGAGAACGAGTCGCCGGATGCTGGGAAGAGCGCACTTCAGGCGCCGCATGAGGGGTAGTGATGGGTCATGACCGGGTAATGATCCGGTTGTGATCGGGGATGGAGGGGAACGATGCCGTTTTACCTGTATGAGGCGGAAGACGCCTATGGCAAGCCCGCCACGGGTATTCTGGAGGCCGAGACTCCCGCCGCGCTCCGTGATCAGTTGATCGGGTCAGAATTCCGACTGAAATCGTTCCGGCTGCAGCCGGATGCCGCCGCCCGGATCGACGCGTCTCAAAGTCCCACTGCCGTGCATGGGATGACAGCCGCCAGTTCCGCAGCGCCGGTGGCGGGCGCGTATGCCGGCCCCTATTCCGCAACCGTCGCGTCCGGTCCAGCCGGCGCCGCGGCGTCCGGCCGCCAGGCGGTGAGTCAGCACTGCCTATCGCTGAGGTCACACGCGATTCTCTTTCGAGAGTTCGGCTCAGCATTTCGATCGGGGATGACAGCGGCGGCCGCCTGCGACATGATCGCGGGCCGGTATCGCAGCGGGCCGCTCTTCAAGCTATTGAGCTGGGTGAAGTCTAAGACACAGATGGGGTCCGGATTCGCGGATTCGCTGGCCTCGTCTCCCGTGACTCTTCAGGAGTCGAGTATCGGCATCATCCGCGCCGGTGAGCGGGGCGGCTTCCTGCCTTTTGTGCTCGACGAGTTGGCGGTTAGCTACGAGCGGCAGATGTATCTCGAGAATAGAATCAAGCCGCTGAAACTTGTCTATCTCTACATCGGACTCCCGATTGCGCTCCTGATGTGGCCGTTCGCCAATTTCTCTCAAGGAGTGTTCAGCCCGACTAACAACGGTACCTCGGCCGCGAAGAACATTGCGCTCGGATTCCAGGGTTACGAACAGGGGCTGCTCCACAACTCTTTGCCTGCGGCAATGATTCTCTTGCTGCTGTGCTTCGCCTGGAAGTTATGGACGCGGACATCCGCCGGCGAGCGCGCAGCCGACGCGATCGGTCTTAAGCTTCCGGGGTGGGGAGTAATGCAGCGGTCGCTCTGCCTGGCGCGGTTCGCGCGGATCCTGGGCCATCTATACCACGGGGGAATTCCGCTGCGAGACTCATGGGACCTTGCAGCCCGGTCGGTTCCTAACCGCTCTATCTCCAAGCGGCTCCTGGATCAAGACTCCGTCGTGGCGGCAAATAATCCGCTAAGCGCAGCGATGCGATCCAGCGGCCTTTATGACGACAGCGAGATTTCGATGGTCGCGACTGGAGAACAAACGGGCGAAGTGGACGCCATGCTTTTCCGGCTCGCAGCTTATGAGGAAGATACAATCCAGCGCAGCGCGACCACCTTTAACTGGTCGGTGCGAGGCCTCTTTTTGCTTGGCGGCGCCGTGCTTACGCTCGTCGTGCTGAGCCATTTCTGGCTGACTTTCTATAACTCCATGTTCCACTGGGCGGATGGCTCATGATAACCGTAAAGCGGTGCCCGCAGTGCCACCAGGTGTTTGCTCCGTTGGATGCGGTGTGCCCTAAATGCAATGTTGTGCTGGAGGCGCGGGAGATCGCGTCGATGGAGGTTGACAGGACGACAGTCGCCGTAGGCGCCGCTCCGGGTTCAGAGAGCACGGTGAATCCGCGCGCCCCGGGCTTCGCCGCGGCGCCCGACCGGTCGCAGGAGCCAACGACGGTCGTCACGCCTCCACCTCCCGGTTGGCCGAACGGGGCAGCGGCGACGCCTCAGCCTCCAGGTTGGCCGAACGGGGCAGCGGCGACGCCTCAGCCTTCAGGTTCGCCGAACGGGGCAGCGGCGCCTCAGTCCCCGGGAGCGGTCTTTGTTTATACGGGACGCTCCTCGGATGGGCAGAAGACGGCGGGTGAGCTGCAGGCGCCGAACGAAGCGGGCGCCCGATCCGCGCTGCGGGAGCAAGGGGTCTGGGTCTCATCGCTGCGCCCAAAGGGCGGCGCAGCGCGCGCGGAGAGTGGGCCGGGGAGCGATCGGCTGTACCAGTCGGTTTATTCGGGCGTGCCTCTCAAAGCGAAAGCCTTCTTCTTCCGGCAGCTCTCCAGCCTGGTTCGGTCGGGGATTCCGCTGGCCGAGGCGCTGTCGCTGCTGAAGGGCCAGACGTCGAACAAGCTGCTGAAGGAGATTGCGGGAGAGGCTGCCCGGCACTGCGGCGCCGGGGGCCGGATGTCGGAGGTCTTCAAACGCCATCCTTACGTCTTCCCACTCGTGGTGCTGGAGATGATCACGGCCGGCGAAGAGGCGGGCCGGCTGGAGCGCTTCCTGGCGCAGATCGCCGATTACATGGACCGGGAGTACCAGGTCGTCTCGCGCATTAAGGGGGCAATGACCTATCCCGCGGTGGTGATGCTCGGCGTGATCTTCATACCCTCCGTGCCAATCCTGGTAACCGCCGGGGTGGTACCGTACGCGGCGGCCACGTTGAAATGGCTCTTCCTGATCTTGCTCGTTATCGCCATCGTCGTTATCCCGATCCGGCTAATGCTGACGAACGCTTCGTTTGCGATGTCTTATGACCGGGTGAAGCTATCGCTGCCACTGGTTGGAAAAGTAGTGCGGCAGTTTACGCTGAGCAAATTCGGGCGAACGCTGGCCCTACTCTACAGCGCCGGGGTATCGCTCTCGCACGCTCTCGAAATCAGCGCGAACTCGTGCGGCAACCGGTATATCACCGCGCGGCTGAATAGCGCCGTTCCCGTGGTTCAGGCGGGCGGGAAGCTCTCGGACGCGATCAAGAAGACTGGCTGCTTTCCCGAGACGACGATGTATATTTTAGCGACCGGCGAGCATACCGGCGACGTGGACATGATGGTCACCAAGATGGCTGAGTTCGCCGAAGCGGATGCGAACCAGGCCGTGGACCAGACAATACACGTGTTGATGCCGGCGTCGATCGTGCTGCTTGCAATCGTGGTGTGTATAAAGCTTATCGCATTCTACACCGGCTATTTCTCCAACATCCTTTCCGGGGCGGGGCAATAGCGGAGGACGAAGGACGAAGGACGAAGGATGGCGCGCGAGGACCGGCTCCCCTTCCTGCCTCGGGAAGGGGTCGGGGGATAGGTCCGGGCCGTAGTTGGTGGCGGGAGGAGGGTTGTAGTTCTGCGGGCACGTCGTAGCGCCGCCGGCGCCAGGGATACGAGTGGACTGAGCGCCCTCGCGATTTCACTGGGTATCGATCCCGGGGCTACGGCCTGGCTGCAGCAGGCAATGCTGCACCGGTCGTACACGCGGGAACAGGGTCATGAAGAGCCAGAGAACAACGAGCGGATGGAGTTTTTGGGTGACGCCGTGGTTCAATTTGCCGTTAGCCTCCTTCTGTACGAGCGATATCCGCGGTGGTCCGAGGGGCAGCTGACCCGCGCTCGCGCCACGGTGGTCAGCCGGGAGCCGCTTTACCGCGCCGCCGAACGCGTTGGCTTGCGGGATCACATGAAGCTGGGGCGGGCTGAGAAGCGGTTGGAAGGCCGCGCCGGTATCTCGATCCTGGCAAGCGCCTTTGAAGCGGTGGCGGCCGCGGTCTACCTGACCGCGGGAATGGAAGCCGTATTTCGCCTCGTCCGGCAGTCACTCTCGCAGGAGATGGATTCCGTTGAGAGCGCCGGCAATCAGACCGATTATAAGACTCACCTTCAGGAAAGCTGCCAATCCGCCTGGCACAAGACGCCGACATACCGGACCGTGGGTGAGACCGGCCCCGCGCATGACAGAACCTTTACCGCCGAAGCGCTGCTGGATGGCGAGATTCTGGGAACGGGCGCCGGCGCCAGCAAGCGAGACGCGGAACAGGCCGCCGCCCGGCATGCGTTGGAGTCGCGAACTTTTCCCCGGCCGGCGCTCAACGTGACCCCCTTTACTCCTATCCCCTCCACGACCGCCAGCCCTGAATGCAGAAATGGAGATTCTTCGTGAGCGATGGCGCCGAAGCGCTTCCCACGCGTCTACGCCGGCTCCCGGCCGTCAACCGGTTGGTGGAGATCGTTCCGGAGGAAGCCGCGCCACGCGCCCGTGTCACCGCGGCCGCACGGCAAGCCATCGCGGACGCGCGGGTACACGTTTTGGCCGGTGGATCTGTCCCATCCGAAGAAACTCTGATCCACGAAGTCTTAGAAGCGCTGGGGCAGCCGCCATCTCTCCGCCCGGCGACCAACGCGACCGGCGTTGTCCTGCACACCGGCCTGGGACGCGCAGCGCTCGCGCGGGCGGCTGTGGAGAATCTTAACCGGATCGCCGGCGGGCACAGTACCCTCGAGATCGATGTTGAGACCGGCCTTCGCGGCTCAAGGCTGAAGGGCGCTGTCGCGCTGCTCCGGGACCTCGTCGGCTGCGAAGATGCGCTCGTAGTGAACAATAACGCGGCCGCGGTGCTGCTTGCGCTCCGGGTGCTGGCCGCGGGCCGCGAGGT
The DNA here is from genome assembly GCA_035686845.1 of Armatimonadota bacterium. GTDB lineage: Bacteria > Armatimonadota > DASRZA01 > DASRZA01 > DASRZA01 > DASRZA01. The sequence continues at coordinate 1,423 of DASRZA010000344.1, read as the reverse complement.
GGTGATCTCACGAGGGCAGTTGGTCGAAATCGGCGGTCAGTTCCGCATTCCCGACGTGATCGCCGCATCCGGCGCCCGGCTCGTGGAAGTGGGCGCCACCAATAAAACACATCTGAGTGACTATGCGCGCGCCATCCATGCTGAGACGGCGCTGCTGCTGCACGTTCACCCGAGCAACTTCCGCGTGGTTGGATTCACCGCCGAAACGCCGCTCAAGGAGATGGCGGACCTCGCACGGGAGCATGGGGTGCCGTCGATGGCGGATCTCGGCAGCGGCGCGCTGATCGACCTCACCGCTTATGGGGCCCCGGGCGAGCCGACAGTGCAGTCGATTCACGCAACCGGGGTGGACATTTGCACCTGGAGCGGTGATAAACTGCTGGGCGGGCCGCAGTGCGGAGTCATTACCGGGCGAGGCGACCTGGTTGCCAGGATGAAGCAAGATCCGATGATGCGGGCGCTCCGGGTGGATAAACTGATCCTCGCTGCCCTGGAAGCGACACTCCGGCTCTACCGGGATCCGGAAACCGCCCGGGAGCAGATCCCGACCATCCGGGCCATTACCCGCACACCCGACTCTATTCGGGAGGCGGCGGATCGGCTGCGCAGCCGGCTGGAGCAGGCGGGCGTCGGAGATGTCGAAGTCCAGGAGACACTCTCGCAGGTCGGCGGCGGATCGCTGCCGGGCGAGGAGCTGCGAAGTTGGGCGGTGCGCCTCGATCCCCGTGAAATGCCGGTGGATACACTCGCTAAAAGGCTTCGCACCGGTCAGCCGGCTATCTTTGGCCGGGTCGCCCGGGGCGCCTTGCTGCTGGACCTCCGCACGGTGGCGCCGGAGGAGGAGGACGCGCTCTTCGAAGGAGTTTTGGCGGCCCTTTCGGAAAGTTAGATGAATCTCAATCGAGAGATCGACTGTTGTAGCACGCCCGCCCCGTCCTGGCGCCGACTGAAGTCGGCCGCTGCGTGAGACGATGCCCACCTCCGTGGCCGGTTCTTCACCCGACATGCGCGGGGGCGCCGCTGGTCGAGGACACCGCATCATTGTGGGGTTTGCGTTGCGGTTCATGTCGCGGTTCGAGTCGGCGTTCGTGCCGGGCTGCGAGCGAAAGGGCCGGGCTAAACCGCGCAACCGCGTCCTTGGACCGACGCTCTGGTATAATACCTCGGCCAGCGGGCAGATCAAAATAATTAGGGAGAGAGTCATACATTCATGAGTGAGCCAGTTCTGGATAGTGAACCTGTTCTGGATCTCGACAATCCATGGAAAGAGGCGATCGACCGATTCTTCAATGCGTTTATCGCTTTCTTCCTGCCCGCCGCGCACGACGAGATCGACTGGAAACGCGGTTTTGAGTTCCTGGACCAGGAGCTGCAGCAGGTCGTCCGCGATGCCGAGATCGGTGTCCGCCGAGTGGATAGACTC